>DFXC01000196.1:0-4499 GCA_002383105.1 Hyphomicrobiaceae bacterium UBA4118
ACGCTATGTAGCCTCCCCGGTGCGAGCTTTCCAGTCGCCTGGCCCCCACCTTAGGATTTCTCTGCTTTTCACCCGGAAGGGCGCGGGACTAAGGTCCGCCGGGCGATTGGGGGGTGAGGGAGCTTTAGCGATGGCGGACACGGTGGTCTATGAGGCGCATCCGGCGATGTTCCGGGCGCATCCCTTCTGGTTCATCGGCGCGGTCATCCTGATCCCAGCCTTCGGCATCGGGATCCTCCTGCTCCTCTATTGGTACATCCACACGCACCAGACGGCGCTCACCGTCACCGAGAGCGAGCTCACGTACGAGAAGGGAATCCTGAGCAAGGACCGAACCTCGGTGTCACTCAAGCATATCCGCTCGGTGCACGTGACGCAGGGTTTCATCAACCGCATTCTCGGGGTGGGGACCATCCAGGTCTCCACCGCCGGCGACCAACCGGAGTTCACCGTGGCCGACATGCCCGACCCGGGCACGATCAGGGAGGCCATCTCCAAGGCGCAGGCGGAGCGGGACGATAAGGACTGAGACAGCATGCCGAGCGACCATGACCATCGCGACCGCAAGGAAGCGGCGCGGCTTCTGCTTGCCGCTGCGCTCGCGATCCTGCTCCTGATCGTTATCGGCGGCGCAGGCCTCTACTACATCCTGGGGATCGGGCAGTCAGACCCGTTCTCGGCAGGTCTCGGCCTCAAGGGCGCTGCTGTCATCTCTTGTCTCTCGTCGTGATCCTCATCATGGCGGTGGTGTCCGGCGGCGACGCCATTTTCGGCGAGCTGCCCTTCACCATCGCCGGCTTTCTGCTGTTCTTCTTGATCTTCTGGCTGATGATCGCCTGGATCTTCTAGAGCGCTATCGCCTGAGATCGAATCGCGATAGCGCTCTAGCATCTGTTTGAGCATGATCTTATCGGAAAACCGGTTCCCACTTTTCCGGATCATGCTCTAGGCGTCAGCAGCTCGGCTGGCAAACTTGCTGGTCGCCGAATTGCGCGCAACAATTGCTGCAACTGCAATCGCTGTTGCTCGAGCATGCGGACGGCGGCTGGACGCAGGCGAGGTGCTTCGCGGGGTGGCTAAAGGGAAGCGCAGCACCCCGATAAACTTCGCCGAGCGGCGAGGGCTTGGCCCCAAGGGGTGAAGCCGGGACGACCAGGCTTCCAAGAGCAGCACATGAACCAAGCGCCAACAGCGCCAAAATCACGCGCATTCGCATTTTGCCCTCCATCACAAAGTGCCGGGGCCTATGCGCACGCGCCGCTACTGCGCGGGCCCCAAGGTCTGCGGCTGCGGCGCCGACGTCGAGGTTGTCTTCTGGCTCTCAGTCACGACCAGCTCACGATAATATTTGCGCATGGTCTCGCAGCGCTCCGGCCCTGGCGGATGCACCCCATCGCCTTTGAGCGTCGAGATGAAGGTGCAGATGTCCTCCATGCCGACGGCGTCGAGCCAGCCCCGCGTCACGCCGCGGCGGATGGCGAAGAGATCGGCCTTGGTCTCGTCCGGACCTTCGAACTGATGGCCGCATTCGTGGCTGTAGACATAGAGCTTCACCGGGGTGGAGAGCCCGGCGATCTTCTTGGTGTTGAGGATGACGAAGCCGGGAAAGGCGCCGCCCCAGCTGTCGAAATTGGAGTTCAGCACCGTCGGCCGCTTGCCGCAATTCACCGGCCTGCCGTCGATCTTCAACGCGCCTTGATTGACCAGCTTGGCGTCGGGACCGGCTTCCTTGAGGTAATCTTCGACGGTCGGGCCGCTGGTCGTCGAGCCTTCGGTGCTGCCGGACCAATCCTGAGCGCGGACAGCGGTGGCTTGCACCGCGCAAAGCGCAAGTCCCAAGGCGCCAGTCAGCGCCAACCACAGGCTCGCCCGTCCGTCCCGCATGTCGATTCGTACTCTAGGGCGAGGCCAAGGTCCACGCAATCCCGCGAGACTATCTGCCGCTGTCAGCGCGAGGTCACGGTGCCCTTCTTGGCGAAACATTGCCTGAGCTGGTTGCAGCGGTCCTCGGGGTCCGGGTGCACCGGGCCGTGGCCGGCGATGTTGAAGACGGCGCAAATATCCTCAAGCGCCTGCTGGTTGAGCCAACCTTCGCGCCTTGCCCGCCGCACCGCATAGCAGTCGGCGGCGGTCTCGCTCGGCCCAAACAGGATATGCCCGCATTCGTGATAGTAGATCAGCCATTGCACCGGGCGCGGCAGGTCCTTCAGGGCCTGCATATTGAGCATGATCACCGTCGAGGAAACGGCGAAGCCTTCGAAGTCCCTGAGCAACGTGGCGGTACCGCCGCAGGAAAGCCTGCGGCCGGCGACGACGAGCCGTCCGGGCTGAACGAGCTTCCCCTGATCGATCGCAGCGGCCTCGTCTTGCTGTGGGGTCGCGGCGAGGAGCGTGAGGCAAAGCGCAAGCCCCACCGAGAAACGGGCAGCCGACCGCATTATCGTTCCCTCTGCTGCCCTGCCCCAAGCGCGTCCTGCAGTCTGCGGGCGGGTCGGCGAAGCGTCAACGGCAAACAGCCACGCCGCGACTGATCCCTCGCCAATCATGGGGACGTCACATCGTCTCAAAAAAGCGTGATCGTCACGCTTCGGTGGTAGCGTTGCCACATTTCTTGGCATTGCTCGGGGCTGCGGCGGGGTGAGTACTTGGCATCCAACCCGTCAAGCAGGAGAATGAGGCATGTGGAAACCTCGGAGCTCAACTCCGGCAAGCACAAGTCGCTGCATGTGGCTTGGTGCCATGCTGTTGCTGCTCGGCGTTGCCGCCCTCGGCGGCCGTGCCTTCGCCGACGCGGACTGCTGGGATTCCGAGCCGCCCAAGGCGACCAAAAGCAAGTGCCCTGCCGGTTACAAATACAGCGCCAAGAAGAAAGGCTGCACCAAGGTCAGCTGCGGAATGGGCCGCGTGTGGAGCGGCGAGGAACAGGCGTGCATCGGCAACCATTCCGCCGCGCTGACCGACCAGGATTTCTACACGGAAGCGCGTGCGCGCGCCGATGAAGGCCGTTTCCACGAAGCCCTCGACCTTCTTGCTCGCATCAAGAAACAGGAGCAGCCGCGGGTGCTCAATATGATCGGCTACAGCACGCGCAAGCTCGGCGACCTCGACAAGGGGCTGGAGTACTACCACAAGGCGCTTGCGCTCGACCCGGATTACCTGCTTGCACGGGAATATCTCGGCGAGGGTTATTTGCAGAAAGGCGACCTCGTGCAGGTGAAAGGGCAGTTGATGGAGATCGCCGAGCGCTGCGGCAATTCATGCGAGGAGTATGACAAGCTGGAGAAGGCCATCGTGGTATTCGTCACCGGCGACGATGCGGGGACAACCTATTAGCCGCTCAAGCCGACGCATCTTGCTCGATGCGCTCCATGTCGGCGTCTGACAAGCCGAAATGGTGGCCGATCTCATGCACCAGCACATGGGTGACGATCTGGCCGAGCGTGTCCTCGTGCTCGGCCCAATAATCGAGGATCGGACGGCGGTAGAGAAACACCATGTCGGGCAGCGCGCTCACGTCCAGCACGCTTTTGCGGGCGAGATCGACGCCGGAATAAAGCCCGAGCAGGTCGAAGGGCGACTCGATCCCTAGCGAGTCGAGCACCTCGTCGGTGGGGAAGTCCTCGACGCGGATCACCACATCGCCGGTGAGCTTGCGGAAGGGTGCCGGCAGCCGGGAATAGGCGGCATCGGCAATCGCCTCGAGCTCCGCGAGGCTTGGCGCCTGGCGCTTCGTCCAGTCGATGGTCCCCCTCTTACTCGTCATCGCGCCATTGCTACCACGGCCCTCCGGGGAGTATTCGGATTCTGAACGGCGGGTGAATTCCGCGCTCATGTCTCATTCAGGCCACGTCGGTAACTTATTCAGTGGCTTAACCCCGCGATGGCGCGGAACGACTGACACGAGGGATTGAGATGCTTCGGAACAGATACTTCGCCGCACTGGCCTTTATCGGCTTCTTGCTCGCCGCGAGCGCCGGAGGCTCCTCGCCCGCTTCGGCGCAAGGCTGCGGCCCGTGGAACAACTGGTGCATGCCGAGTTGCGGCGAATGGAACAATTGGTGCGCGGCGGAATGCGGCCCGTGGAACGATTGGTGCCGGGCCCAGTGCGGCGAGTGGAACGGCTGGTGCCGGCAGGCCTGCGGTCCCTGGAACGGCTATTGTTCGGCGGAGGCCTATGGCCCCGGTCCAGGCTGGGCTCCCGGCTATCGCGGCGGTTATGGCGGAGGTCCGGGGTATGGCGGCAATCCCGGTTTTTACAAGAAAGGTCCCGGTGGCGGCGACTATGGCAATGGCTATGGCCGCGGCTATCAGGGCGGTGGCGACGACTGGTATGACGACAACGACCACAACGGCAACGGTCCCCATAACGGCAACGGCAAGGGCCACAAGAACGAGGACCACAGCCACGATAACGAGGACCACAGCCACGATAATGACAACCACAATGGCAAGAACCACAAGAAGCAAGCTCACAAAGACAAAGACGACGACCACGACCA
>DFXC01000196.1:4651-6347 GCA_002383105.1 Hyphomicrobiaceae bacterium UBA4118
CTGGAAAGGTGGGGCTCTCGTCGTCTGTGCGATCAAGCCGGCTTAGCGGCTTGGCTCAGTGGAAATTACGGATGTCGACGAAGCGGCCGGCAAGCGCCGCGGCTGCCGCCATCACCGGAGACACGAGGTGGGTGCGGCCGAGCCGCCCCTGACGTCCCTCGAAATTGCGGTTCGAGGTCGAGGCGCAACGCTCTCTGGGGCTGAGCTGATCGGGGTTCATGCCGAGGCACATGGAGCAGCCGGGCTCGCGCCACTCGAAGCCCGCCGCCTTGAAGATCTGGTCGAGGCCTTCGGCTTCCGCCTGCTCCTTCACCAGGCCTGAGCCGGGCACGATCATGGCGCGGAGCTTCTCATTGATGTGCTTGCCTTCCACGATCCTCGCCACCTCGCGCAAATCCTCGATGCGCCCATTGGTGCAGGAGCCGATGAAGATGCGGTCGAGCGTCAAGTCGGTGATCTTCTCGCCGCCTTTGAGCCCCATATAGTCGAGCGAGCGGATCGCAGCCGTACGCTTCGCCTCGTCGGCGATCTCCGACGGTATCGGCACGCGCCCGGTGATCGAGACCACCTGCTCGGGGCTGGTGCCCCAGGTGACGAGCGGCGGCAGCTTCTCGGCATGCAGCACGACCTCGCGATCGAAATGGGCATCAGGGTCGGAGTAGAGTCTTTCCCAATCGCGCTGCGCCATCTCGAAGGCGCCGGCCTTGGGCGCCCGGGGGCGGCCCTTGATGTAGTCGAAGGTCTTCTGGTCGGGCGCGATCAGCCCGGCGCGGGCGCCGCCCTCGATCGACATGTTGCAGACGGTCATGCGCCCTTCCATGGAGAGCGCCTCAATCGCCTCGCCGGCATATTCGATGACATGGCCGGTGCCGCCGGCGGTGCCGATCTCGCCGATGATGGCGAGGATGATGTCCTTGGCGGTGACGCCTGCGGGCAACTTGCCCTCGACGCGCACCAGCATGTTCTTGGCCTTCTGCTGGATCAGGGTCTGGGTGGCGAGCACGTGCTCGACCTCGCTCGTGCCGATGCCGTGGGCGAGAGCGCCGAAGGCGCCATGGGTGGAGGTATGGCTGTCGCCGCAGACGATGGTGGTGCCGGGGAGCGTGAAGCCCTGCTCGGGGCCGACCACATGGACGATGCCCTGGCGGCGGTCGCGCTCGTGATAGTACTCGACGCCGAACAGCCTCGCGTTCTCGGCGAGGGTGGCGATTTGCAGCGCCGACTCGGGGTCGTCGATGCCTTTGGAGCGGTCGGTGGTGGGCACGTTGTGGTCGACCACGGCAAGCGTCTTCTCAGGTGCCCGCACCTTGCGCCCGGCCATGCGCAGGCCCTCGAAGGCTTGCGGGCTCGTCACCTCATGCACCAGGTGACGGTCGACATAGAGCAAGCAGGTGCCGTCAGGCGCCTCGTGCACCAGATGGGCGTTCCAGATCTTGTCGTAGAGGGTGCGGGGCTTGGTCATTGTCGGGTCGGTTACGTCGCTCGCTGGGTTTGAGGAACTGGTTTCGGAGATTTAGTGGCAAAGCCTCAATAAGTGAAGCCTACTCCACTGCTCAGGTGCTGAATTGCGGCCTTTGCGGATTTCAACTAAAACTTGTGCGTTACGAGTTAGCGAAAGGTGGCAGCGATGTCCGCGAAGAAAGCCAAAGACCCTCAAATTCCGAGAATGACGCCGCTCCGGTTCCCGATCCGACCG
>DFXC01000196.1:6529-30717 GCA_002383105.1 Hyphomicrobiaceae bacterium UBA4118
GTTTTTACCGCCTTCCGCAGCGCGGGGCGCCGCCGACCGTCGCCTAGCAGCGCCTAAGCCTGCCTCGCTTCTGGAGACCTACTTCTTTGCCTTCTTGGCGGGTTTGGCTTTGGCGGCCTTCTCGGCCTTGGCCGCGGGCTCGTCGCCGTCCTCGCCCTCGCCCTCGGGCTCGGCGGGGACCTCGTCAGCCGTGGTCTCGGCCATCAGTGCCACGGCCTTAGCCGTCCAGTCGTCGCGCTCGACGGCGCCGCCGAGCTTCAGCTCCTCGTCGAGCTTGGCGATCTCGTCGTCGCAGAGATTGGCGATCTGCTCGAACTTGATCAGCCCGATCTTGTTCAGCTTCTTCTCGAGCTCGGGCGTCAGCCCCGCGATCAGCTTCAGGTCGTCGGGCTCGCCCTTGGGCTTGGTGAAGCCCTTGAAGGCCTCAGGCTTCTTGCGCGCGCGCGCGTCCTGGCGCTCGGGGATACGCGCCGCCTTGCCGCGCCGGCCGCGCAAATAATAAAGCTTGGCGCGGCGCACGCGGCCCCTGCGCACCACCTCGATGGAATCGATCAGCGGCGAATGCACGGGGAAGACGCGCTCGACGCCCTCGCCATAGGAGATTTTGCGGACCGTGAAATTCTCGTTCACTCCGCCGCCGGCGCGGCCGATGCACACGCCCTCATAAGCCTGCACGCGGGTGCGCTCGCCCTCGACCACCTTGACGTTGACGCGCACCGTGTCACCGGGACCGAATTCGGGGACCTTGCGCTTCTTGGTGAGCGCGGCAACCTGCTCTTTTTCGAGCTGCTCGATGATGTTCATGGCCGATACCTTTCACAGGGCGCCTGCCTTGGCCGGGTTGGCCCCTAGCGAACGCCATTCTTTTTGATTGATCCGAGAGTTGATTTGCGAGCTGAAAGCTCGCGGGGCTGTTCCTAGCCTAGCTTGCCGCCCTTGTCGATGGATTTGCGGCGCTTCCCCGCCCATTCGGGAGGGGGCTTCAGCCCTTGCGATGCTTCTCCCACAGGTCGGGCCGCCGCGCCCGGGTGATGTCTTCCGCCTGCTCGCGGCGCCATCTGGCGATCTTCTCGTGGTCGCCCGAGAGCAGCACCTCGGGGATGGTGCGGCCTTCCCACTCTCGCGGGCGCGTGTAATGCGGATATTCGAGGAGGCCCGAGGCGAAGCTCTCCTCGGCAAGCGAGCCTTCGTTGCCGGCGACGCCGGGAAGGAGCCGCACGCAGGCATCGATCAGCACTTGTGCGGCAAGCTCGCCGCCAGAGAGCACGTAGTCGCCGATGGAGACCTCCTCGACGTTCCGCGCCTCGAGCACGCGCTCGTCGACGCCCTCGAAGCGGCCGCAGAGCAGGATGACGCCTTGGGCTTGGGCAAGCTCCCGCGCACCGGCCTGCGTGAACGGCGTGCCGCGCGGCGAGAGATAGAGGGTAGGGGCCCCCGCCAGCATGGACGCGCGGGCGGCATCGATGGCAGCAGCGGCAATGTCGGCGCGCATCACCATGCCGGCGCCGCCCCCCGACGGCGTGTCGTCGACCGAGCGATGCTTGTCGATGGCGAAGCCCCTGATGTCGATGGCATTAAGCGCCCATCTCTGCTCGGCGAGCGCTTTGCCGGCGAGGCTCAAGCCCAACGGCCCGGGGAACATCTCGGGGAAGAGGGTGAGCACGGTGGCGCGCCAAGGCGAGGTCATAAATTCATTGTCATCGCCCGGCTTGACCGGGCGATCCAGTAACCACAAAGACTGCAATCAGCCAACAGTCGTCAGTGTTTACTGGATTCCTGCCTTCGCGGAAATGCCAGAGGGACTGGCTCCGCGCAGCTCGGCGCGGAGGCGCATGAGCAGCAACCCGAGCTTGTTCTGGCCGTTGCCGTCGCGGCCGATGCCCCAGTAATAGTCGGTGGGCGCTGCCTCGGCGAGCTCCTCCTCGCCGGTGGCAAGCAGAAGCGCGCGGAGCTCGGGGTAGAGCTCGAACTTGCGCCGCACGGCGCGCTCCATCGCCGCCTCCTTCACCTCGTGCCAGTCCGGCCTGATAGCGGCCTTGTATTTGTCGGCAAGGCTCTTGGCGATCGCGGGCTTCTCGGCTTTGCGGATCTTCTGCTGCAGCTCCGGATCGGCGAATTTCTGCGCCTGGTAGAAATGCTCGACCGACGGCCAGCGCTTGCCGTTGAGATCGATGGGGAAGGGGGCGAAGTTCGAGAACTCGCGATGCGTCTGCGACTTCGAGAAGAAGCGAATGGTCATGGCGCGTACCCTGCTGCGTCATTCCGGCGAAAGCCGGAATCCAACGACCGAATTCCGAAGCCTGTGGCCCTGGATCCCGGCTTGCGCCGGGATGACGCCGCGCGTTACTCCAACACCTCGGGCGGGACGAGAGTGAGGCGGCCGGCGGCGATGTCGACCTCAGGCACGGTTTCCTCGGTGAAGGGCACGATCAGGCTCTCGCCGCCGGCGAAGCGGCGGACCTCGATGAGATCGCCGGCACCGAAATTGTGGATCGCGACGACGGTGCCGATGGGCTCGCCTTGGCTGCCGATCGCCGCAAGCCCGATGAGCTCGGCGTGGTACCACTCGTCCTTCTCGCGCTGAGGCAGGCGGGAGCGCGGCACATAGAGCCGGGTGCGATTAAGCGCCTCGGCGCCTTCGCGAGTGGTGACGCCTTTGACGCGGGCGATCAGCGCCTTGGGGGTGACGCGCAGGCTCTCGAGCTCGACGAGACGCCCTTGCTCATCCTCGAGCGCGCCGTAGGAGGCGATGTCTCCTTGGTCCTGGGTGAAAGAGCGGATGCGGACCTCGCCTTTCAGGCCTTGTGCCGCCCCGATCTCGCCGAGCAGCACCCGCTCGTCCTTCTCCACCAAGGTTATTCGGCGGCCGGCTGCTCAGGCTCAGGCTCAGGCTCGGGCGCCGGCGGCGGTGCGGCAGCAGCCTCGGCTTCGGCCTTGGCCTTGTCGGCCTCGGCGGCTTTCTTGGCCTCCTCACGCTCGATGCGCTTCTTGCCAGGCTGGCCTTTGCTCGGGTTCGAGCGCGCATCGCGCGTCCTCATCCCGGCCGCGTCGAGGAATCTGAGCACGCGGTCGGTGGGCTGGGCGCCGACGCCGAGCCAATGCTTCACCCGCTCCTCGACGAGCTTCACGCGCTCGGAGCCTTTCGGCAGGAGCGGATCATAGGTGCCGATCTTCTCGATATAGCGCCCGTCGCGCGGGCACCGCGAATCGGCGACGACGATGCGGTAATAGGGCCGCTTCTTGGCGCCGGCCCGCGCCAGTCTGATCTTCAGTGACATTCTTTCATTCTCCTAGATGGTTGATCTCATCGCTTCTTCGATCCAGGGAGGCCGGGAAGGCCACGCGGCAGGCCTGGCATGCCGCTTAAGCCCGGGAAGCCTCGAGGTGGCAGCCCGGGAAAATTCGGCGATGGCGGAAGGCTCGCGCCAGGGGGAAGCTCTGCCGGCATCTCCGGCGGCGGCCCGCCACCGAACATTTGGCTGAGGATGCCCCGCTTCTTGCCCATGGCCTTCATCATGTCGGCCATCTGCCGGTGCATCTTCACCAGCCGGTTGATCTCCTGCACGGATGTCCCTGAGCCCGATGCCACGCGCTTCTTCCGCGAGGCATTGAGCAGCTTCGGGTTCTTGCGCTCGGCGCGCGTCATCGAGCCGATCAGGGCCTGCTGGCGCTTGAGGATGCTCTCGTCGATATTGGCGGCGTCGAGCTGCTTCTTCACCTTGCCGATGCCGGGCAGCATGGCGAGCACGCCGCCCATGCCGCCGAGCTTCTGCATCTGCTTCAGCTGCTCGGAGAGATCCTCGAGGTCGAAGGCGCCCTTCTTGACCTTGCGCGCGATAGCCTCGGCCTTGTCGAGCTCGACGGTCTGGATCGCCTTCTCGACGAGGCCGACCACGTCGCCCATGCCGAGAATGCGTCCGGCGATGCGGTCGGGATGAAAGTCCTCGAGCGCGTCGAGCTTCTCGCCCGTGCCGATCAGCTTGATCGGCTTGCCGGTGATCGCGCGCATGGAGAGCGCGGCGCCACCGCGGCCATCGCCGTCGACGCGGGTCAGCACGATGCCGGTCAGCGTTACGCGGCTCGCGAAGCTCTTGGCGAGGTTGACGGCGTCCTGCCCGGTCAGCGCGTCGGCCACCAGCAGCGTCTCGTGCGGCTTTGAAATCTTCTCGATCTCGGCCGTCTCGGCCATCAGCTCTTCATCGATATGGGTGCGGCCGGCGGTGTCGAGCAGGAGCACGTCATAGCCGCCGAGCCTCGCCGCCTTCAGGGCGCGGCTCGTAATCGCCTTGGGCTCCTCGCCGGCGACGATTGCGAGCGTGGCAACGCCCGCCTGCTCGCCCAGCACGCGGAGCTGCTCTTGCGCTGCCGGCCGCCTCGTATCGAGGGAGGCCATCAGCACTTTCTGCTTGTCGCGGGACTCGAGCCGCTTGCCGAGCTTGGCCGCGGTGGTGGTCTTGCCCGAACCTTGCAGGCCGACCAGCATCATCACCACGGGGGGCGTAGCGGCAAGGTCGATGCCTTGCGCGTCACGTCCAAGCGTGCGCACGAGCTCGTCATGGACGATCTTGATGACCATCTGGCCGGGAGCGATAGCGCGCACCACCTCCTGGCCGACCGCCTTCTCCCTCACGCGCTCGATGAAGTCGCGCACCACGTCGAGCGCCACGTCGGCCTCGAGCAGCGCCCGGCGCACCTCGCGCATGGCCTCGCTGACGTCGGCCTCGGTCAGCGCGCCCTTGCGGGTGAGCTTGTCGAGGATGGCGCCAAGGCGCTCGGATAGGGTCTCGAACATCAGGCCCTCTCTCCATTGTCATCGTCTGCGAAGGCGGGCGATCCAGTAAACCCAGAGTCTCGATCGCGAAGACCGTGGTTACTGGATGCCCCGGTCAAGCCGGGGCATGACAAGAATTGTGGTACGTGCTCCGCCAAGACAAATCTCCAAACACCAAAAGCACCCGCGGGCGCATCGCGCTGGCGGGTGTTGACCCCCCTGCCTCCCCATTATTTGTTGCGCTCAAGTAGGCGAATAGCCGGTAGCGCAACAAATCAACGATGTGCAGGGCGGCGGCTCTTCGAACGGAGCTGCCTTGAATTTCCCTAAAATCCATGCGCGATGACGCGCGTCGAGTCAAGTCAAGGCGCGCTTAAGGAGAGACGGGAGTTGAGGCGGTGAAAGTCAAAGCTGTGGGTGTTGCCCTTGCTCTGGTTCTCCTGCCGAGCGCCGCCTTTGCTAACGTGATCTTTCCGGCCCTGATCCTGAGCGATCGGCTGCTCGCCTGGTGGATCATCGCCGCCACGATCTTCATCGAGGCGGGCTTCTTGATGCTCGCCTTCCGCCTCCCGCCGGTTAACGCCCTGTTCGCCTCGCTTGCGGCCAACGCGGCCTCGGCCGTCGTCGGTGTTTTGATTCTGCCTTATGCCGGTCTCTACACCGAGATCGCCGTCAATAAAGCCGGCCTTACGACGGATGTGGGATGGGCGTTCAGCCCGCAGGATTGGGCGGTGGCCTTCCTGCTCGGGCTCGCCATCAACCTCGTGATCGAGCTCGCGGTCTATCGTTTTGGATACGGCCTCAAGCTAGGCACGCGTCAGGTTGCGCTGATAACGGCCGCCAACGTCATCACCGTCGGCATGGCAGTCCTGAGCATCGCGTTCATTCCCTCCCACCTTTACTGACGTTTGCGCTCGCGAAGTAGTTGCCGTGGAAATGGAAAGGGATGGCGTGTGGGGCTTCGGCGCGGGCCTTCTCCGTCAGCGAGGAGGCGTCGAGCACGAGCAGGAAGGACACGTCCTTCTTGATATCGAGCACGACCGACAAGAGCACGCCATCGTCTTCGGCTTTCGCCGACGGGGCGGGAACGAAGACAGGCTCTCCGGGATAAACCCCATCCTCGTACCAGCGCGCGACGTCGCCGGTCTTAGTATCGACCTTGACGATCGAGTCGAGAAAGTCGCCGGGGGACCGGATGCCCGTTCCCCAGACATAGCGATAGGGCTTGCCGGCGTGAGCTTCATAGTTGATGCGGGGCAATTCCAGCGAAACGGGCGCAAGGGTCTCGCGTGTGACGTCGACATCGGCACCGAGCGTCATGCGAAAGCGCGTGAGCGTGCCGGTCGCATCGATCGGCGTGCCGGCGCGGAGCCGCGCCAGATAAAGCTCCTCGATGATCCTGGCATCGGAATAGGCGATCATGTCGATGACGATACCGTCCCCGTCCTCGAAGGCGTTGACGTGATGGAAGGCGAAGGCGGCCTCGCCGCGCGCGGTCGCCACGATCTCTCCGCTCTCCTTGTCGACCACGTGGAACCGCAGCCCGCGCTCCGGCTCCCAGCGATAATTCTGGATGAAGGGCTTGCCTGACAGCTTCAGATCGAGAGCGCTGACGGTCAGAGGAAACTCAACGAGAACGAGATAGCGCTCGGTCATGGCAAAGCTGTGCATGTAAGCGGGGCGATCGACCGGGAGTTCGGCGATCTGGGCTTGGGCGCCGTCATCCGCCACGCCGAACAGGCGATAGCGGCTCTGCAGGCCGAACTCGACCATGTAGCTGTAATGGCGCTTCCGTGCTGCGTCGTAATGCGGATGCGCGATGGAGACCTGACCGCGCAGCGGCGGCTGATAGTCGAAGACGCCGAGCGTCGCCAGCGTGCCGGGGGCGAAGCGCATGGGCATCGTCGTCTCGGTGAAGGCAACGGTCTCCCCGCCTGCGCCGACGACGTTGACGTTGCAATTATCGGTGAGCTTGGGATCGAAGATCGCGGCCACGCGGCCGAACAGGGTGCGGCAGGGATCGGTAGCAAATTCGGCGTAAGTAATCTTGCCGGTCTCCGCGGCGGCGGTGAACGCCTTGCTCATGAGGAAGCGGTTGGCGTAGGTCACGCGACCCCGCCCGAAGCCGAAGCGATGCAGCATGGCCAGCCCGTCGAACCAGTGATTATAGGTGCGCGTGCCCACCTCGAATTTGGAGGGGCCGGTGCGC
This sequence comes from Hyphomicrobiaceae bacterium UBA4118, assembly GCA_002383105.1. Taxonomy (GTDB): domain Bacteria; phylum Pseudomonadota; class Alphaproteobacteria; order Rhizobiales; family Methyloligellaceae; genus Methyloceanibacter. The sequence goes on from DFXC01000196.1 coordinate 13,510, forward strand.
AGCAGCGCGCCTTCGAGCCAGGCGGGCAGCTCGCCGCGGACCGGCAGCGTGACCGGCTCGAGGATCTCACGCGTCAGCGAGCGGAATCCGGCGCCGTAGGGGAAGGAGGTCTTGTCCAGCATCGCAGTTACTCTCTTCAATGCGAGATGCGCACGAGAGTTTCTTACACTGAAGTAAACATATCATCGTCATGGCCGGGCTTGTCCCGGCCATCCACGTCTTTCAACTGTTTGACTCGAGAATTCGTGGATGCCCGGCGCAAGGCCGGGCATGACGAGTGTGTTGTTGCGGAAGCAGGCTAAATAGAAGTCGCCAGGAGTGGCCCAAGTTTAACGGCGAGATCGAGCAGGGCCTCGTCGCCGCCTTGCCAGCCGATGAAGGAGAGGCCGACCGGGCAGCCGGCGGCCTCGGCGGCAGGTATCGAGATTTGCGGCAGGCCGGCATGGCCGGCAAGGCAGGTGCTTTGCAGCGTGAGGGTGCGGAATTCCGCGGTCGAAGCCCCATCGGGAATGTCGCGCTCGGGCGGCGGTGTTGGCGTCGTCGGCAGTACGATGACGGTTCCCGGCCGAGCGATTCCGAGCAGGCGCTCGGCGATCTCAGCGCGCAAGGCCCGCGCCGCCTCGACCTCTTGATAGGTGATCGCGGCGGCCATCTCGAAGCGCTCCCTGATGCCCGGTTCGAGATCGACGTTATGGGATTGGACGAAGGGAAGCAGCGTCGATTGGATCTCGAAGCCCTGGATGACGCGGAACGCATCGCGCCAGTCGTCGATATCGTCTCCCGCGACGATCTTTCGCTCGGGCTGCGGCAGCGCGCGACCGATCCGCGAGAACACCTCCCAGAGTGCGGCGTCCTTGCTCACCTCGGCGCGCGAGAAGATGTCCTCGGCGAGGATGAGGCGTTTGATATCCGCGTCGACGCAGGCGCCTTCGAGCAACACATGGCCGATCTTGCGGAAGAGCTCGGCATCACGCGCGAGAAAGCCGATCGTGTCGTAGCTTGGCGCCATGGGGGTGGCGCCGGCAATATCGATGCGCCCGAAAGTGGGCCTCAAGCCATAGAGCCCAGAGAACGACGCCGGCACGCGGATCGAGCCGCCGGTATCGCTGCCGAGGGCAAAGTCGCACATGGAGGCCGCCACGGCGGCCGCGGAGCCGCAAGAGGAGCCGCCGGTCACGTGCTTCGGCGCGCGCGTGTTCACCGGCGTGCCGTAATGGGCGTTGGTGCCGAGCACGCTGTAGAAGAACTCATCGCAGATGGTGATGCCGGTGCATGAGGCACCCGTTGCGAGCAGGCGTTCGATTACGGGCGCCGTCTCCTGCGCCGGAGTCGCATGGGCGTAGAAATCGGGGTTGCCGTTAGAGACCTTGCGGCCACGAATAGCGAACAGGTCCTTGACCATGAAGGTGAGCCCCGCCAGCGGCCCGGACTTCGCGCACGGCAGGGGCTTCTTCAATGTGTGCGGGACGAGGGCGCCGGCAGTGTCAGCGGACGGGACGGAGATCATGGTGCTCTCGCTTACGATGTTTCGATGGCGCGCCGGTGAACTTGGGCAAGGAAGGCCTTATAACAGCGGTGGCGACCCCTCAACGATTGAAAGCGGCAGGCGCCTGTGCGAGCGGACGAAAGAAGAGGGCGGAGCCTGCCGCGGACGGTGTGGGCGCTGGGACTCACGTCGCTCTTCATGGACACGTCTTCGGAGCTGATCCATGGTCTGCTGCCGCTGTTCCTCGTGCTCAATCTCGGCGCGAGTGCCGCGGTGCTTGGCCTGGTGGAAGGTGTCGCCGAAGCGACGGCACAGATTACGCGCGTGTTCTCGGGCTTGCTGTCCGACAGGCTTGGACGGCGCAAGGCGTTGACCGTAGCGGGCTATGGCCTCGCGGCGATCACCAAGCCGCTGTTTCCGCTCGCTAATTCTGTCGGCCTCGTGCTCTTTGCCCGCTTCGTCGACCGCATCGGCAAGGGCATCCGCGGCGCGCCGCGCGACGCGCTGATCGCCGACGTAACGCCTGCCGACGAAAGAGGCGCGGCTTTTGGCTTGCGCCAGTCCCTCGATACGGTGGGCGCTACGATCGGCCCGGCCACGGCGATCGGCCTCATGTATCTCTTCAACGATGACATCCGCACCGTTCTCTGGTTCGCGGTGATACCGGCTGCCATCGCTGTCGGCATTCTCGTGTTCGGTGTCAGAGAGCCTGCGCATTCGCCAGGGCACGCTCCCGCCCCGATCCAGGCAAAGGAAATCGCGTTGCTCAGCCGTTCTTATTGGCTGGTCGTCGCGGCAGGTGCCATCTTTACGCTGGCGCGGTTCAGCGAGGCCTTCCTGGTCATTCGCGCCCACGATGGAGGTCTGGCCACCGCGTGGACCCCGGCGGTCATTGCCGTGATGAGCCTCGTCTATGCCGCCAGCGCCTATCCGGCCGGACGGTGGCAGGACAGGATCGGAGCCAAACCCCTCCTCCTGCTCGGCCTGCTCGTGCTCGTCGCCGCCGACCTCTTGCTCGCGTTCGGACAGTCGCTCCTTGCGCTGTTCGCCGGCATTGCGCTGTGGGGACTGCATATGGGACTGACCCAGGGTGTTCTCGCCGCTCTGGTTGCGGCGTCGGCGCCGTCACGCTTGCGCGGAACGGCCTTTGGTCTGTTCGGCCTCGTCACCGGGCTGTTCACTCTCATCGCCAGCGTGCTCGCCGGTGTGCTGTGGACGGCAATCGGTCCCGCCGCGACCTTTGCCGCCGGGGCCGGCTTTGCCGCCGCAGCCTGCCTTGCCTTCCTCTTGCTGCGGGAGGACCGGGCCGTCCCTGCTTGAATCTGGCCCGCCCGCTCCTTTCATTGTTCCCATCGGCCAAGTCTGGCGGGTAAGAAAGGCCCATGACCGGCACCGCAACCATAGGCTTCCGCAAGATGAACGGGCTCGGCAACGACTTCGTCGTGATCGACGCGCGTTCGCGCGCCCTTGGTCTTGGATCTGACGTGGTTCGTGCCATCGCCGACCGGAAAGAGGGCATCGGCTGCGATCAGATCATCGCGCTCGAGCCGTCGCGCAAGGCAGACGTGTTCATGCGCATCTGGAACGCCGATGGCGGCGAGGTCGGCGCCTGCGGCAACGCGGCGCGCTGCGTGGCGGCGCTGGTCGCTGCCGAGCGTGGAGAGCCCAAGATCAGCATCGAGACCGAGAGCGCGGTGCTCGGCGCCACCGTCAATGGCGACGGCAGCGTCACCGTCGATATGGGCAGCCCCCGCTTTGTCTGGGACGAGATCCCGCTGTCAGAGCCCTTCCACGATACGCGGCGGATCGAGCTGCAAGTGGGCCCCATCGACGCTCCGGTGCTGCATACGCCCTCGGTGGTGAATGTCGGCAACCCGCATTGCCTTTTCTTTGTGGACGATGTGGTCGCGCACGATCTTGCCCGCTTCGGCCCGATGCTGGAGCATCATCCGCTCTTCCCCGAGCGCGCCAATATCTCGCTTGTTCAGGTTACCGGCCCCGACGCGCTGATAGTTCGCACCTGGGAGCGGGGGGCCGGGCTTACGCGCGCCTGCGGCACCGCGGCGTGTGCCGCTGCCGTTGCCGCCGCGCGGCGCGAGCTTGTGGGACGCAAAGTGAGGGTCAGCCTGCCCGGCGGCGATCTCAACATCGAATGGCGGGAGAGCGACGGCCATATCCTCATGACCGGCCCCTACGCGCTCGACTTCGAAGGCACGCTGCCCGCCGCGCTCTTCCGGCCGGCCGGAGTTTGAGTGCCGACATCACCCCACCCGGCGCGCGGATCGCGCGCCGACCTCCCCATCAAGGGGAGGTATGGAGCCTGAGCGGTCGCCACGGACTCCCATCCCTCCCTCTTGTGGGGAGGGCCGGGGGCCCCCGGGGGGGCCCCCGGGGGGGGGGGTGGGGGGGGGGGGGGGGGAGAAAAAACTCGACGCCCGCCCGACTCTCGCCCGCCGATGCCGCGCCACTCGCGCCCCCCGCCTCCGCCCCCCCCCCCCCCACCCCGCGGGCGGGGCCCCCCGCCACTGGGCGACGGCAGTGAGCAACCGGCGCTCTTCCTGTCGAAGTCCGGGCGACGACTCTCGTCGTCTGACGTGCGTCGCCGACTGCAGACCTGGGCGCGCAACGCGTCGCTTGCAGCGGGCGTCTCACCGCATTGGTTGCGTCACAGCTTCGCGACCCATCTGCTCGAGGGCGGCGCCGANNGTATGGAGCCTGAGCGGTCGTCACGGACTCCCATCCCTCCCCCTTGTGGGGAGGGCCGGCGACGCCCTGGGCGCCGCCGGGGTGGGGGTCTGACTTTGAGAACGTTTCATGTTAGAAGCCGCCAATGTCGGATATCGAGATCATCACCTTCGGCTGCAGGCTCAATGCCTATGAGTCCGAGGTCATGCGCCAGCATGCCAACGCCACCGGACTGAGCGACGCGGTGATCGTCAACACCTGCGCGGTGACGGCGGAGGCCGTGCGCCAGGCGCGGCAAGCGATCCGCAAAGTCCGCCGCGAGCGCCCCGACGCCAAGATCGTGGTGACGGGCTGTGCGGCGCAGATCGACCCGGCGCGTTTCGCCGCGATGGACGAGGTCGATCACGTCATCGGCAATCAGGAGAAGCTCGAAGCCAAGAGCTTCGCCGGGCTCAGCATCGAGGGAACCGAGCGCGTCGCCGTCAACGACATCATGTCGGTGCGCGAGACCGCGGGCCACCTGATCGAGGGCTTCGGCAACCATGCCCGCGCCTATGTGCAGATCCAGAACGGCTGCGACCATCGCTGCACCTTCTGCGTCATTCCCTTCGGCCGCGGGCCGTCGCGCTCGGTGCCGGCAGGCGAGGTGGTGGCGCAGGTGCGGCGGCTCGCCGAGAACGGCTATGCCGAGATCGTGCTGACCGGCGTCGACATCACCGCCTACGGCGCCGATCTCCCCGGCGCGATCACGCTCGGCAAGCTCGTGCGCAAGGTGCTAGCGCTGGTGCCCGAGCTGCCGCGCCTCAGGCTCTCATCCATCGATTCCATCGAGGCTGACCCCGTTCTCCTTGCGGCAATCGCCGAGGAGGAGCGGTTGATGCCGCATCTGCATCTGTCGCTGCAATCGGGAGACGACCTGACGCTGAAGCGCATGAAGCGGCGGCACGCCCGCGCCGATTCGATAACGTTTTGCGAGGCGGTGCGTCGTATGCGCCCCGATGTCGTGTTCGGCGCCGACCTCATCGCCGGATTCCCCACCGAGACCGAGGCGATGTTCAGAAATTCGCTGTCGCTGGTCGACGATTGCGGGCTGACCTTCCTGCACGTGTTTCCCTATTCGGCGCGGGAGGGCACGCCCGCCGCGCGCATGCCGCAAGTTCATGGCGCCACCATCGCGCGGCGCGCGGGCGAGCTCCGCGACAAGGGCGTCGCTGCGCTCAAGACCCATCTCGCGGGCGCCAAGGGGCGGCGCATCCAAGTGCTCATGGAGAATTGCGGCCATGGCCGCTCCGCCGATTTCACCCCGGTGCGGCTCGATGCGGAAGAGAGCGCCGGAGCGCTGGTCGAGGCGATTGTGAGCGGCGATGACGGGGCCGCCCTGCTTGCGGTGGTGAGCCCATGAGCGAAGGGAACAAACCGTCTTTCTTCCAGCGGCTGCTCGGCCTCGGTGACGACAAGCCAAAGCCCGAAGAGCCCACGCCGCCTCCCAAGAAGGAGCCGCCGTCGGAGGCGCCGCAGCGCAAGCCTCCGGAGAAGACCCCGGCCAAGGAGGAGCCTGAGCGGGAGCGGCTGCCAAAGACGGCCAACGCCAAGCCCGCGCCGCGCAGGAAGCCTCATCCTGCGCCTGGCGTGAGCGAAACCAAGGCAAAGCCCAAAACGTCTCTCCCCCTTGAGCCGAAGCGGAGCTGGTTTGCCGAGCTCCGCCACGGGCTGTCCCGCACCTCGACGGCGCTGTCCGACAATATCGCGAGCGTGCTCACCAAGCGGAAGCTCGACGAGGAGACGCTCGATCGGCTCGAGGAGGTCCTCATCAAGGCCGATCTCGGCGTCGCCATGGCGGCTCGCATGCGCGCGGCCATCGCCAAGGGTCGTTACGAGAGGGGGCTGACCCCCGAGGCGGTGCGCGAGGTCCTGGCTGCCGAGATCGCAAGCGTGCTCGAGCCGGTGGCGCAGCCTTTTGCTCTCTCAACAGCCCGGCCCCATGTCTTCCTCGTGGTCGGGGTGAACGGCACCGGCAAGACCACCACCATCGGCAAGATGGCGCACCAGTTCAGGCGGAGAGGCTTGAGCGTCATGCTCGCCGCCGCCGATACTTTCCGTGCCGCGGCCATCGATCAGCTCAAAGTGTGGGGCAGCCGCGTGGGCGCCGAGGTGGTCGCCAAGGATGCCGGCTCAGACCCCGCCGGCGTCGCCTATGAGGCGCTTGTGCGCGCGCGCACCGAGGCTTGCGACGTGCTCCTCATCGACACTGCCGGGCGCTTGCAGAACAAGACGGACTTGATGGCCGAGCTCGCCAAGATCGTGCGCGTGTTGAAGAAGCTCGACGCCAGCGCTCCCCATGGCGTCATTCTTGTGCTCGACGCCACCACCGGGCAGAACGCCCTCAATCAGGTGCAGATCTTCCAGGAAATCGCGGGGGTTACGGGCCTGGTGGTGACCAAGCTCGACGGCACCGCACGCGGCGGCATTCTCGTTGCCATCGCCGAGCGCTTCGGCCTTCCCATCAACGCCATCGGCATCGGCGAAGGACTCGAAGACTTCGAGCCGTTCGACGCCGGTGACTTCGCCCGCGCCATCGCCGGAGTCGGAAGCGAGAATGAAGCGGCAGCCTGAACCCAAGATCGCGCCGACGCCCAAGATCGCGCCGACAAAGGAAGCCGCTCCAGGTCCGGCGTTGTTGCCCAAGCTCGCCATCGAGCTTGGACCGTTGCTGGTGTTTTTCGCAGGCAATGCCGCAGCCGGGATCTATGTGGGCACAGCGGCCTTCATGGTGGCGACGCTGGTCTCGCTCGGCGCCGCGTGGCTCCTCTATCACAAGCTTCCGGTGATGCCGCTCCTGAGCGGCGCCATCGTGCTCGTGTTCGGCGGCCTCACGCTCTATCTCCGCGACGATACCTTCATCAAGCTCAAGCCGACCATCGTCTATTCGATGTTCGCGCTCTTGCTGGCTGGAGGCTTGCTGCTGAGGAAGCCCGTGCTCGAGCTCCTGTTCGGCAGCGTGTTCAATCTCACCGAGCAAGGCTGGCGCAAGCTCACCTTGCGCTGGGCCCTGTTCTTCGTCGCCATGGCGGTGCTCAACGAGCTCGTCTGGCGCCATGTCTCGACCAATGTCTGGGTCAGCTTCAAGGCCTTCGGTTTCCTGCCGCTGACCTTTCTGTTCGCGCTCGCGCAGGTGCCGCTGATGCAGCGCCATGGCGAGCCTGAAGCAGGCGGGTCGGGCGACCCCGAGAAGGAAAAGCAGGCCTAAGCCCTCGTAGGTGCGGGCCTCATCAGCCGTTAAGGCTACCACGCGCTGGGCGGCGCTCCCGACTTGCAAGGGAAAAGAGCCATACCGATATGTTGCGCTGCGGGGCCGGCGGCCCCGACTCGCTGCAACCTGACGTTTGCGGTTCGCGATTTTGGGTTGTACAACGGAGACGGAGCGCCTGATAAGCAAGGGCAGCTGCGGAGGGATACACGCTTTACGCGAAGCAAGGCTCCTACCACGATGGTTAAAGGCGGCAACCAGCTCGATCGCTCGGCGATGCACTTGCTGCACCGCGCGGGTCAATGTGCGGCGGACATCTTTTCGTCCGAGGCGCGCAGGAGCGGGCTGACGCCTCGCCAATTTGCCGTGCTCATGGTGGTCGCAGAGGAGGAGGGGCTCACCCAGACCGATCTGGTGGACCGAACGGGCATCGACAGGTCGACGCTTGCCGACATTGTCGGGCGGCTGCTCAGCCGGGGGCTGATCCAGCGGCGCCGCGCCAAGGAGGACGCCAGAGCCTACGCCATCAAGCTCACGCCCCAGGGTGCCAAGGCCTTGCGCGAGGCGCAGCCGGGTGCCACCGCGGCCGACACCCGGCTCCTTGCCGGGCTTTCACCTGCCAAGCGGCAAGATTTCCTCGACTCCCTCAATCTCATCGTCACCACCGTCCGCAAGTAGCGGCTGCCCTGCACCTTGCTCGTCATACCGGCGGAAGCCGGTATCCAGAAATGAGTCAGGCATCTACAGATGGATTCCGGCTTTCGCCGGAATGACGAAGGCGGGGCGGCGTCCTACCCTTGCGGCTTGCTGGCGGGCGGCTGGAGCAGCGGCAGAATCTTGTCGCGAATCGCGCTCTCGGTCAGCGGACCCACATGGCGGTAGGCGATCTTGCCGTCGCCGGTGACCACATAAGTCTCGGGCACGCCATAGACGCCGAAATCGATTGCCGTGCGCCCCGAGGTGTCGGCGCCGACGCGGGCGTAAGGATTGCCGTAGCGGCCGAGGAAGCGCCGGGCCGAGCCCGAGTCGTCCTTATAGTCGATGCCGTAAAGCCTGATCCCCTTTTGCTGGGCGAGGGCAACGAGCAACGGATGCTCGGCCTGGCATTCGACGCACCAGGAGGCAAAGACATTGACGATGTTGGGCTCGCCTTGGGCGAGATCTGTGCTTGCCAAGCCCGGCACGTCCTTTCCGTCTGCGCCGCTCAGCTCTGCGAGCGGGGGGAGGGTGAATTCCGGCACCGGCTTGCCGAGCAGCGCCGAGGGGAGCAGCGAAGGATCGCCGCCCCTGAGCGCGTACCAGAAGAGCCCGGCGAGCGCCGCGAAGATCACAAGCGGAAGGGCAGGCGCCAAACGCCGCAGGGGAGGCTGTCGCGTCACGTCGGTCATGGCGTGCGCTTCCGCGGCGGCTTCCCTGGCGCGCTTGCTTTCGGCTTCGCCGGAGCGGAAGCCGAGCGCCGCCTGATCCCTCTCCGCTCGAGATCGGCAAGGATGCGCCGCTGCTTGCGGTCGTCTTCGACGACGGCGAGAGCCAGCGCCGCGATGGCAACGAAGGTGACGCCATAGGCGCTGAGGATGAAGACGGCGTGTGGGCCGAGGTCTGGCATTGGTGCCGGCTTACGCTTCGACCAGAGCGGCGCGCTCGACTTGCGTCTGCTGCAACGCGCGCACGCGACGGCGCAAGATCTCGGCGCGCATGGCGATGAGATGCAAGAGCACGAAGAGGAGCGTGAAGGCGATCGCCATGACGAAGAGCGGCGCCAGCATTGACGGATCGATGGTGGGACCGCCCAGGCGGAAGACGCTCGCCGATTGGTGCAGCGTGTTCCACCAATCCACCGAGAATTTGATGATGGGCACATTGATGGCCCCGACCAGGGCAAGGATCGCGGCGGCGCGGCCGGCGCGGCCCGGCTCCTCGATCGCCTGCCACAGCGCAATCAGGCCGAGATAGAGCAGGAACAGCACGAGCACCGAGGTGAGCCGCGCGTCCCACACCCAATAGGTGCCCCACATCGGCTTGCCCCACAGCGAGCCGGTGACGAGCGCGACGAAGGTGAAGGTCGCCCCGATGGGAGCGGCGGTCTTGGCGGCGACGTCGGCAAGGGGGTGGCGCCAGATCAGCGTGCCGAGGCTCGCCACCGCGATCAGCATGTAGCCGAACATGGCAAGCCACGCGGCGGGCACGTGGATGAACATGATCCTGACGGTCTCGCCCTGCTGGTAGTCGGGGGGCGCCACGAAGAAGGAGAGGTAAAGGCCCACGCCCAGCAAGAGGAGCGTGAGCACGGTCAGCCACGGCACGAGGCGGTCGACAAGGCTCAAAAAACGCGTCGGGTTGGCGAGGCTTACCATGGGTTTGATCTAGTGGGTTTGGTGAAGGGGCGCAACGGAGTGGGGGTCGCAGACTAGGCTTCTCGTTCAATTCAGGTATAACACTCGCCGGAACCCGGGCAATTTTCGGAACGGCAATTGCGCGATGTGGAAATTTCTGGCCGCTCTGTTGTTGCTGGGCCTGTGGTCGTCAGACGCGTTCCCCCAGCAAGGCAACGCTGGTGCCGCCGCTTCCTATCGAAAACATGCCGTGGAGAGCGAGCCCAGTGGCTCCAACCACGCCATCTCCTCAAGTGAGGATGCCACCGAAGACAGCGCGGTCGAAAGCAAGGGGTGCACCAGGGGCGCAGGCTGGGGTGGAAACCTCCGCTATCATGCCTGCGAGGCATGGGCTTACGCCTTCTCCACGACCGAGCGCGCCATTGCCATTTTCGCCGGCGTGCTCACGCTCTCCACCCTCTTGCTTTGGGTTTTCACCATGCGGGCGGCCAATGCCGCACGAGGGGCCGCCAAGCACATCCCCGCCGTGGAGAGAGCCTACATCTTCATTCAGCCGAGCGAGAAAGGCGGATTTTTCGGGCCAGACGAAAAAACCGTGGCCTTCGTCGAGGTGCAGAATTTCGGACCGACCCCGGGATTTCTTGAGACCCTTTACGGCGAGTTCTCGCCGACCAAGCCCAACGGAAGAAAGCCACGATACGATCCGTCCAAGGGCACCAAGTTCGCCGTCGACGACATCATCGGGAAGTTCGACGTCCCGACGCCGCTTGACCAACGGTTCGAAACGTCAGGCGTCGAGCCGGTCTATTTTTTTGGGTATGTCGAATATCGAGACATCTTCAAGCGACGGCACACCAGCAGGTTCTGCGCTCTGCTCAAGCCCGTGGAAGGCACGTCAGCTCTCGCCGGCGAGCGGGCCTGGAGCAGCTGGGACTGAGCCTTAGCGAAGCGCGGTGCGCAGCGCCGCGGCCGCGGCGATCGGCGCCAGCACCATGCTGGCAAGGCTCAGGCCGCACAGCATGAGGAAGGGCGGCCAGGGCGAGGCAGGCCCGGTGATGGCTGCCGACGCGGTGGCCACGCCGAAGATCAGCACCGGCACATAGAGCGGCAGCACGAGCAGCGCGAGCAGGAGCCCACTTCGCCGCAAGCCCAGCGTGAGGCTCGCGCCTATTGCGGCGACGAAGCTCACGGCGGGCGTGCCAACCAACATGGCGAGAACGAGCAGAGGGCTCGCCTGAGGCGGCAGATTGAGGAGAAGCCCAAGGACCGGCGCGAGAAGGGCTAAGGGCACGCCGGTCGTGATCCAATGGGCGAGGCTCTTGATCGCGGCGACGAGCGGCAGCGGCAAAGGCCCGGTGATGAGCACGTCGAGCGCGCCGTCCTCATAGTCGTTGTGGAAGATGCGGTCGGCGGAGAGAAGGCCGGCAAGGAGCAGCGCGACCCACAGCATGCCGGGCGCGATGCGGGCGAGCAGGTTGAGGTCCGGCCCGAGCCCCAAAGGCGTGAGGGCGACCACGACGAGATAGAAGCCGAGTGCCGTGCCGATGGCGCCGCCTTCGCGCCAGGCAAGCGTCACATCGCGGGAGAGGAGGGCGAGAGCCGCTTTCACGAGACGCGCTCCAGGCCGAGGGTGAGCTTCCGCGCGAACTTGGTCTTGAGGGCCACGTGACTTGCGATCACGGCGATGCCGCCGGCTGCGAGATGATCCCTGATGGCGGCGTCGAGCAGCTTGACCGAGGAAACGTCAAGCGACACCGACGGCTCGTCGAGGAGCCAGATCGGCCGCGGCGCGGCAAAGAGCCGGGACAGCGCGAGCTTTCGTTTTTGCCCGGCAGAGAGGAGACCGGCGGGAAGGCTGGCCAGGGAGCTGAGACCAAACGATTTAAGGGCATCCTGGAGCCTGCCGTGGCCGTCTCCCAGAAATTCGGCCCAGAAGGCGAGGTTCTCGCTGACGCTTAGGGCCGTCTTGGCGGCGTTGGCGTGGCCGACATAGTGGCAAAGCTCGGGAAGCGAATCCTCAGGGCTCGCGCCAGAGAGGCTGAGCCGCCCTGCTTCGAGCGGCAGGAGACCAGCGATCTGCCGCAGCAGGCTCGTCTTGCCGGCGCCGTTCGGGCCGGTCACCAGCAGCGCCTCGCCGGGCGCAAGCGCAAAGCTCAGGCCCGTGAAGAGCACCCTGCCGCGCTGGCAGCTGATCTCATGGGCGGCGAGGCCGATCCGTTCAGGCATTTGCTCAGAATTTGCGCATGTTGAGACTGCGAGCGGCAGGGCCAAAGCGGATTTCGCCCCGGCGCGCTCTCTTCGCGTCATTGTCTCGTTGCCGCAAGGGCTTTTATATAGGCCGGGGGCGCCGCCAAGAGCCAACAGGTCCTGGCCACGCCCTTGCATGCACTACCGCAAGAGCGGCAGCGTCTATTCGAAGGAGAGCCTCGTTGACAGCGGCAATTGAATCCTCGCTCGACAGCTTCAAATGCCGGCGGACGCTGGCCGTCGACGGCGAGAGCTACGACTATTTCAGCCTGACAGAGGCCGAGGCCAACGGGCTCGCCGGGATCGGCAGCCTGCCCTTTTCGCTAAAGGTGCTCCTCGAAAATCTTCTTCGCCATGAGGACGGCCGCACCGTCACCGCCGACGACATTCGTGGGATCGCGCTCTGGCTCACCGAGCGGAAGAGCGACCGCGAGATCGCCTTCCGCCCGACGCGGGTGCTGATGCAGGACTTCACCGGCGTTCCCGCCGTGGTCGATCTCGCCGCCATGCGGGACGCGGTTGGAGCGCTCGGCGGCGACCCCAAGAAGATCAATCCGCTCGCTCCCGTCGACCTCGTCATCGACCATTCGGTGATGGTCGACGCCTTCGGCTCCGACAAGGCCTTCCAGATGAATGTTGAGAAGGAATACGAGCGGAACGGCGAGCGCTATGCCTTCCTGCGCTGGGGGGCGGGGGCCTTCGACAATTTCCGCGTGGTGCCGCCCGGCACCGGCATCTGCCACCAAGTCAATCTTGAATATCTGGCGCAGACCGTGTGGACCAAGGAGGAGGAGGGGAAGACGAAGATGGCCTTCCCCGATTCGCTGGTCGGCACCGACAGCCATACCACCATGGTCAACGGGCTCTCGGTGCTCGGCTGGGGCGTGGGCGGCATCGAGGCCGAGGCGGCCATGCTCGGCCAGCCGATTTCCATGCTGATCCCCGAGGTGGTGGGCTTCCGCCTCACCGGTGAGCTTAGCGACGGCGTCACGGCGACCGATTTGGTGCTGACCGTCACCGAGATGCTGCGGCGGGCGGGCGTGGTCGGCAAGTTCGTGGAGTTCTTCGGGGTCGGGCTCGGCAATCTGCCGCTCGAGGACCGTGCCACCATCGCCAATATGGCGCCGGAATATGGCGCGACCTGCGGCTTCTTCCCCATCGACGAGGAGACGCTCGCTTATCTGAAGGCAACGGGGCGCAAGCGCCGGCGCATTGCGCTGGTCGAGGCTTACGCCAAGGCGCAGGGCCTGTTCCGCGACAGCGATACCCCGGACCCGGTGTTCACCAAGACGCTGGCGCTCGATCTTGGCGAGGTGGTGCCCTCGCTTGCCGGGCCCAAGCGCCCGCAGGATCGCGTGCCGCTCACCCGCGCCGCTTCCGCCTTCGCCGAGGCGCTCGACAAGGAATACGGCAAGGCCGCCGAAGCCGGGAAACGGGCGCCGGTGAAGGGCAAGAATTTCGATCTTGGCCATGGCGACGTGGTCATCGCCGCCATCACCTCCTGCACCAACACCTCAAATCCTTTCGTGATGGTCGCGGCCGGCCTGCTCGCCAAGAATGCCGTGAAGCGGGGCTTGAACGTCAAGCCGTGGGTCAAGACCTCGCTCGCGCCTGGCTCGCAGGTGGTGACCGATTATCTGGAGAAGGCAGGCCTGCAGAAGGACCTGGACCGGCTCGGGTTCAATCTCGTCGGCTATGGCTGCACCACCTGCATCGGCAATTCGGGACCGCTGCCCGAGGAGATCTCCCACACCATCCACGAGAATGGGCTTGCCGTCGCTGCCGTGCTCTCCGGCAACCGCAATTTCGAGGGACGCGTCAATCACGACGTGCGCGCCAACTATCTCGCCTCGCCGCCGCTCGTGGTCGCCTACGCGCTGGCCGGCTCGATCATGGTCGACCTCGCCACCCAGCCTCTCGGCACCGGCGCCGAGGGCGAGCCGGTCTACCTCAAAGACATCTGGCCGTCGTCGAAACAGATCGCCAAGGTGGTGCGCAAGGCGGTGAAAAAGTCGATGTTCAAGGAGCGCTACGGCGATGTGTTCCGCGGCGACCCCGAATGGCGCAAGATCGAGGTGAAGGGCGGCCTCACTTATGGCTGGGACGCGCGTTCGACCTACGTGCAGAACCCGCCCTACTTCACCGACATGTCGAGCACGCCCGCGGCCGTCACCGATGTCGAAGGCGCCCGCATCCTCGGGCTGTTCCTCGACTCCATCACCACCGACCATATCTCGCCGGCCGGAGGTATCACGCGCAACAGCCCGGCCGGCCACTACCTCACCGAGCACGGCGTCGCCGTCCACGACTTCAATTCCTACGGCTCGCGGCGCGGCAATCACGAGGTGATGATGCGCGGCATCTTCGCCAACACCCGCATCAAGAACATGATGGTCCCGGGCGTCGAAGGCGGCGTCACCGTCCACTATCCGTCGGGCGAGCGCCTGGCGATCTATGACGCCGCCATGCGCTATGCGGGCGAGGGCGTGCCGCTCGTCATCTTCGCCGGCAAGGAATATGGTACCGGCTCCTCGCGTGATTGGGCGGCCAAGGGCACGCGGCTCTTGGGCGTTCGCGCCGTGATCGCCGAGAGCTTCGAGCGCATCCACCGCTCGAACCTGATCGGCATGGGCGTGCTGCCGCTCGTGTTCGCCGAAGGCATGTCGTGGAAGTCGCTCGAGCTTAAGGGCGACGAGACCGTGGCCTTGCGGGGCTTGAGCGAGATCAAGCCTATGCAGTGGCTCGAGGCCGACCTCACCCATACGAGCGGCGAGAAGCGCGCGGTCCCGTTACGCGCGGCGATCGACACCTTCGATGAGCTCGACTATTTCCGCAACGGCGGGATCCTGCATTACGTGCTCCGGTCGCTTGCGGGAGAAGCCGCCTGAGTGGAATTCGATTCTCACAACGAGGCGTCGTGGCCGTTTACGGTGCGTAGGTCACTCAGTTGTGACCCCAGGTGAGCCGTTTTTGCCGGAAATTTCGGCCCGCTTCCTGCATGCTGGAGACTATGAGGCCATGTCTTCTCATCGGTGCCGGTGCCATCGCGGCGCTCGGTATCATCGTCGCCGCTCTGCCTGGCCTGGCCGAGCCACTCGTGACCACGTCGCCGAAGCCCATGGCGCAAGGCAACGCCGTGATCGAGCTCTTCACCAGCCAGGGCTGCTCCTCCTGTCCGCCAGCCGACAAGCTCCTCACCGAACTCGCCGAGCGGCCGGGCGTGATCGCCTTGTCCTATTCCGTCGATTATTGGAACTATCTCGGCTGGCACGACACCCTCAGCAGCCCCGCCAACAGCGAGCGCCAGCGGGAATATGCGCAGGCGCGCGGCGACGGGCGCGTATACACGCCGCAGGTCGTGGTCGACGGTCTCCTCCACGCCAACGGCGGCGACGAGAAGGCGATCGATGAGGCGATTGTTGCGGCTTCAGTGAGGCTCGCAGACGTCAAGGTTCCGATCAGCATGCACGCCGAGGGCGACAGCTTGGTGATCGGCCTCGGCGCGGCGCCGAAGAACTCCCACACCCGCGCGGCGACGGTCTGGCTCGCCATTGCCAGGGAGCAGGAAACGGTGGCGGTCACGCGCGGCGAGAATCGCGGGCTCACCCTCAGCTATCACCACCCGGTGCGGGAGCTGTCGCCGGTCGGCATGTGGAAGGGCGAGGCGATGACGCTCAGGCTGCCGCTAAAGGACCTCAAGACCATGGGCGGCGATTGCCTGGTCGCGCTGTTACAGGTGGAGAATGCCGGGCCAATCCTCGGCGCCGCCGAGTATGAGGTCGCCGCCAGCGGCACCTGATCGGTCGCACAATCGATCGCGAAGACTTGCGAGCCGGCCCCGGCTTGTTGCGACATTCCCCCGCCAAAACAAAACGGGTCGGCAAGCCGACCCGTTTGACGCTTCAATGAGCCTCGAAATGAAGTGGCCCGGTCCGAGAGAAGACCCCGGGGGGGCTGGGGGGCTGAGATTCCGAAGCCTCTCTAGTTGGACCGGGCCGAGAGGCAACGATCTGCATCATAAGGTTCTTTGGGGCGTGGCAAGGGCTGAACTTGGGCCGAACTGTGATTTATGTTTCGTTATGTTACAGTCCGTGTAAACCGCTGCATCGGCTTGAATTTCCCTAAGGCTAGGATCATCATGAAGCTTCCGTTACAGGAGGCGCGATTTGAGCGAAACGGAACCCATAGTCTTGCCGCTGGCCCGCAAGGCTGGCGGCGACGCAAATCTTTCCGAGGGCAGACCTCGGCGCGGCGGCATCGCCTTTGATCGCCGTGAGCTCACCCAGATCCTCAATGTTTACGGTCGCAAGGTCGCAAGCGGCGAATGGCGCGACTATGCCATCGACACGCTGCGCGAGAAGGCCGTGTTCTCGGTGTTCCGGCGCAGCTCCGAATGCCCCCTCTACCGCATCGAGAAAGCGCCGAAGCAGGCGCGGCGGCAGGGCGCCTATAGCGTGATCGCGGCGACCGGGCTTATTCTGAAGCGCGGCCACGATCTCGCCCGCGTTCTTCGCGCGCTCGACCGGGGCTTACGCCTCGTCGAGTGCTGAGCTCGCCAAGAGACGCGCCTGAAAACTCGACCAGCTCTTTTGGAAAAACGAAAGGCCCCGGCAGGACGCCGGGGCCTTTGCTTGTCTCTCGCTGCTGGTGCGCTTAGCGGCGGTTGCCAAACAGCTGCAGCAGCATCATGAAGAGGTTGATGAAGTCGAGATAGAGCCTGAGAGCTCCCATCACCGCCTTGCGCCCGGAGACCGAGCCGTCGTCGTTGACGCTGTACATCTCCTTGATCTGTTGGGTGTCGTAAGCGGTGAGGCCGGCAAAGATGAGCACGCCGATCACCGACACGGCAAACTGCAGAGCGGTGGAAGCCACGAACAAGTTCACGAGCGAGGCGAGGATGATGCCGATCAGGCCCATGAACAGGAACGAGCCCCAACCTGACAGGTCGCGGTTGGTGGTGTAGCCCCAGAGGCTCAAGGCCCCGAACGAGGCCGCGGTGATGAAGAACACGCGCGCGATGCTCTCGCCGGCATAGACGAGGAAGATCGAGGAGATCGACGCACCCATGAGAGCGGCGAAGGCCCAGAACGCGATCTGCGCCGTGCCGAGGCTCATGGTGTTAATGCGCGCCGAGATGAAGAACACGAGCGCGAGCGGCGCGAAGATGACCACCCATTTGAAGGGGCTCGCAAACATGAACGAGCCGAAGG
>DFXC01000196.1:30925-35568 GCA_002383105.1 Hyphomicrobiaceae bacterium UBA4118
GTAGGCCACCACGCCGGTGATCGCCACGCCGATGCTCATGTAATTGTAGACACGCACCATGTAGGCGCGCAGGCCCTGGTCGACGACGCCCGCATCGGTGCGTCCGACGGTCGTGCCTTGCGCGTAACGTCTGCCGAGATCAGCCATGTTTTATGAGGGTCCTTTCCCCTAGCTGGTAAGTTGAATTCCCGTAGGCATTTTGGCCACGAATATGGTGGCTTAACCCTAGCTTCGCAAGATGAGTTCCATGCGGCGCCAGGGCTGGTTTCTGCGTCATTCTGCCCTGAGGTAGGGCGCCGCCTTGGCCGAAAGCACGCGCCAGGTGGCAATGGCGCCGACGGCAAGCACGAGGGTAAGCGCAAGCAGCACCGTCTCGGCTGCGGCAACGCCGGAAAACACGAACTCGACCTCGAAGGCCCAGCGGCACAGGGCCCACGCCGTGAGCGTCGCAATCAGCAGCGAAAGCGCCGCCGTGGCGAGCCCGAGCAGGCCGAACTCGAGGAGCTCGGCGCGGATGATGCGCCCGCGCGTGGCGCCGAGCGTCTTGTAGATTACGGCCAGATATTTCCGTTGTTGCTGGGCGGCGGCGACGGCGCCGGCAAGCACGGCGGCGCCAATCAGGAGGGTGACGCCGGCCGTCGCCCCGATGGCGGTCATGACCTTGCCGAGCAGGTCCTTGGCCGCTTCGACGATGTCGCCGACCTTGATCGCGGTGACGAGGGGGAAGCGCTCGGCAAGCGCCTGGATCACTTTGCCCTCGATGGCGGGGTCGGTGCCCTTGGGCAGCTCGAGCGTGGTCAGCGCCCGGTGCGGGGCGCCTTCAAGCGTGTTCGGCGAGAACACCATGACGAAGTTGATGGCGAGCGACTCCCAGTCGATCTTGCGCAAGCTCGCGATCTTCGCGTCGACATTGCGGCCGAGAATATTGACGGTGATGTTGTCGCCGAGCTTCAAGCCCAGACCCTTGGCGAGCTCATCGTCGAAGGAGACGAGCGGCGGCCCCGAATAGCCTTTCGGCCACCAATTCCCCTCGACGATGGAAGAGGAGGGAGGAATGGCGTCGGTATAGGTGAGGCCGCGGTCGCCGGCGAGCACCCAGCGGGCGTCGGGATCGGCCTCGACCTTCTCCGCCGGAACGCCCTTCAGCGCCACGATGCGGCCGCGCAGCATGGGCGCGTCGGCGAGCTTGGCCTCGGGCGCGATGGCCCTCACCGTATCGCCGAAGGCGGCCACGTCGGATTCCTCGACGTCGAGAAAGTAGTAGGCCGGAGCGTCGAGCTCGATATTGCTTTCGATCTCCTTGAGCAGAGAGCGGTGGATCAGCGTCGTCGCCACCAGAAGTCCAAGTCCGAGGCCGAGAGAGACGGCGACCGAGCGGGCAAGCGACCCGGGCCCGCCGATGCTCGCAAGGGCGAGCGCCAGCGCCGGTGGCTTCGTGCGCCGGCGACGCGAGGCGAGCCTCTGCAAGAGAAGGCCGTAGCCGGTGAGCAGCGCGAAGGCGACCACGATGCCCGCCGAGATCGAGGCGGTGATGTTGCGCTCCTCCGACGCCGCGATGGCGACCACGAAAAGCGCAATTCCCGCCGCCGCCGAGCCTGCCGCAAATGGCCAGGCCGAGCGCTCCCGCTCCTCGGTCAGATGCGCACGCATCAGCACCGCGGGCGAGACGCTTGCCGCCTGGCCGAGCGGCCACAGCACGAACAGCACCATGGTCAGGAGGCCGGCAAGGGCCGCAGTCAGGAGCGGCAAGGGATGCGGCTCGACGGCGAGAGCGATGGGGAGCGTGTCGGCGTAGAGGGAGGCAAGCAGCGCTGGGGTGAGCGCGCCGATGATGAGCCCGATAAAGATGCCGACGGCGGCGAGCAGCAACGCCTGGATCAGATAGACGGCGAGGACGAGGGAGCTCGAGGCGCCGAGGCATTTGAAGGTGGCGATGATCTCGCGCTTCTTGGCCATGTAGCTTTGGATGGCGTTGCCGACGCCGATACCGCCGAGGAGAAGCGCGGTGAGGCCCACGAAGTTGATGAACTGGGTGAAGCGCTCGGCGTCGCGACGGAGCGATGGGGCGGGATCGGTCCAGTCGTTGATGGCGAAGCCGCTCTGGGGGAACTCTTTCTCGATGCCCGTCCGCGTCGCGGCGAGAGCCTCTTTGTCGGCGGCACGCGCGTCAGGCAGCTTCACCCGGTAGGTCCAGCGGATCAGGCTGCCTGGCTGCACCAGCCCGGTGCGGGTCAGGGTCTCGCGCGACATCAAGAGCTTCGGCCCATAAGCGAGGCGATCGGCGAGGCGATCCGGCTGCTCGCCGAGAATGCCGCCGATGGTGACGGTGGTCTCGCCGATGGTGAGGGGGCTCCCCACATCGAGATTGAGACGATCGAGCAGCGTGCGCTCCACGAGCACCACTCCGGCGGTGCGCCACGGCGTGCCGGCGTTATCGGGCCGCGTGATAGAGACCTCGCCATAGAGCGGATATGCGTCGTCGACGGCCTTGACCTCGACGAGCGCGCTCTTGCCGGCGGCCGAGCGCGCCATGGCGCGGAAGCTCGCCGATTCGCTCACCCCGCCCAGAGCGTCGAGCGCCGACCGCTCCTCGCTCGAGGCCTGCCGGTTGATCAGCTCGAAGGAGAGATCGCCGCCGATCAGCGTGCGCCCTTGCCGCGCCAGCGCCTGGTTGAAGGAGGCGGCGAGCGAGCCGATGGAGGCAACGGCCGCGACGCCAAGGGCGATGCACAGCACGAAGACGGTGAGGCCGCCGGCGCCGGCGCGGAGCTCGCGCAAGGCGATGATGAGTGCGAGCGGTAACCTGAATCCGCGCGCGGAAGGTGCCACGGTGGCGGTCGTAGCGCTCACGAGGCGGCGACCCGGCGTTTGGCGCCAGCGCCCACGATGCGGCCATCGGCGAGGCTCACGATCCGGTCGCAGCGCTTGGCGAGGGAGCGGTCGTGGGTGATGAGGAGCAGCGTTGCGCCGGTGCGCTCCTTCAGGGTGAAGAGGAGGTCCATGACCTGCGCACCGGTGGCAAGATCGAGATTGCCGGTGGGCTCGTCAGCGAGGATGAGGGAGGGCCGCGTGCTGAGCGCTCTGGCGATTGCCACTCGTTGCTGCTCGCCGCCCGAGAGCTGGCCCGGGAAATGCGTCTCGCGATGCGACAACCCGACCTCGGCAAGGGAAGTGCGCGAGGCGTTGAAGACGTCGTGATGGTCGAGGAATTCGAGCGGCAGCGCCACGTTCTCGATCGCCGTCATGGTGGGCACGAGGTGGAAGGATTGGAAGACGATACCGATATTGGCGGCACGAAGCCGGGCGAGGCCGTCCTCGTCCAGCCCGGCGAAATCGGTGCCGAGCACCGATACGCGGCCTTCGGTGGCGTGCTCGAGCCCGGCGATGACCATGAGCAGCGTCGATTTGCCCGAGCCGCTCGGGCCGACCACGGCGATGGCACCGCCCACTTGCACGCTGAGGTCGATGCCTCGCAGGATCGCCACCGGGCCGGCGCGCGACGGCAACGTGACATGCAATCCTTCGAGCAGAATCGCCGGCGGTTGTTTCAGGGTGTGATCCATGGGCGGGGCAAACAGTGACTGACAGATGGCATGGGGATGGGCAATAGAGAAGGGTAAAGAGGTCGAAAAGATGAAACGCGGAATCCTGCGGACCATTGTCGCCGGATGCCTGCTGGCGGTTCTGTGTTTTTTGCACACAATCGAGGCAGAGCCGCGCGCCCCCGTCATCGTGGCCGTTGGCGACAGCCTCACCGCCGGCCTCGGGCTGCCGCAAGACGAGGCCTTCCCCGCTCAGCTCGAGGCTGCGCTGAAGGCACGGGGGCAGGCGGTCAGCGTGGTCAATGCGGGCGTGTCAGGCGATACCGCAAGCGCGGCGCTTGCGCGGCTCGACTGGGCGATCCCTGCCGATGCGAGCGCCGTGATTGTCGAGCTTGGCGGCAACGACGCCTTGCAGGGAATCCCGACCGAGGGAATCAAGTCCTCGCTTGCCAAGATCATCGAGCAGTTGCAGGCCAAGGGCCTGCCGATCCTGCTCGCCGGCATGGAGGCGCCGCCCAACATGGGCAAGGACTATGTGACGGCGTTCGCCGCGATCTATCCCGATCTTGCGACACGCTACGGCCTCATCCTCTATCCCTTCTTTCTCGACGGCGCGGTGCTGGATCACGGCCTCATGCAAGGGGACGGTATCCATCCCAACGCCAAGGGCGTGGCGCGCATCGTCGAATTGATCATGCCCAAGGTCGATGAGCTCCTGGCCAAGGTCAAATCCAAGGACTGACGGTGATTGGGGGGAACATCGCTACTGGTCGCTGAGGGCTGAAAGCTCTACAAGGGCGCGTCATTTAGCGCAGGGAGATGCGCTGCCCTTGGCGACCATCTACGATCTGAAGCCGCGCTTCCAGGCCCTGCTCCGGCCGTTGTCTGACGCCCTCGCCAGGGCGGGCTTGAGCGCCAATGAGGTGACGCTCGGAGCGCTCCTCTTGAGCGCAGCTCACGGCGCTTGGCTTGCGCTGATGCCGGGCTCGGCCTGGCCGCTGCTGCTTCTCCCCGTGACGCTCTTCCTGCGCATGGCCTTCAACGCCATCGATGGGATGATGGCGAAGGAGCATGGGCTGGCGAGCCCCGCCGGCGCGGTGC
>DFXC01000053.1:0-1104 GCA_002383105.1 Hyphomicrobiaceae bacterium UBA4118
TCGAGTTTGGCGATGCGCTCTTTCAGCCGATCGTTCTCCTCCCGCGCCTTCTGGGCCATGGCCTTGACCGCCTCGAACTCCTCGCGCTGCACGACGTCGAGATCGCGGAGTACGCGCTCGGCCTGGGCGCGGACGATGCCTTCCAGCTCCTTGCGCACGCCGTCTGCCGCGCCCGCTGCGTCGGTGATGAGCTTGCCGATCTCGTCGAAGAACCGGCCCGTGGTCTGCGTCATCTCTGGAAGCCCTTTGCGCTTAGAGGCCGGAGCCTCCTGCTTCGGGCAAACTATGGGGTGCGCCAGCTCAGGGCGCAAGCCGCCGGACTTTCACGGGAGCGGCCTTCGGCGCCTTGACAGCCAGCCGGGGGCGGTGAAGGGTCGCGGCGCATTTCGCCGGACCATCCTCTATGGACCTCCTGGTCATTCCCTATCCCATGATCGACCCGGTCGCGCTCCAGATCGGACCGGTCTCTGTCCGCTGGTACGGGCTTGCCTATATGGCAGGCATCCTGCTCGGCTGGCTCTATGCGCGCCGCCTCGTCTCGCGCTCCGATCTTTGGGGCGGCAAGTCGCCGATCACGCTCACCCAAGCCGACGACTTCCTGCTGTGGATCACCCTCGGCATCGTGTTGGGGGGCAGGATCGGCTTCGTGCTGTTTTATGAGCCGAGCTATTTCTGGGCCAACCCGGCAGAAATCCCCGCGGTGTGGAACGGCGGCATGTCCTTCCATGGCGGGCTTCTCGGCGTGGCGCTCGCCGTCTACCTCTTCGCCCGCATCAAGCACATCAACGCGCTGTCGCTCGGCGACATCGCCTCGGCGGCGACGCCGTTCGGCCTGTTCTTCGGCCGCATCGCCAATTTCATCAATTCCGAGGTGGTGGGGCGGGTGAGCGACGTCCCCTGGGCCATGGTGTTTCCCGGTGCCGGCGATGCGCCGCGGCACCCGAGCCAGCTTTACGAGGCAACACTCGAAGGCGTCGTGCTCTTTATCATCCTGCGCATCGCCACCCACCGCTATCATGCGCTCGAGCGCCCGGGGACGGTGTTCGGGCTGTTCCTCGTGTTCTATGGCCTGTTCCGCAGCATGGTCGAGTTCGTGCGCGAGCC
>DFXC01000053.1:1388-4550 GCA_002383105.1 Hyphomicrobiaceae bacterium UBA4118
GCCCTCGCCTCGTGATGCGTACGCAATTGAAACTCGTCCGCACCGAGGAGACGCCGCTTGCGGCGCGGCTCAAGCAGGAGATTGCCCGCGTAGGCCCCTTGAGCGTTGCTTCCTACATGCAAGCCTGCCTCGCCGACCCGCGCTCCGGCTATTACCCCTCGCGCCAGCCGATCGGGAGCGACGGCGATTTCATCACCGCTCCGGAGGTGAGCCAGATCTTCGGTGAGCTTCTCGGCCTGTGGGCTGTCGCCGTGTGGCAGTCGATGGGCGAGCCTGGCCAGGCGATCGTTGCCGAGCTCGGTCCCGGTCGCGGCACGCTGATGGCCGACGCCCTCCGCGCCTGGCGGAGCGTGCCCAAGTTCCTGGAGAGCGTCACCGTTGTTCTGGTCGAGACGAGCCCCACACTGCGCAATGTGCAGCAAGCGGCGCTTAAAGGCACGCTCGCGCCGATCCAGTGGTGCGAAAGCATCGAGGACGTGCCGGAAGGCCCCCTCATCGTCCTTGCCAATGAGTTCGTCGACGCCCTTCCCGTGCGGCAGCTCGTGCGACAGGGCGGCGTATGGCGCGAGCGCTGCGTCACCATCACGCCAAGCGGCGCGTTCGCCTTCACCGCTGGAGAAGTGGTGCAAGGCGACGGCCTGCCGGATGCAGCTCTTGGCATCGACGCGGCCGACGGCGCCATCATCGAGACGCGGCCGGCGGTGGCCCCGCTCCTCTCCTCGCTCGGCGCGCGCGCGGGCCAAGCCCCGCTGGCTGCCCTGATCGTCGACTACGGCCATGCCGAGACCGCTACGGGGGACACGCTGCAAGCCGTCCACCGCCATCGCTTCGCCGACCCGCTCGCCATGCAAGGCGAGGCCGACCTCACCGCCCATGTCGATTTTGCCGAGATCAAGCGATGCGCGAGCGCGCTCGGCCTCGCTGTCTATGGCCCGATGCCACAGGGCGAATTCCTGCTCAAGCTCGGGCTTGGGGCAAGGCGCGACCGCCTGCTTCAACAAGCGCGGCCCGATCAGCAGGCGGCGATCCTGTCAGGCGCAGCGCGGCTTGCCTATCCGCGTGAGATGGGACTCCTGTTCAAGGTGCTTGCGCTTACCAGCAGCGGGCTTGCGTCACCGCCTCCCTTCGGAGACATTTAACCATCACCTCGCCGTCCGCCATGGTTACACCCGACAAGAGGAT
Source organism: Hyphomicrobiaceae bacterium UBA4118 (assembly GCA_002383105.1). Classification (GTDB taxonomy): domain Bacteria; phylum Pseudomonadota; class Alphaproteobacteria; order Rhizobiales; family Methyloligellaceae; genus Methyloceanibacter. Next base: position 2,571 of record DFXC01000053.1, read on the forward strand.
GTTCTGCGCCTCGAGCCTCACGGCCATCGACGGCGTTTGCCACGGATTCTTCACCCGCCAAGGCGGCGTCTCGGGCGGCATCTATGCCTCTCTCAATTGCGGTCCAGGCTCCCGCGACGACGCGGCGAGCGTGGTGGAGAACCGCGCGCGCGTCGCCGAGATCCTGGGCGTCGAGCCGGGCCGTCTACTCTCGGTGTCGCAGAAGCACGGCGCCACCGCCGTCATTGCCAAGAAGCCTTGGGATGCCGGTAAGGCGCCCGAGGCCGACGCCATCGTCACGACGACGCCGGGGCTTGCCGTCGGCGTCCTCACCGCCGATTGCGCGCCGGTCCTGTTCTGCGATGACGATGCGCGCGTGGTCGGCGCGGCGCACGCGGGCTGGCGAGGGGCGCTGTCAGGCATTGTCGAGGCCACGGTCGCAGCCATGGTTGAGCTCGGCGCCAAGCCTGAACGCATTTCCGCCGTAATTGGCCCCGCCATCTCGCAAAAGGCCTACGAGGTCGGCTCGGAATATCTCGAACGCTTCCTTGCCGAGGAGCCGGAAAGCTCGGCCTTCTTCATCACCGATGAGGGCTCCGGCGAGCCCCATTTCGACCTTTCCGGCTATGTCGGCGAGCGGCTGGCGCGGGCCGGCGTCGGCGCCATCGCCGATCTTGGGCTTTGCACTTATTGCGAAGAGACGCGCCTCTTCAGCTATCGCAGATCGCAACATCGGGGCGAGAACGACTACGGGCGTCAAATTTCCGCCATCCTGCTTGCCTGACTAGCATTCACCATGAGTGGCATGCTCCACGCTTCAACTGGACGCGAATGGGCCGAGGCAGGTAAGCTGTTGTCTGGGAGAGGGTTGGGAGTCCCGTCACGACAATTTTGTCGCGAGCGGTGCTGTGCGGCCAACAGAGGGAGTGTTTTGTTGGGCGCGGACTCACGACACGTGCGCAGCCTGCTTAGGCGTATCGCATCGATGGCGCTCGCCGCCCTTGCGCTTGCCTCTCTGACTGCCTGCGGCGGCGGCTCCGGCGGCCCCAGCGGCGGTTTCCTCAGCAGTGCGACAAGCCTCTTCAGCAGCTCATCCAAAGTGGGCATCGCACCCATCGTCGGCACGCCGCCGCAGGTGGCGCAGGATCTCACCGATGCTCTGGTTACCGCCGGCAAAGATCGTAACGTCACGCTCATCCCGGGCACGGGTAAGGCCCCCTACACCTTGCGCGGCTACCTGGTTGCCTCGAGCGAAAAGTCTGGATCAAAAATCTCCTATATCTGGGATGTGACGGACGCCCAGGGCACGCGCGTGACGCGGGTCTCCGGTGACGAGGTGATCGCCACCCGCTCCGGCGCCGATCCCTGGAGCGGCGTCGATAGTGCAGCGATCCGCAGCATTGCCGGCAAGACCACGTCCCAGCTCGCCGCCAGCCTGCCGAAGGGCAGAGGCGGCGGTTCTTCCGCGCCGGTAGCGGTCTCGGAGGGGAGCCCGGCCGCGACGGCCTCGGCAGCACCCACCAGCGCTCCGAGCGTCAAATATGCAGGGGTGGTTGTGGCTCCGGTGGCCGGCGCTCCCGGCGATGGACAGAGATCCCTCACGACCGCCCTGAAGAAGCGCCTCTATGCCGGCGGCGTTAAGCTTGCCAACGGTCCTGCCGTCAATGTCTATACGGTGAAGGGCAGCGTCGTGCTGGGTGACGCCAGCGGCGGAAAGCAAAGCATCCGCATCGATTGGCTGGTGCTCGACCCGACCGGCAAGAAGCTCGGCACGGTGTCGCAGCAGAACACGATCCCCAAGGGCGCCCTGAACGGCCCATGGGGCGCCATCGCCGATGCCGCAGCGGGGGCGGCGGCCAGCGGCATCATCAAGCTCCTCCCCAAATCCAGCTGAGCTGATCCACAGGCTTAAGGTGCGGCGCGAGTTTACAGCGCCCCTGACCGCTTGTTACAAGCGCGCGTGGTGCGGCGGGGACGAGCGGCCTTTTTAGCCAAGCTCGG
>DFXC01000053.1:4758-5267 GCA_002383105.1 Hyphomicrobiaceae bacterium UBA4118
CAAGCTCGGTGGTCGAGGAGCGGTCGGATGAAACTGGTTGCAGGCAACAGCAACCGCCCCCTCGCCGAGGCGATCGGAAGCTACCTCAAAATCCCCCTCGCCCGATGCGTGGTCCGGCGCTTCGCCGACATGGAGATTTTCGTCGAGGTGCAGGAGAACGTCCGCGGCGAGGACGTGTTCGTCATTCAGTCGACCTCGGCCCCCGCCAACGATCACCTGATGGAGCTCCTCATCATCATCGATGCGCTGAAGCGCGCCTCGGCCCGGCGCATCACCGCCGTCATTCCCTATTACGGCTATGCCCGCCAGGACCGGAAGCCAGGCCCCCGCACGCCGATCTCAGCCAAGCTCGTGGCCAATATGATCGTCGAGGCCGGCGCCGACCGTGTGCTCACGCTCGACCTGCATGCCGGCCAGATCCAGGGCTTCTTCGATATTCCGACCGACAATCTCTTCGCCGCCCCGGTGATGGTGCAGGACATCAAGCACCTCTTCCCCACCGACAATCT
>DFXC01000053.1:5452-8208 GCA_002383105.1 Hyphomicrobiaceae bacterium UBA4118
TCGACGACATCGTCGATTCCGGCGGCACTCTGGTCAACGCCGCCGAGGCCTTGCTCAATCACGGGGCGACGCTGGTCACCGGCTATATCAGCCATGGCGTGCTGTCCGGCGGCGCCGTCGCCCGCATCATGGCCTCGCGGCTGAAGGAGCTCGTCATCACCGACTCGATCCTGCCAAGCGAGTCGGTGAGGAACGCCCATAACATCAGGGTGCTGCCCATCGCGCCGCTGCTTGGCGAGGCGATCGCCCGCACCGCCGAGGAGCAGTCGGTCTCGAGCCTGTTCTATTGAGCCGCTTGGCTTGCTTGTGTCCTCGGCTAGTGACCGCCCTCATATTTGAAGGAGACTTTGAGCTTGGTGCGGTAGGCCTCCACCTTGCCGTCGGTGATGACGAGGTCCTGCTCGAGCACCTCGGCCACACGCAGGTCGCGCAAATGCTCGCCGGTGAGCTCGACCGCCATCTTGGCGGCTTCCTCCCAGGATTTCGTGCTGGTGCCGATCACTTCGATGACTTTGTAGACGCTCTGCGGCATGGTGTTTCTCCTGGTCAGCAGCGTTTGAGCTCGTTTATGCCTCATTCTACGCTCGAAGGGCGCGTCCTGTCCGGCTCTTGTCGCCGTATCCGGCGCCTCAAGAGCCGATTGTCAGGGCCATGACTTAGGCGCTATAAGCCTCTCGATTTCAGCTCGGCGGCAGGCCGCGCTCGACCTTGCGGGGCCGCTTTCCGGCCCCTCATTATTTCCGGACGTGGAGGAATTGATGGCTGAGGCGATCGAACTCAAGGCATGGGCGAGACAGCGCTCAGGCAAAGGTGGCGCCCGCGCCACACGCCGCGACGGGCGCATTCCCGGCATCCTTTATGGCGACAAGCATGAGCCGCAGACCATCGCCGTGGACTATCGGGCGATCACCCAGCAGCTCCACACCGGGCACTTCCAGAGCACCATCTTCACCCTCAACGTGGACGGCACCAAGATGCGGGTGATCCCCCACGGCGTGCAGCTCGATCCCGTGCGCGACTTTCCCATCCACATCGATTTCCTGCGTGTCGGCAAGGACGCCCTGGTCAATGTCGAGGTGCCGGTGCGCTTCCTCAACGAGGCGGCCTCTCCCGGCTTGAAGCGCGGCGGCGTGCTCAACGTCGTGCGCCACGAGATCCAGGTCCGCTGCCCGGCCGACGCCATCCCCGACCATTTCGATGTGGACCTGACCGGGCTGGAGATCGGCGACTCCGTTCACATCTCGGCCATAGCCTTGCCCAAGGGCGTGCGGCCGACGACAACCGAGCGCGACTTCACCGTGGCGACCATCGTCGGACGCTCTGCCGAAGAGCCCGTGGCCGGCGCTCCCACCGCTGAGGCTGTTGAGCCCGGTGCCGAGGCTGCCGTCGCCGCTGCCCCCGCCGAGGGCGCCGACGACAAGGAGAAGCCGAAGGACAAGGAGAAGCCGAAGGAGAAAGAGAAGCCGGAGAAGAAGAAGTAGCACTTCTTGCCTCGGCGCTTCGCGGTACGCCCTTCTCAAGCCTTCGATCAGGATGACGAGATGAAGCTCCTTGTCGGCCTCGGCAATCCGGGGGCGGACCACGCCTTCAACCGTCACAATGTGGGCTTCATGGCGGTTGACGCCATCGCCGCGGCCCGCGACTTCCCCGCCTGGCGAAAGCGCTTCTCGGGCGCTGCCGCTGAAGGCAAGCTCGGGCGCGAGCCCGTGCTGCTGCTGAAGCCCGCGACCTTCATGAACGAGTCGGGCCGCGCCGTCGGCGAGGCCGTGCGCTTCTACAAGCTCGATCTCAGCGACGTGATCGTCTTCCACGACGAGCTCGATCTCGCGCCCGGCAAGGTGCGGGTGAAGACCGGTGGCGGCGTTGCCGGCCATAACGGACTCAAGTCTCTCTCCGCCCATATCGGAAACGACTATGTGCGCGTGCGCATCGGCATCGGTCATCCGGGCCGCAAAGCGCTGGTCACGGGCTATGTGCTGCATGGTTTCGCCAAGGCGGACCATGCCTGGCTCGAGCCGCTGCTTGGCGCCATCGCCGAGGAGGCGCCTTACCTTGCTGAAGGGGCCAACGACAAGTTCCAGTCGCGCGTGGCCCATGCGCTCCAGTCGGAGCCCGAAGCGCCGGATGAGCCGCAGGCGGCGCGCGCGAAGCCTGCCCCACGCAGCAAGGATCAATCCTCCGGCAAGAAGGACGAGAAGCCCGCGCCGGAAGGAACGCTCGCCGGCAAGCTCCGCCGCTGGTTCGGCTCGTGATGGATTGAGATCATGGGCTTCAAATGCGGCATCGTCGGGCTGCCCAATGTCGGCAAGTCCACTCTCTTCAATGCGCTGACGCAAAGCGCTGCCGCGGCTGCGGCCAACTATCCCTTCTGCACCATCGAACCGAATGTCGGCGAGGTGCCCGTCCCCGACCCGCGTCTCGATAGGCTCGCGGCCATCGCCAAATCCGCGCAGGTGGTGCCGACGCGGCTCACTTTCGTCGATATCGCGGGACTGGTGCGCGGCGCCTCCAAAGGCGAAGGGCTCGGCAACCAGTTTCTCGCCCATATCCGTGAGGTCGACGCCATCGCCTACGTGCTACGCTGCTTCGAAGACGATGACGTGGTCCATGTCGAGGGCCGCATCGACCCCATCGCCGACGCCGACACCATCGAGACCGAGCTGATGCTTGCCGATCTCGACAGCCTCGAGCGGCGACTGCCCATCCTGGAGAAGAAGATCCGCGGCCAGGACAAGGAGGCGAAGAAGACGCTCGAG
>DFXC01000053.1:8575-8841 GCA_002383105.1 Hyphomicrobiaceae bacterium UBA4118
GAGCTCGGGCTGAAGGAGCCGGGGCTCAATCGCCTGATCTACGAGGGCTATAAGCTCTTGGAGCTGATCACCTATTTCACTGCCGGCCCGAAGGAGGCGCGCGCCTGGACGGTGCCGCAAGGCACCCGCGCGCCCCAGGCCGCCGGCGTCATCCACACCGATTTCGAGAAGGGCTTCATCCGCGCCGAGACCATCGCCTTCGCCGACTTCATCGCCCGTGGCGGCGAAGCGGGCGCCAAGGACGCCGGCAAGATGCGCCTCGAAGG
>DFXC01000053.1:9083-9327 GCA_002383105.1 Hyphomicrobiaceae bacterium UBA4118
CATCCGCGCCGAGACCATCGCCTATGACGACTACGTGGCGCTCGATGGCGAAGCAGGCGCGCGCGACGCCGGCAAGCTCAGGCTCGAAGGCAAGGACTACGTGGTGAAGGACGGCGACGTGCTCCATTTCAGGTTTGCGAATTGAGGTAAGCTCGGCGCGGCAGCGGAGCCAAACGAAAAGGGGGGCGGGAAAAAGCCCCCCTCCTCCAACGGATCGAACGAAAAAGATACCTTCCATCCCTCC
>DFXC01000171.1:0-10969 GCA_002383105.1 Hyphomicrobiaceae bacterium UBA4118
CTCCTGGGGCGCGGTGTAGATCATGTCGATGGGCACGTCGGCGCCCGCCGCGAGGCGGTACGGCCAGAGGAGGAGATTGTAGATGGGCTTGGCGAACCAGTAGCAGACGAGGAAGGCGACGAACACCGCGAGCATCGTCCAGATTAGCCGGCGCCTAAGCTCGATCAGGTGCTCGAGCAGCGGGGCCTTGGTGGACTCGATGTCGTCATCGGTCATGGGCCCGGCTCCGCGTCTTTCTTGCCGCGCTTGGCGCCCGCGGTCTTAGTCGCGGATTTGGGCGCGGACTTGGCCGGAGACTTGGCCTTCGCCGCAACGCGCTTCTGGCGTGGGGCCGGCTTCGGCTTGGTCTCAACCGCAGGCGCCGGTGCAGGCGCTGGTGCCGGCGTAGCCGGGCTTGGTGCGTTTGTGGGCGCCGCTTGCGGCTTGGGCAGCATCACCGGCTTATCGATGGAGGCCTTGAGGTCGAGCGAGGGGGTCTCGTCGCGCACGCTCTCGATGGCTTTGCGCACCTCATCGACCTCGCTCTCGCGCATGGCCTCCTCGAACTGGCGCTGAAAGTCGGCGGCTGCGCGCCTGAGCTTGCCGGCGTAGTGGCCGAAGGTGCGCATCAGCCGCGGCAGGTCCTTGGGGCCGACCACGACGATCGCCACCACGGCGATGACCAGAAGCTCCGACCAACCGATGTCGAACATGAGCGTGGTTCAGGGCGAGGATTGCTAAGGAAGCGCCAACAGCAAGGCGTAGCGCGGCGCCCCGCCCGAGACTAGCCCGATTTCCGGCTCCGCGTCGCCTTGGCGCGGGAGGCCGACTTGGTGGAGGGCGCTTCCGGCTTCGTGGCCTTGTGCTCGATGACCTTGGGTTCCGGCTTGGCCGGCTCTTCGGCCTGGTCGTCGTCGGCCATGCCCTTCTTGAAGCTCTTGATGCCTTGGGCGACGTCGCCCATCAGCTCGGAAATCTTGCCGCGCCCAAACAGAAGCACGAACAGCACGAGCACAATCAGAATGTGCGACCAGCTCAGTCCCATTCTCGATCTCCCACGCGCGGACCTAGCGCGCTCCATTCGGCGGCACTATGGCAGCAAAGGCCGTCCCGTCGCAAGCCGGGTCCAAAAGCTCCGTAATTCCGGCGCATCACGCCGGAATTCAGGGCAAGGGGAGTTTGTTCTGGATACCGGCTTTCGCCGGTATGACGAACGCATTTTCACGGAGTCAATCAGGAGGATGTCCGTTCGTTTCCTCGGCGGGGAACACCAGGACGGCGCCGGTATCGATCCCCACCCCCACTTCGACGCCTAAGGGCGGCACGTCGCTTTCCCTGACGCGGGCGAGGATGGGCGCGTCGAGCCCCTGCACGGCCACCTCGACCAGGGCCACGTCGCCAAGGAAACGAGTATCGAGGACGCGTCCCGGCACCCCCTGCCCAGCGGTCAGCAAGCGCACGCCGCGCTGGCGCACGCAGACGATGGCCTCGGCGCCGTCGGGAAGGCCGCCGGCGAAGAAGCGCCCGAGCGGGGTCACAGCACTCTCCTGCTCCACTCGCGCCGGCAGCTCGTTCAGGTCCGAGAAGGTGCGCGCGGCGAGGATGTCCTTCGGCGCGCGATAGAGGTCGAGCGCCTTGCCGGTCTGCACTACGCTTCCCTTGCGCATGAGCACCACGCGGTCGCCCATGCGCATGGCTTCCTCGGCGTCATGGGTGACGACGATGCAGGTCGCGTGTGTCTCATGCAGGATGGCGAGCGTCTCCTCGCGCATCTTCTCGCGGACACGCGGATCGAGGCCCGAGAACGGCTCGTCCATCAGGAGCACGCTCGGCCTTGGTGCTATGGCGCGGGCGAGCGCCACGCGCTGCTGCTCGCCGCCCGACAGGATGTGCGGATATTCGCCCGCGTAATGGCCAAGCCCGACCCGCTCTAACGCCGCATAGGCTTCCGCCTTGGCTTCGCTCCGGGTGAGCGACTTGAGGCCGAAAGCGACATTGTCGAGGATGGAGAGATGCGGGAAGAGCGCGAAGTCCTGGAACATGAGGCCGACGCCGCGCTTCTCCGGGGGCACGAAGCGGTTCGGTCCGGCGACCTCCTGCTCGTCGAGGAGGATGCGGCCCGAGGATGGGCGCTCGACGCCCGCAGCGATCCTGAGCAAGGTCGACTTGCCGCAGCCCGAAGGCCCGAGCAGGCACAGCACCTCTCCCGGCTCAACGTCGATGCTGAAGCGATCGAGCGCGAGAGTATCGCCGAAGCGGCGGGACATGTTGTCGAAGGTGAGCCGCGNNCCGCGGCTTTACCACGCCCTTGTGAAGGGCGGCGCGTCGCGCGCTGGTCAGCACCAGTTTTCAGGAGCCCGAACATGGCGCCCATCTAGGCGCTTGCTCGCGTCCCGCGCAACCTTGATGGAGCACGCTGACGGTACCGAAACTCGCCGCCAGTGATCCCCTCCCCTCTTGAGGGGGAGGGATAGGGAGGGGGGTCGAATTCAGATACTCGCTGCACTGCTCACCCCCCTCCACTCGCGTGAAGGCGCGAGCGTGCTCCCCCGCAAGGGGGGAGCAGGGGAGCAAGGGACGGTTCGGTTATTCCTCGCGCTCGGCGGGCGGCCCCTCCTCGTCCTCGGCGAGAGGCTCGTCCTCGAGCGGCTCCTCGTCCTCGCGGAGATAAGGCGTGTCGTCGGGGTTCGGCATGGAGAAGCCGGGAGGCAGCGTGGAATCGAGGAGGCCAGCGCCTTTGAGCTCGTTCAAGCCCGGCAGGTCCTGGATGGAGTCGAAGCCGAAATGCTCCAAGAAGGCTTCCGTCGTGCCGTAGGTCACCGGGCGACCGGGCGCGCGGCGCCTGCCCCGCAACTTGATCCAGCCCGTCTCGAGCAGCACGTCGATGGTGCCCTTGGAGGTGCTCACGCCCCTGATCTCCTCGATCTCGGCGCGGGTGACCGGCTGGTGATAGGCGATGATGGCGAGTGTCTCGAGCGCTGCGCGCGACAGGCGGCGCTGCTCGACGGCCTGCCGCTCAAGCAGGAAGGAGAGGTCCTCGGCGGTGCGGAACGCCCATTTGCCGGCGACGCGCACGAGATTGACGCCGCGTCCGGCATAGAGCCCTTGCAGCTCCTCAAGCAACGCCGTCACGTCCTCGCCTTGCATGAAATGCCGGGCCAAGGCCGCCTCAGCGAGCGGCTCTGAGGCGGCGAACAGCAAGGCCTCGACGATGCGCAACTTCTCGCGCCGGTCGGTCGACTGCAAGGCGATCACATTGGAGGGAAGCGGCAACAGCAGCCGCGGCCCGCCCTGCTCGCGCTCGGTCTCGTCTTCCGTCATTGCGGGTGCCCTATTCATTTGCTTCGCTGTCATTCGCGACCTCGTGTTTGTTGCTTCTAGGGCTTCATCTTTGGGCGGCTCGCTCGCGCCGGCGGATCAGCAGCGGCGCAAACAGCTTCGACTGGCGGATTTCCAGGGCGCCTTCGCGCGCCATTTCCAAGGTTGCAGTGAAGCTCGAGGCCAGCGCCGTGCGCCTAAGCTCGGGCTCGACCAGGAATTCGGCAATGAGCTGATCGAGCGGCGCCCAATCGCAGGTGATGCCGAGCAGCCGCTCGAGCTCCTCGCGCGCCTCGCGCAGCGACCATACCGTGCGCTGGCGCATCTGCAGCGTGCGCGTCGCGGTACGCTGGCGTTGCTGGGAGTAGGCCTTGAGCAGGTCGTAGACATTGGCGTCGTAGATGCTCTTGCGGGTGAGGCGCGTGGGCTCGGGCAGACCGCGGGCGAAGACGTCGCGGCCGAGCCGCTTGCGCGTCATCATCTGCGCCGACACCTCGCGCATGGCATCGAGCCGCTTGAGCCTGAAGGCGAGGAGCGCGGCAAGCTCAGCCCCGCTCGGCTCGCCCTCATCGGAGGGCTCGGCCGGCAGCAACAGCTTCGACTTGAGATAGGCAAGCCATGCCGCCATGACGAGATAGTCGGCGGCGACCTCAAGGCGGAGCCGCCGCGCCTCGGCGATGAAGTCGAGATATTGCTGGGCGAGCGCGAGCACCGAGATCTTGGCGAGGTCGACCTTCTGCGTGCGGGCAAGCGCGAGCAGAAGGTCGAGCGGTCCCTCGAAGCCCTCGACGTCGACCACGAGCGTGTCGTCAGGGCCCGCATCGAGACGCGGCTCGCTGCTTTCCCACTCGGAGGTCTCGTCGCGGCATTGCGGGTCTTCGCTCATCGGCGTCTCGATCGTGCTCATACTGGCACTGTAGGGTCGGGTCCAAGACTCGCCACGCGGGTGCCGGCGGCCTCCGTCACCCGCGCCATTGCCGCTTCGACATCGAAGGGTTGCGGGTCATGGAGATACACGCGGGCGCGGGCGAAGCGCTCGGCGGCAACCCCTGCGAGCGGCGGCACGGCGCTGCCGACCTCCACCATCTCGGCAAGATCGCCGCTGCAATGGAGCGCCACGTCGCAGCCGGCCGCCATGACGCCACGGGCGCGCGCCGCGAACGTGCCGCCAAGGGCCTTCATGCCGAGATCGTCGCTCATCACCAAGCCGGTCAGCCCGATCAGATCACGAATCACTTCGCCCATTATAACGGGCGAGACGCTCGAAGGTCGCCGGTCGTCGAAGGCCGGCAGCAAGACATGGGCGGTCATGGCCAGCGGCGCATCGCGGAGCGCCTGGAAGGGACGGAAATCGACGGCGCGAAGCTCGGCCTCGGAGGCATCGATCCGCGGCAGCGAAAGATGGCTGTCGGCGCCCGCCCGCCCGTGGCCCGGCACGTGCTTGATCACCGGCAGCACGCCGCCCGCAAGACAGCCCTCCATGACCGCGCGTCCGAGCGCAATCACGACCTCAGGGTCGGTCGAGAAAGCGCGGTCGCCGATGATCTCATGCGCCCCTTTTTGCGGTACGTCGAGGACGGGTGTGCAGTTGACGGTGATGTCGGCGTCGCGAAGTTCCTGAGCGATCAGCCTGGCGCCGGCGAAGGCCGCCTGCTGCGCCATTTCGGGATCGGACTCGTAGAGGACGCCATAGCAGCGGGCGGGAGGCATGTTCCGCCAGTTGGGCGGGCGGAGCCTCTGCACGCGGCCCCCTTCCTGGTCGATGAGCACGAGCACGTCGTCGCTCTCGACCGCATCCTTGAACGAGGCGACGAGCGCGCGCAGCTGCTTCGGCGTCGCGCAATTGCGTGCGAACAGGATGAGGCCGCAAGGCCGCGCGTCGTCAAAGAAGCGCCGCTCGGCGTCGCTGAGCGCTAGCCCGGCACAACTGGAGATGAAGGCTTTGAGATCCACGACGCGGGGTAACGTGCGCCGCGGCTCGCGGTCAAGGCCCGTAGCGTGCCCTAGGGCAAGTCTCCGTTGGACTACTGGCTCGTCACCAGGCAATCAGGCATGCCCTGCGACTTGAGCTGGCTACAGAGCTTGGCAGCAGCCGTCTTGTCGCTGATCGGGCCGATGCGCAGCCGATACCACGTCCCCTTGGCGCCGAGGTCGGCCTTCTGCACCATCGGCCGGTAGTTGGCGAGGAGCGTCGGATATTTCTGCTGCATGTCGGCGAAGCTCGCCAGCGCCTCGGTCTGGTTCTTCTTCGAGCCCACCTGCACGACATATTTGGTTGGGGCCGTCGCCGCTGCCGGTGTCGCCGCGGCCGTCTGCACGGCAGGCTTTGCGGGTTTCGGCGGTTTGACCGGCGCGGGCTGCAAGGCAGCCGACTGTTGCGGCGCGGGCTTGGCCACGGGCGCCGGCGGCGCCTCTGCGGCTGGCGGCGCAGCGGCGGCGGCCTGTGCAGCCGGCGGTCCCGCAGCGGCAAGCTGCATATCGGCCGGAGCATTCGCCACAGCGGGCGTGGCTGCGCCTTCGGGCGGCATTGGCGGCGCCTGGACTGAGCCGTCCGGACGCACGACCATCGTCTTCACACGGCGTGGACCGCCGTCTGCGGCGGCCGGATCGTCGACCGCGGCGACCGCGGTCGGTGCGCCGCCAGCTCCTTGGTCGACGGCCTGGGTGGTGGCGAGATCGGTGGAGGCGACCGGTGTCGGCATGCCTGCCGTTTCCGTCGAAGCCGGGAGCGCTGGCACCGCCACATTCTCCTGGCGCGGCACCAGGTGGTCGGCATCCGGCTCATCGCCATTCTGGAGCCGATCGTAGATGAGCTTGTTCTTGTGAGCAAAATCCTTGCCGTCTGGCTGGTCGGGAAGTTCCTTCACAGGCCTGCTGTCGGCCGTGACGAGGGGCGGCTGCTCGCTGCTCATCCCGCCGCCGCTCTGCTTGTAGGCGAAGGCAAGGGCGCCCCCGAGGGCGATCGCGCCAAGCAACGCGCTGCCCACCATGAAGGCGCTCCGTCCTCTGATCGTCATTGCCATCTTGGAACGGCCGCCTGGCGGCGGAAGGACTTGACCCTCGTCGAGGAAATCGGCGTCGGCCCGCTCGCCCTCATAGAAGTCCTGGGCCGGCCGGCGCGACTGGTCGGTCGAGCCCAACGGGATCTGCGGCGGCTGGTCGTAAATGGCGTCGAAGGCTTGCAGCTGCCGGCGAGGATCGCTTTGCGGCACTTGCCCCGACTGCGAGGCCATCACGTAGTCCTGTGCGGCCTCCTCGGTGAAGGTGTCGAAGCCCTGGTCGGCCGCCGCTTGCGGCTGAGCATAGCCGCCGCCGTCGAGGCCTGGCTGCTCCTGATGGGTGAAGGGAGAACTGGAAGGGAAGCTCGCGTCAGAAAAGTTTGCGTCGAAGCCCTGCTCGGGGAAGCTCGCGTCGGCAAAGCTCTGATTGCCGAAGCTCTGATTGGCAAAATTGGGATCGGCAAAGTTCTGTTCGGCGAAGCTCGTCTCAGGGAAGCTCGCATCACCCGCATTCGGATCCTGCAAGCTCGCCCCGGAGAAGTTTAACTGGCTCGGGAAGCCTTGGGCGCCGTTATAGCTCGAGGCGGGATAGCTCTGGGGCCCGGCGTGTACCTGCTGGTTGCCGCCACGATAGGCCTGTGCCTGGAGATCGGCAGACTGATAGCTCGGAGCCGCGGCGGACTGGAGACTGGGATAGCTCGGCGCGGCTCCCGGATACGAATTTTGATAGCTCGGCGCGGCGGGATGAGGGCTTTGATAGCTTGGCGCGGCAGCCGGATAGCTCGGCGCGGCGGGATGAGGGCTCGGGTAACTCAGCGGTGCCGGCGATTGCGGGCTGGTGTAGCTCGGCTGAGCAGGCGCTGCCGGCGGAGGGGGCGTATAGGGGGCATAAGCGGGCTGCGGTGGCTCTGGGGCCGGTTGGCGCTGATCGAGGCCGCGGGTCACTGGGGTGTAGGTCGGCATCTGCGCAAAGACCGGACTGCCCCCGCCGAAAATCGAGCGCTGTCCAATCACCGGTTGACCTGGTATTCCCGCTCCGTGAGCCATTAATATTACCTCGCTCTTTTCAGCCTTTAGCGCAGTGTTGCCCCAAGATTGGGTGCTTGGATCACACTCTGCTTGCCGGCAAAATCTGTTTGCGACAAAGGGTTCGGACCGGCCTTACGGCCGTATCCGTTATCGTGCATGGACATGGCTACTTCCCTCGAACCACCCCCTGCCCCAGATCAGCTCAATGCAGCTCGTGCAAGGCTTCAACCCCGAGAATCCCCAAACCCGACGCCAAAACGCGCTTTGTGGCAGCTACCAGCGCCACACGAGCACGCGTTAACTCTCGGTCACTCTCGTAAATAAATCGTAATTGTGGCAAGTCTTTGCCTCTGTTCCAGAGGCCGTGAAAGTCGCCAGCAAGATCATAAAGATAGAAGCCGATGCGGTGCGGCTCATGGGCCATCGCGGCTGCTTCGACCAAGCGGGGGAACTGGGCGATGCGCCGGATCACGGCGACCTCCGCCTCATCGCTCAGCCGACTTAGATCGCTCTCTGCCAACGAGCCCTCCTCTGGACCGAGATCCGGGAAGGTTTCCCGAACGTTACGCAGAACGGAACTCGCCCGTGCATGGGCGTACTGAACGTAGAAGACCGGGTTGTCCCGCGACTGCTCGGTGACTTTGGCGAAATCGAAATCGAGCGGCGCGTCGTTCTTCCGGTAGAGCATCATGAAACGAACGGGGCCGGCGCCCACCTCGTCCACGACCTCCCGCAGCGTTACGAACGTCCCGGCACGTTTGGACATCTTGACAGGCTCGCCAGCCCGAAACAAGCGAACGAGCTGACAAATCTTGATGTCGAGATGCCCCTCGCCCCCGGTGAGGGCTGCAACCGCCGCCTTCATGCGTTTGACATGGCCGCTATGGTCGGCGCCGAGCACGTCGATCATGGTCTTAAAGCCGCGTCTGAACTTGTCGCGGTGATAGGCTATATCGGCTGCGAAATAGGCGTAGCTGCCGTCAGACTTCACCAGCGGCCGGTCCATGTCGTCGCCAAACTGGGTGGAGCGGAACAGGAGCTGCTCGCGGTCCTCCCAGTCCTCATCGACCTTGCCTTTGGGCGGCGGCAGCCGGCCCCGGTAGATCAGGCCCCTGGCTTTGAGGTCGTTGATGGTTTCCGCCACCTCGTCGCGCGGGCCTTGGCTCAGCGACCGCTCGGAGAAGAAAACGTCGTGGCGGATGCCGAGCGAGGCGAGATCGTCCTCGATCATGGCGAGCATGGCCCGAAGCGCCGCGGCGCGCACGATGGGGAGCCAAGCCTCTTCCGGCAGGCTCAAGAGCTCGCTCCCATGCTGGTGGGCGAGCTTCTGGCCGACAGGCTTCAGGTAGTCGCCGGGGTAAAGCCCTTCGGGAATCTGGCCGATGTCCTCGCCGAGCGCCTCGCGGTAGCGCAGATAAGCCGAGCGCGCGAGCGCATCGACCTGGGTGCCCGCGTCATTGACATAATATTCGCGGGTGACGGCGAAGCCGGTGAAGGCGAGAAGATTGGCGAGCGCATCGCCGAAGACCGCGCCCCGGCAATGGCCGACATGCATCGGTCCGGTCGGGTTGGCGGAGACATATTCTACGTTCACCGCTTCGCCTTTGCCGATGGTGCTCTGCCCATAGGCGCCCTGGTCCAGCACCACGCGGAGCACGCTCGGCCAGAAGGCAGGTGCAAGTGTCAGGTTGATGAAGCCTGGGCCGGCGATCTCGACCTTCTCGACATGACGATCGGCAGCGATCAGGGGCGCGATGCGCTCGGCCAAAGCCCGCGGCAGCTTGCCGGCGGCCTTGGCCAGCACCATGGCCGCGTTGGTGGCGAGGTCGCCGTGGGAGGCGTCCTTCGGCGGCTCGAGCGTGATGCCCTCGATGCTCGTATCGTGCGGCACCACCCCGTCATGCTTGAGCTGCTGGACCGCGGCGAGAACGCGCCCGTGAAACCCTGCAAAGACGTCCATGGAAGCTCCGGGAAGGTGTCGAGCCGCGACTAACGTAAATCCGGGGTGGCGTCAAACAGGCGGCGATGCTCGGCGAGCGCATAGCGGTCGGTCATGCCGGCGATGAAATCGCAGACGTGGCGGGCATAGGCCCTTGTCGCGCGCTCGGGCGCCTGCTCGCGCCATTCGGGAGGCAGAGCGCCCGTGTCGAGGCTGTAGCGCCGGAACAGGTCGGCCACGACGCCTTCGGCTTCCCCCATGATGCGGGTGATGCGCTCGTGCCGGTAGACGCGGGCGGCGAGAAAAGCGCGAAGCGCATCGAGATCGCCCTGCATGG
This sequence comes from Hyphomicrobiaceae bacterium UBA4118, assembly GCA_002383105.1. GTDB lineage: Bacteria > Pseudomonadota > Alphaproteobacteria > Rhizobiales > Methyloligellaceae > Methyloceanibacter. The sequence goes on from DFXC01000171.1 coordinate 9,602, forward strand.
CGTCAGAGAACGCGACCACCGCGTCTGGCGCATGGCGCACGTCTGTGGCGGCTTGCGGGGCCAACGCCTCGAGCCGCCGACTTGTCTCGGCGATCGCGTCCTCGATCATCGCGGTGATGAGGCGGCGGTTCGCTTCATGGAGGAGCCGCGGGCCGCCGAGCGCAGGGTAAGCCGACCGCACCTCGGCGAGCGCGCGACCTGCGATCGGCACCTCGCCGAGTTCGGCGAAGGTGAAAAAGCCCGCGCGGAAGCCGTCATCCACATCGTGATTGTTGTAGGCGATGTCGTCGGCAAGCGAAGCGGATTGCGCCTCGAGGGAAGGATGCGTGGCAAGCTCAAGGTCCTGTTTGGCAGAGTAGGCGAGAACGGATTCGGGAATGGGCTTGGTGGCCTTGGGCCCGAGCAGCGGCCCGCCATGCTTGACCAGCCCTTCGAGAGTTTCCCAGGTGAGGTTGAGGCCGTCGAAGCTCGCATATTTCTTCTCAAGCTCGGTGACGACGCGCAAGGACTGGGCGTTGTGATCGAAGCCGCCGGCGCCGGCCATGGCGGCATCGAGGCTGCGCTCGCCGGCATGGCCGAAGGGCGGATGGCCGAGATCGTGGGCAAGGGCCAAGGCCTCGGTCAGCTCCTCATCGACGCGCAGTGTCCGCGCCAGCGACCGGGCGATCTGGGCGACCTCGAGGCTGTGGGTGAGGCGCGAGCGGTAGTGATCGCCCTCATGATAGATGAAGACCTGGGTCTTGTAGTTGAGCCTGCGGAAGGCGGTCGCATGGAGGATGCGGTCGCGGTCGCGTTGATAGGGCGAGCGCGTGGCGCTCGGGGACTCGGGCACGAGCCGCCCGCGGCTCGCCTCAGGGTCTACGGCGTAAGGCGAAAGCGCGCCGAGACCCCCTCTCGATGCGGGTGCAGCCCGGTCAGTTTTGCGGCGATGGTCGATTGACAACCTCGTGCGCCATCCTATGTTTCAACCAAGGATTGGCTACACCCAAGATGAGCGAACCGTCCATTACCTTGAGCGAGCGAGCGGCCCGCCGCATCGCCGAGCTCCTCCGGACCGAGAAGGCGCCTGCGCTATTCCGCGTCAGCGTCGAGGGCGGCGGCTGCTCTGGCTTCCAGTACCGCTTCGACCTCGTAAGCGAGAGCGCGCCCGACGACCTCATTCTCGAGCGTGACGGCGCGCGCGTGGTGGTCGATCCCGTCTCGCTCGGCTTCGTGCAGGGCAGCGAGATCGATTTCACCGACGATCTGATCGGCGCCCAGTTCAAGATCAACAATCCGAACGTCACTGCCGCTTGCGGCTGCGGCACCAGCTTCTCGGTCTAGCTTCTCTCTTGATGAAACGAACCTAGGCTCAGGACCCATTAAATC
>DFXC01000171.1:11177-15190 GCA_002383105.1 Hyphomicrobiaceae bacterium UBA4118
CCGGGCTTGTCCCGGCCATCCACGCATGTGACTTGGCTTAAGACGTGGATTGCCCGGCACCTGCCTGCGCGAAGCCAAGCTTCGCTTCGGCGAAGGCAGGCAAGGCCGGCATGACGAACTCTTAGGTTGAGGGCCGCTAACCAGCACCCCATGAAGATCGCCACCTGGAACATCAACGGCGTCAAAGCGCGCATCGACGCGGCCACGACCTGGCTCAAATCGGCCGCGCCTGATATCGCCTGCCTGCAGGAGATCAAATGCGCCGACGAGGCCTTCCCCATCCAGGTGTTCGAGGATCTCGGCTACAACGTCGCCGTCCACGGCCAGAAGGGTTTCAATGGCGTGGCGCTTCTCTCGAAGCCTCCCTTCGATGAGGTGACGCCACGGCTCGCCGGCGATCCTGACGACGTGCAGGCGCGCTATCTCGAAGCGGTGATCTCGGTCCCCTCCGGCGCGCTGCGGCTGCTCAACATCTACCTGCCGAACGGCAACCCCTCAGGCACGAAGAAGTTCGTCTACAAGCTTGCTTGGATGAGCCGGCTCAAAGAGCGGGTGAAGAGCCTGCTCGCCCTCGAAGAGCCGCTGGTCATCGCCGGCGACTTCAACGTCATCCCGGCGCCGGAGGACGTCTACAACCCGAGCGCCTGGATGGAAGATGCGCTGTTCAGGCCCGAGACGCGCGCCCATTTCCAGGCGCTTCTCAATCTCGGACTGACCGATGCCTTCCGCGCCTGCCACGACGAGCCGCACCGCTACACCTTCTGGGATTATCAGGCGGGCGCCTGGCAGAAGAACCAGGGCTTGCGCATCGACCATCTGCTGTTGTCGCCGCAGGCGGCCGACCGGCTCGTGGCTTGCGAGATCGATCCTGCCCCAAGGGGCTGGGAGAAGCCCTCAGATCACGTGCCGATTTTTATCGAGCTTGCGGTTTAGGGCTTGATGGCGGACCCGGGGCTTGTCGCCCCAAAGCCGACCGAGAGCCCGATCGGGGCCGGAGGCGGGGCGCCCCCCTGACTTGCCGATGCCGCGGCCGCGCTGGCTGGTGTGGCCGATGCGGTAGGCGCCACATGCTCCAAGGCCTTATCAGCGGGGATCATGGTCGGGTTGGCCGGTTCAACCTTGGCCACGGCAGCGGCGGTCGCTTTGTTGACGCCGCCCAATTCCGGCAGAAGCGCGTCAGCCTCTTTGCGGGTTGCGCCGTCGGACTTGGCGAGAGCCTCCTGGTAGAGGTCGCCGATCCATTGCGGCTCCTTGCCGGCGGCCGCCGCGTTCTCATGGGCAAGGGTGATCAAGGCAAGCCCCCTCGCCCGCCTCTGGCGTACTTCCTCGCCACGCCACAGGAGCTCGCCCAGGGTCGCCTGCGCGGCAGCATGCTGCTTCTTGGCCGCGGTCGCGAGCCAATTGACGGCGAGGCTCGGGTCCTTCTCAACGCCGTCGCCCGTGAGATAGAGGTGGGCGAGCTGGTATTGCGCCTCGGCATTGCCGAAATAGCTCGCCGCGTGCCGGAAGAGGTCCGCGGCATAGCCCGGATTGGGCGCAAGCGACATGGCGGGAACGCCGTCGAGAGAATATTGGCCAAGCGCGACGAAGGCCTCGCCGACATAGTTGGCGATCGGGCTCGACGCGCTGATATCGGCGTATTGATCGGCGATCTGCTGGAAATAGGAGAAGGCCTTGGCGTCGTCCTTGGGCACGTCGCGTCCGGCGGCATAAGCCTTGGCAAGCTTGAGCTGGGCGCCGAGCACGCCGCGCTTGGCGGCATATTCGAGCGCAGGAATTGCCGCGGCCGTCCGTCCCGAATTCATGGCGCTCACGCCCTGGCGGTAGGCCTCGGTGGCCGAGGCATAGGCGGGCGGGTTGTCGGCGCCTACGGCGACGGGGCCCAACATCATGAGCGCCGCAACGGCGCCAAACGCCAGCTTGTTACACGTCCGCATAGCACGCCACTTCCACGCCTGCGCCTGGATGGGTCACGGCCCCGGTCCTTGCCGGCCCAACCTCGTTCGCATATTTCCACAAATACCCGCTCCGGAACGGGATCGGCCGCGCTTTCCAATCCTTCGCGCGCGCTTTCAACTCGGCCTCGCTCAGCTCGACGTCGAGCGTGCCTTTCTCGGCATCGAGGACGATCATGTCGCCGTCGCGGAGAAGCGCGATCGGGCCGCCAAGGGCTGCCTCAGGTCCGACATGGCCCACGCAAAAGCCGCGGGTCGCCCCTGAGAAGCGGCCATCGGTGACGAGCGCCAGCTTGTCGCCCATGCTCTGGCCGTAGAGCGCCGCCGTGGTCGACAGCATCTCGCGCATGCCGGGACCGCCCTTCGGCCCCTCATAACGGATGACGATCACATCGCCCTCGCTGTAACGCTTGGCGCTCACGGCGGCGAAGGCGTCCTCCTCGCAATCGAAGCAGCGAGCGGGCCCGCGGAATTTGAGGCCCTTCATGCCCGCGACCTTGACGATGGCGCCGTCGGGGGCGAGCGAGCCGCGCAAGCCGACCACACCGCCCGTGGGCGAGAGCGGATTATTGGCAGGCCGCACCACGTCCTGGTCCGGGTTCCACTTAACCTTGGCCAGGTTTTCCGCCATGGTGCGTCCGGTCACGGTCATGCAATCGCCGTGGAAATAGCCGTGGTCGAGAAGCGTCTTCATGAGGAGGGGCACACCGCCAGCCTCGAACATGTCCTTGGCGACATAGCGGCCAGACGGTTTCAAATCCGCGATATAAGGTGTCCGTTTTAAGACCTCGGCGACGGCGAAGAGGTCGAAGTCGATGCCGCATTCGTGGGCGATGGCCGGCAGATGCAGCGCGGCATTGGTCGAGCCGCCCGAGGCCGCCACCACCGCGGCAGCATTCTCCAGCGCCTTGCGCGTGACGATGTCGCGCGGGCGGATGTTCAGGGCGATGAGGTCCATGACCTTCTCGCCGGCCGCCATGCAGAACCGGTCCCTGATCTCGTAAGGCGCGGGCGCACCGGCCGAATAGGGCAGCGCCAGTCCGATGGCCTCGGACACCGTGGCCATGGTGTTGGCGGTGAACTGCGCTCCGCAGGCCCCTGCCGACGGACAGGCGACATGCTCGAGCGTGTCGAGATCCTCAGCCGACATCTTGCCGACGGAGTACTGGCCCACGGCCTCGAACAGGTCCTGCACCGTCACCGGGCGGCCCTTGAAGGAGCCCGGCAGGATCGAACCGCCATAGATGAAAATCGACGGCACGTTGAGGCGGCACATGGCCATCATCATGCCGGGAAGCGACTTGTCGCAGCCGGCCATGCCGACCAGCGCGTCATAGCAATGACCGCGCATGGTGAGCTCGACGCTGTCAGCGATGACCTCGCGCGAGGGCAGCGAGGACTTCATCCCCTCATGCCCCATGGCGATGCCGTCAGTGACGGTGATGGTGCAGAATTCCCGCGGCGTGCCGTTCGCAGCGGCGACACCCTGCTTCACGGCTTGCGCCTGGCGCATCAGCGAGATGTTGCAGGGCGCAGCCTCGTTCCAGCAGGTGGCGACGCCGACGAAGGGCTGGTGGATCTGCTCGCGCGACAGCCCCATCGCGTAATAATACGAGCGATGGGGGGCGCGGGACGGCCCCTCGGTGACATGCCTGCTTGGCAAGCGGGTTTTATCGAACGTCTTCGCGTCCATCTGCCGAATGCCCGGATGAGCTTCGAAGACAGTCAGGTGGCCTTCCATACGCCACCGCTGCTAATCGTGCCGGCCGGTCGCTCCCTGGCCCGCCCCCTCGCGTTTCAACCCTGCGAAGTGTTGCCGGCCGATGCTCCTCGAACAAAGCCCGATCTCCCAAAGTTTTATGGCGCAAACGAGGCGAAAATGCCTCAGTCTGTTGCAATTTAGATACAGTTACGAAGATTCTGGATGAAGCTGGCTCTGACCGTCTAAATGTGGTGTCGCCGCTGCAAATCGCCAGGGGGAGCGCTTACGCCGGGCGTCATAAAATCTTAACTCTAGGGAAAAATCGCCGCCGGACTTATGGTGGGCGCCGGTTGCGT
>DFXC01000100.1:0-8644 GCA_002383105.1 Hyphomicrobiaceae bacterium UBA4118
CCGTTTGCCATAAGCGCTAGATAACCGCGACCCTTGACGAAATCAAGTCGCTAGCTATTGACAAGTGACTTGTGCATTTATAGTTAGATCGATACGGAACCCCCTGACAGGAGGCGTATCATGACCATTCCAACCTACCTCCCCTATTTCGTCGCGACCGGTACGGCGGCCACCCTCGTTGCCATCCTCTTCGGCTTGAGCCGAGCACTTGCTGGCGCGGCGTGGCCTGCGCATGAGCCTAGGCGCGCGTTTCTCGTGTCGGCCACACTTCTCTTGGGCTGGCTTGCCGTTGCCATCGCGCTCAGTGCAGCAGGCGTCTACCACGTGAACACGAGCGCAATTCCCACGATCCAATATGGCATCTTGCTGCCGATCCTGATCGGCGCGCTTTTGATCTGGCGGTCGGAAGCGGCCAAACGCATCCTCGACGCCGTGCCGCAACAATGGATCGTCAGCGTCCAGCTCTATCGCGCACTCGGCGTGGTCTTTCTGATTCTCTACGCCACAGGAAAATTGCCTAGTCTGTTCGCCTGGCCAGCCGGCGTAGGCGACATCGCCATCGGCCTTCTCGCGCCCGTCGTGGGACTTGCCTATGCGCGGGCGCCGCGCGAGGCGGGAGGACTCGTGAAAGCGTGGAACGTGTTCGGCATCCTCGACCTGATCGTCGCAGTTACCACAGGGTTCCTGACCGCGCCCTCGTTGCTCCAGCCCATCGAGATTCAGCCGACGAGCGAGCTGATGACCGTCCTTCCGATGGTGCTGATTCCGGTCTTTCTCGTGCCGCTGTCGATCGTGCTTCACCTCGCCTCGCTCGCCAAATTGCGGCGCGACGAAGCACGAGCCTCAGGTGGAAAGAGCGTCGCGGCCGCTTCGGCTTAACCTGGGTCCCGCACGCATGAGCGGCTTCGCGTCTCAGCCAAGAGATGCGGAGCCGTCACCCTAATCGAGTGGCGAAACCGTCGCTGGCGTGGCCACCGGGTGCGGCTTGGAGATGATGAAGGCCGCCACGTCCCAGGCCTGCTGCACCGTCAGCACCGGTGCCTGATAATTGATGCCGAAGGGCATGTTGTCGTGGATGTAAGACGCAGCATACTCGGTCTTGGCCATGCCTGCGCTCGCATTGAAGCTCGCGTCTCCCCACAGCGGCGGGATGGAATAGCCGATGGCGGGGCTTGGGCGCAGCTCCCCCTGCCCGTCCTCCTTATGACAGCTGGCGCACAGCTGGGTGTAGGCCTCCTGTCCGCGCCTCGCGTCCGGTGGCAGCGTCGGCGGTTTGATGGATTTTAGGCCCATGCCGGCGACCCGCACGCCCTCCGGCGTGCCGGTGCCCACGAACTTCATGTAAGCGATCAAGGCCTCCATCTCGCGGCTCTCGGGGGGCAGGTCCTTGCCGTTCATGCTCCGCCGCATGCAGCCATTGATCCGGTCGGTCAGCGTCAGCACCTGGTCGTCGACCAGCATGGGAAAGGTCGCGAAGGTGGAGACGAAGGGCGCCGCGAAAGGCTGCAGGCCCGCATTGAGATGGCAGCTCTGGCAGGCAAGATCGTTGCCGGCGAAGCGGAGCGCGGGATTGGTGGCGCTCTTGCCGATGTGGCTAGGGGTGTTGACGATCAGGTCCCGGCCGTAGCGGATGAGATCGTTATCGGGGCCTTGCCCGAGCTTGGCGACGTCGGCCGCGTACCAATTGGGTACCTGGCCCCACATCACATAGCCCGCGCCAAGACCAGCAGCAGCCGCAACGGCGAGCACGACGACCAGGAGGAGTGCCTTCAGCATGGTTGGAACCCTATGGCGGCGGCGGGACAGAGAACCCATATAGTCGAGTCGCATCAAGTTTGATCAGGCTCTGGCGTGGGAGCCTCGCCTCTTCCGACTCGGTTGTGGCCAGATTTTCACCTCAAGCCCCGCAAGACAATGGGACGGAACCGGCTCCTGTTGATTGTTGGGGGCTTGGCGCCGTCACCCATGCAACCTACGATCCGGCCTTCGTCGCCCCGCGGCAGGGCTGCACCACGCCACAAGAGAACGAGATCGATGACTCGCCTCGAAGTCCATATGGCCACCGATCCCGTCTGCGGGATGATGGTGGACACGCATGCCGGCAAGCCCAGCTACGACCATCAGGGCCACACCTATCATTTCTGCTCAGACGGCTGCCGCATCAAGTTCGCGGGCGACCCTACGCGTTATCTGACCAAGACCGGAGAGACGAAGCCTCTGCCGCAAGGCACGCTCTACACCTGCCCGATGCATCCGGAAATCGTGCGGGAGGAGCCGGGAGCCTGCCCGATTTGCGGCATGGCGCTCGAGCCCATGGGCGCGCTCCCCGTCGACGTGCCGAACGCCGAGCTCGTCGATTTCACCCGCCGGCTTAAGGTGGCCGTGCCGCTCTCGCTCGCCCTCGTGGCGCTCGACATGGGCTCCCACGTCTTCGGGCGCGATCTGCTGCCCTTCCTGTCGGCGCCGGCGCAGCAATGGCTCAAGCTCGCGCTGGCCGCCCCTGCGGTGCTGTGGTGCGGCTGGCCGTTTTTCGTACGCGGGTTCGCCTCGATCCGCTCGGGCTGGCTCAACATGTTCACCCTGATCGGGCTCGGCACCGGGGCTGCCTTTCTCTACAGCCTGATCGCCACGATCGCGCCGGGGCTGTTCCCCGACGCCATGCGCGACGCCCATGGGCTCATCCCGGTCTATTACGAGGCCGCCGCCGTCATCGTGGCGCTCGTGCTGCTCGGCCAGGTGCTCGAGCTCCGCGCCCGGGAGAAGACCGGCGGCGCCATCCGCGCTTTGCTCGACCTCGCGCCCAAGACGGCGCTGCGTGTGCTGAAGGATGGCAAGACCGAGACCGTGCCGCTCGCCTCGGTCAAGGCCGGCGACGTGTTGCGGGTCAGGCCAGGCGACAAGATCCCCATCGACGGCATCGTCATCGAGGGCCGAAGCGCCGTCGATGAGTCCTTGCTGACCGGCGAGCCGGTTCCGGTGGAGAAGACGTCCGGCGACCGCGTCACCGGCGGCACGCTCAACGGCACCGGCAGCTTCGACATGCGCGTCGATCGCACCGGGGAGGAGACGACGCTTGCCCAGGTCGTGGCCATGGTCGCCGCCGCGCAACGCTCCCGCGCGCCGATCCAGCGTCTCGCCGATACCGTGTCGGGCTATTTCGTGCCGGCCGTGATCGCCGTGGCGGTGCTCGCCTTCATCGTCTGGTTCTTGTTCGGACCGGCGCCGGAGCTCGCTTACGCGCTCGTCGCCGCCGTCAGCGTGCTCATCATCGCCTGCCCATGCGCGCTCGGGCTTGCCACGCCGATCTCCATCATGGTCGCCACCGGGCGCGGCGCGCATGCCGGCGTGCTGGTGCGCAATGCCGCGGCGCTCGAGCGGCTCGCTTTGGTCGATACCATCGTCGTCGACAAGACCGGGACGCTGACCGAAGGCAAGCCGGCGCTGACCGGGATCGAGGTAGCGCCTGGCTTCGAGCCCGACGAGGTGCTGAGCCTTGCAGCCTCCTTGGAGGCTGGCAGCGAGCATCCGCTTGCGGCGGCGATTCTGCGCGGCGCTGAGCAGCGCGGTCTGAAGCCGGCCAAGGTCGAGGGCTTCGAGGCCGTCACCGGTCAGGGCGTCGAGGGACGCGTTGGCGGGCGCGTGGCGGCGCTCGGCAATGCGCGGCTCATGGAAGGCTTCGGTATCGCCACGGCGCCGCTTGCCAAGGCCGCAGAGACGAGGCGCAAAGAGGGCGAGACGGTCATGTTCCTGGGCACCGACGGCAAGCTTGCCGGCCTCGTCGCGGTTGCCGATCCCATAAAGTCCTCGGCCGCCGAAGCCATCGCCAAGCTCCACGGCTTGGGCCTGACGATCGTCATGGCGACGGGCGACAACGAAACCACGGCCCGCGCAGTCGCCGCGCGGCTCGGCATCGACGAGGTCCGCGCGGGCCTGAGACCCGAGGACAAGCTCACCCTGATCGGCGACCTCCAGCGCAAGGGCCAGGTGGTGGCCATGGCCGGCGACGGGATCAACGACGCGCCGGCGCTCGCTAAGGCCGATGTCGGCATAGCCATGGGAACCGGCGCCGACGTAGCCATGGAGAGCGCGGGGCTCACGCTGCTCAAAGGCGATCTTCGCGGCGTGGTGCGCGGCGTCAAGCTGGCGCGCGCCACGATGGCCAACATCAAGCAGAACCTGTTCTTCGCCTTCGTCTATAACGCGCTCGGCGTGCCCATCGCTGCGGGCATCCTTTATCCCGTCTTCGGCGTCCTACTCTCGCCGATCATCGCTGCCGCGGCCATGAGCCTCTCTTCGGTCTCGGTGGTCGGCAACGCCCTCCGTCTGCGCAACGCCGATCTCGACTAGCGGCCTAGCTTCCCCGGCAAAGCGCTTCGGCGCGCTCCTTGGCATAGTCCCAAGCTGAGAAGCTGCATTCGGGTCCGCCTTCGCCGCTCAGGATGAACGGGTCTTCGCCAAAGGACGCATAGAGACTGTAAAGCTCCGCACCGGTCATGCCGGGCTTGTGGTTGTCCGCAAGCCATCGGTCAACGAGCGTGCGGCACGCCGCCAACGCCTCCTCAAGCGTGGCGAATGTGCCAAGCTCTCGCCGCTCGTCCTCCTCCATGTAATGGAAGTTGTCGTCGACCATGACCTTATATTGCGACGCGGCGCGCTCGGCTCCAGTCCTAGACGACACGGAGAAATCTATCACCGCTTCGGCGGCTCAGTTTGTTAAACCAGACGGTTGACTATCGAATGACATGAGCATATATTCAACCACATGGTTGAGCAACAGGCCGCACCCCTCAACGCTGTGTTTCATGCCCTTGCCGATCCGACGCGGCGGGCAATTCTCAAGCGACTTGCCAAAGGCGACAGCAGCATCGGCGAGCTCGCCGCCCCCTTCAAAATGACCTTTGCCGGCGCCTCGAAGCACATCAAGGCGCTGGAGCGAGCCGGGCTTGTACGGCGCACGGTGAAGGGCCGCACCCATGTCTGCCGCCTCGATCCCAAGCCCCTCGCCAAGGCCCATGATTGGCTCCGCTACTACGAGCAGTTCTGGAGCGCGCGGCTCGATCTTTTGCGGCAACTGCTGACCAATCCTGACCAAGATGAAGGAGAGAGCGATGAATGAGTACGGCGTGGTGACCGAAGCGAGAACGGTCCGTTTGGAGCGCGTCTTACCGGGACCCATCGAGCGGGTCTGGGCCTATCTCACGGACTCGAAGAAGCGCGGGCGGTGGTTCGCCTCCGGCCCTATGGATCTTCGGCTCGGTGGTGAGGTTGAGTTCAGGTTTCACCACGCCGACCTCTCGGCGGAGAAAACCGCGCCGGAAAAATTCAAGAAGTACGAATTCGGCCATGTCATGCGCGGCCGTATCACCGCCTGCGAGCCCCCTCGCCTGCTAAGCTTTACTTTTGGTGACGCGGGAGAGGTTACTTTCGAGCTCAGCCCGCGCGGCAACGACGTGCTTCTCGTGCTAACGCATCGCGAGCTCAAGGACCGCGCCATGATGGTGAGCGTGGCCAGCGGCTGGCACAGCCATCTCGCCATCCTCATCGACAATCTGAACGGCGTTGCACCACGTCCTTTCTGGACGACTCACGCCAAGATGGAAGCCGAGTACGAGACGCGCATCCCCTCCGGCTGATCAAGGCACGATGCCGATGCCGCCGCTTGCCGGCGGGCCTGCGGTCGGCGCCGGCCCGCGCGGCAGACGCGGCAGATAGGTCGAGAGCGTCACGAACCTGCGCCAGGTGGCGAAGGCATTGAGCGGCGAGCGCTCGATCAGAGCGATCCCGACGGCGGCGAGGAAGGGCAGGCTCTGCACCAAGAGCACCGCGCTGAAGATCGAGATTTCATCCACTTGCTGATCGTTGGTGAGGTGAAGGGTAAGCGAGCCGAGCAGGAGCAGCGAGCCGAGCACCGCCTCCCATAGCGCCGGGAAGCGATCCGACCAGCGCGCGGCTCCGCCCTTCGACGTCCGCACGAAGGGCAGCTCGCCCCTGATCACGCCGTCAGCCACGGCGCGGCCCACGGTGAGCTGCAAGGCCATGGCGGACAGTGCCGCGCCAAGCGAGGCGAAGATCGGCGCCTGCACGCGCGTGCGGTAGAGCACCATGAAGTGCAGCAGCATGACCACGAAGGTGGCGAGCACCGGCAGCGTCAGCACCGCCTCCGGCACGGCGATGCCGAGAAAGGCGACGGGCGGCATCCAGATGAGATTGAGAATCGCGATGAGCACGCCGAGGCTCTCGGCGCCGAGCCAGGTCAGCCAGCCGAACAGATATTGCCCGCGTTGCTGCGGGGTGAGCCGGCTCCGTCCCGGCAGGAAGGCGCGCCAGTGCTTCTTGATGAGCTGCATGCCGCCATAGGCCCAGCGGTGGCGCTGCCGCTTATAGGCGGCGAAGTCGCAAGGCAGCAGTCCCCAGCCATAGCGCGCTTTGGTATAATGCGCCCGCCATCCGCGCTCGAGCAGCGTGAGCCCAAGATCGGTATCCTCGACGATGGTGTCGCTCGACCAGCCGCCGGCATCGAGCAGGGCCTGGCGCCGGATCAGGCACATCGTGCCATGCGCCACGATGGCGTTGACCTCGTTCCGCTGCACCATGCCGATATCGAAGAAGCCCGCATATTCGCGGTTCATGACCGCCTGCGTGATGCTGCGGCCCGCTTCGCGATGATCCTGCGGCGCCTGCACGAGACCGACCGCGGGATCGGCGAAGGCGCCCACGAGGTCCTTCAGCCAATGGGGATGCACGACATAGTCCGCATCGAGGACGCCGATGATCTCGGCCTCGGGCGCGGTGTGCTCGAGCGCAAGCCTGAGCGCACCCGCCTTGAAGCCCTGCAGCCGGTCGGCGCGCACGAACTTGAACCGCGGCCCCAGCAGCCGGCAGTGATCCTCGATCGGGCTCCACATGCTTGGGTCGGGCGTGTTGTTGATGACGACCACGCATTCGAGATTGGGCCAGTCGAGCTGCGCCACGCTGTCGAGCGTTTGCCGGAGCATCTCGGGCGGCTCGCGGCAGGCCGGGATATGGATCGAGACGAGCGGCGGCCGCTCCGGCAACGCGCTCCCTGGCGCGAGCAATCGCCCGGGCTTCGCGCCGAAGATGATGGCGGCAAGCTCCTCGACGCGTTGCTTCATGATCATGATGAGCGGGACGAGCAAGGCGGCGCCGGCGAACAGCGCGATCTGCGAGCCGAGCACGAAGTAATGGGTCACCCAATAGTCGACGACGTTGGCTGACCACGCCCCAAAGGCCTGAGCGGTCAGCGCGAGCACGGCGGCTTGGGCGGCGGCCACGCGCGGGATGGCGAAGATCGGGATCGAGAGCAGAACGCCGATGGCGAGAGCCGCGATCACCTTCAACAGGAAGTTCGGCGCCTCGACGGCCCCGGCAAAGGCGAATTTCGGATTACGGTCGGCGTCGAAGATGCCCCAATAGGGTCCGACGCTGCCTTCGAAGGTCTTCCACGGCTGGTCGAAGGCCTCGACGATCGAGTAGTCGATGCCCATGGCATCGGCGCGGGTTATGAAGTCGCGTATGACCGTGGCCTGGGTGAGCGGGCTCGGCACCGCGTCCTTGCGATTAAGGCCGGCGCTCGGCCAGCCGAACTCGGCGATCACGATGCGCTTGCCCGGATAAGCCTGCCTCAGCCGGTCATAGACATCGACGGCATGGTCGACGGCGAGCGAGCCGGACATGCCTTCCCAATAGGGCAGAATGTGCACGGCGAGGTAGTCGACGGCGGAAGCAAGCTCGGGGTGCTCCAGCCAAACGTTCGGCACCTCGGCCGTGGTCACGGGGATGGAGACTTCGCGCTTTACCCGCTGAATCTTGGCGATGAGCTCGCGCACGGCCTCATTCGAGGTGTAGAGCGGATCGTCGCGGTGCAGCGCCTGCGCCCGGAAGATCGTCTCGTTGCCGACGATGATGCCTTCGATGTTGCGGTAGTGCTTGGTGAGCGCGATCGCGGTTTCGATCTCCTTTTCGTTCTGCTGCTCCCATTCGTTGATCCAGATGCCGAGCGTGACGCGCAAGCCGTATTCGGAGGCAAGCGCCGGAACGAGGTCCAGGCCGTTGCCGACGCTATAGGTCCTCACCGAGCGCGTATAAGGAGCGATAGCTGCGAGGTCCGATCTGATTTGGGCCTCGGTCGTACCCTCGACCTCGCCGTTCTTAGCCGGATTGATGGGAGAGAAGGAGACGCTTGCGAGCGTGCCATTGGCATTGGGCGGCGAGACCCGCTCGTGCAAGAGAAGCCACGCCGACGCATGAAGTGCGGTCGCAAGCACGACCACAACGACGACAATGACGTTGCGCATATTCTTGAAATCTCAGCTAAATTCGACCTGCCCCGTCCCCCTCGGCCGACGCGCCACAGAGAAGCCTGCGGTCCCTCTCTAAACTTTTTTTAGTTGGGAATGGTTCCAGTTTTTGTCGTCGGGCCGATCGTTGTCTGGCTCGATGCCGTTGTTGCTTCCTCTGGAGCGATCCAGCAGTTGTGGACACGGGACGCGAGCCGATCCGCCGCCTTTGGATCGATCGGTCCTTGCTGAATGACGCAGCGAAACACGAGCTTCAGATGCTCCGCCGAGCAGCCGAAGCGGTCGTAAAGGTCGAGGTGACGAAAGGCGGTATCCAGGTCGTCGCG
>DFXC01000100.1:8894-9107 GCA_002383105.1 Hyphomicrobiaceae bacterium UBA4118
GTGTCGATATCGTCGCGCCACAAGAGGCTCGCGATCCGCCGTCCGGTCCACACGCATTCAGGTGCGCCCGCCGAGCCCGGCAGCTTCTCTGCCGCCTCTTTATAGTCAGCGATGGCCTTCGCCGCCTCCGCCTGCTCGGCCTTGGCCTGTTCGGCGGCCTTCTGATCGTCGGGCTTCTGCTCGCCTTGCGCCTGCTCGGGAGGCTTCTGATCG
>DFXC01000100.1:9344-11692 GCA_002383105.1 Hyphomicrobiaceae bacterium UBA4118
CCTGCTCGGGAGGCTTCTGATCGCCCCCTGGTTGCTGGGCGGAAGCAGCAAGCGGGGTCAGCAACAAAATGCCGCCGGTTAAGAGGGCGGCGGCCGATCGAATAGTGCAGCGCAGCATGGGAAGGCGCCCAACGCAGTAAGCGGTCATTTTCTGGCGTTAGACCACGAAATTTTGGCGATCCAACGGCAAGCAGACTCTTTATCACTTCGCAGGCGCACAAACCAGAGGAATTGGTTCAACGACACCTGCCAAGCTGCTATTCGTCGCATCCCCCTCGGTCGAAGTCCCACCCATGCTCCGCACCCTTATCCTCTTTGCGCTCGTCGCCGGCGCCATCTCACTCGCCTGGTACGGCGCGGGACGGCCGATCCCCGTGCCTCCCTCGCCGCTGGCCGCCGGGGACAAGCTAACGTGCATCTCCTATGCACCGTTCCATGGCGACCAGGCCCCCTTCACCTGGTGGCTACACATTCCCGACCGGCAGATCGCGGGCGACCTTGCGCGCCTTTCCCAATCGGCTTCTTGCGTGCGCACCTACTCGGCGAGGAGCGCGCAAGGGAGGGTGACCAAGCTCGCTTCGGGCCTGGGGCTCAAGGTCTTGCAAGGGATCTGGCTTGGGCGGAACCGGGCCGAGAACCGGCGCGAGATCGAGGCGGCACTTGCGCTCGCTCGCCACCATCCCGGCACTATCGAGGCCTTCATCGTCGGCAACGAGGTGCTGCTCAGGGGCGAGCTCCCTGCCGCCAAGATCAAGGCTTATCTCGAGGAGGTGCGGAAGCGGTCTGGGCTGCCGGTCACCTATGCCGATGTCTGGGAGTTCTGGCTGAAGGCGCCCGAGCTTGCGCCGGCCACCGACTTCGTCACCATCCACATTCTCCCCTATTGGGAGGACGCGCCGGTCGCGGCGGACGATGCGGTCGCCCATGTGCGCGAGATCAGGGAGCGGCTTCAGGCGGCCTTCGCCGGCAAGGAGATTTGGATCGGAGAGGTGGGGTGGCCGAGTGCGGGGCGGATGCGCGACGGAGCGCTCCCCTCCCCCGCCAATCAAGCGCGCGTGCTGAGCGGCGTCGTGGCGGCGGCCAAGGCGGGGGGTTGGAGGGTGAACCTCATCGAGGCCTTCGACCAGCCTTGGAAGCGGCTGCTTGAAGGCACCGTCGGGGGCTATTGGGGACTTTATGACGACGCCGACGGCAAGCTGAAATTCCGCTTCGGCGAGCCCGTATCGAACCACCCAAATTGGCTGGCAGAGGCAGGTCTCGGCGTCGGCGCCGCCTTTCTTGTCTTCCTCGCCGCTTGGCTTGGGCGCCGCGAGGGCGAACCGCACGAGGCCTCGTGGCGACGCGACTTGGCCGTGGCCTCGATCGCGCTCGGCTGTGGTCTCGTGTTCGGCTGGGCGGCGGTGAGCTTGGCCGTGGAGAACATCGAGACCGGCGATAGCTTCCGCGCCGTGGCCATGCTCGTGCTCGCACTCGTGGTGCCGATGGCGGCCTCTTATGCGGTGACCCGCGGCGACCGGCTTCCCGGCTTTGCCGCTGCCCTCGATCCGTCTCGTTGGCGAAGCCAGGGTCTAGTCGAGGTGATCCTTGCGGTATTGTTTGCCGCGACCGTGGTCGCCGCCATCCATGTGGCGCTCGGGCTCGTGTTCGATCCGCGCTACAAGGACTTTCCGCTTGCCTCGCTCACCGGCCCCGTCGCGGCGCTTGCCATCATCGCCTTTGCCGGCGCCCGCACCCTTCCCCGCCCCGGTGACGCCGAGGTCCTGGGCGCGGTCGTGCTCACGGGATCGGCCCTGTTCATCATCGCCAATGAGGGGATCGCCAACTGGCAGGCACTCTGGTTCGCAAGCTTGCTTGTGGTGCTGTCCCTCACCGCCCTTCGGGCGCGGGCCGCGCCAGGCTGAGCACGAGCAGCGCCACGGCAAGCGCCGAGGCGCGGGTGTTGTAAAGGACGAGCCCGAGCAGGGCCGCGACGAGCCCAACGGCGAAGCCCACACGGTTCGGGCGCCACAGCTGGACCCCTGCCGCGATCATGGCGATCCAGCCGAAGGTGTCCTGAACGAACATCAGGATCACCGTGAGCCTGACCTTGCAGGTGAGGCTCCCCTCGCCAGCCTCGCAGGCAAGCCCAATCGGGGTGTTCTGGATGATGCTGTAGCGGAGGAAGAGCGCTGCGCCGAGAGCGGCGAGACCGAGCGCAGCAAAGAGGATCCACGCCCGCCTCGACGGCACGAACAACGCGCGCGCGGGGGCTTCGTCCTCTTTCTCGATGGTCATGGTCAACTGCGTCTTAAGGTAAGCGGGCGCGCCTCACCAGGGCGGCGCGGGGGCATGGGCCCGAAAAGTGGGAG
>DFXC01000100.1:11938-12452 GCA_002383105.1 Hyphomicrobiaceae bacterium UBA4118
AAGATACGCTCGAACAAGACACTAGCGTGCCGGTTGCGATGGCGCTCTAGGCCAATCTTAACTTTTGCCAATTAACCCTGTCGGCGGAGCCAAGCTCCCAATGCAGGGCGTCAATCATGGCAAAAGCCAAATTCCATAAGTCGCAGCGCGTGTTCGTGAAGCCGGTCGGCACCTGGGCCTATGTCGAGGCCGTGGTGCCGAAGTGGGTAAAGGGCTGCGAGGAACCGATCAAGATCGCTTACGACTGCGGCATGGGGCGCGAGTTCTCGCAAGAGGAGCTCGAAGAGGAGTCGATCGCCTCGCATATCCATCCCGCCAACGGCGGCGGCGGAACCTGGCGGATCTTGCGCGGCCACAACCGCTGGAAGAGCGCCGAGCAATGCGGGCATCACCCTCATCCCGGTACCCATCCCATGGTAGTGACCACCGAGCGCGATTGGGGCGGCTGGCGCGTGCCTGGCGCCGAATACGATCTCGATCCCTACCGCATCGAGCACCAGGCCCAGGTCATCGT
>DFXC01000100.1:12597-13443 GCA_002383105.1 Hyphomicrobiaceae bacterium UBA4118
ATTTGAGCGACGACTTGACCAAGCTCGCTCAGATCGCCCGCCGCGTCATCAGCGAAGTTACCGACTAGAGAACGTCCAGCGTCCCGCCTAGCAAAAGTTGTGGTTCGGGCTTGGCATTCGCCGCCCCGCCCTCTAAGAGCGACGGCGAAGGGACGCCTCCATGCACCAGACCGGCCGCAAGCCCAAACTCCTGAAAGACTACGCCGCCCCCGATTATCTGATCGAGGAGGTCGATCTCGACGTGGCGCTCGCTCCCAAGGCGGCGCGCGTCGCCTCCAGGCTCAGATTGCGCCCCAACCCTAAGGTCGCGACCGGCGGACGCCCGCTTGTGCTCAACGGCGAGGGACTGACGCTTGAGAGCCTTGCCCTCGACGGCAAGCCGCTCTCGCCAAAGGACTACGAGCTCAAGGACGGTTCGCTCACCATCCCCCGCGTGCCGGCGCAGCCCTTCACCCTTGAAATCGTCACCCTGTGCGACCCCGAGGCCAACACCGCTCTCTCAGGGCTCTACCTCTCGCGCGGCACCTATTGCACCCAGTGCGAGCCCGAGGGCTTTCGCCGCATCACCTACTTCATCGACCGGCCCGACGTGCTCGCCGTCTATACGGTCCGCATCGAGGCCGAGCGCGCCACGACCCCGGTGCTGCTGTCGAACGGCAACCCCGTA
Source organism: Hyphomicrobiaceae bacterium UBA4118 (assembly GCA_002383105.1). Lineage (GTDB taxonomy): Bacteria > Pseudomonadota > Alphaproteobacteria > Rhizobiales > Methyloligellaceae > Methyloceanibacter. The sequence goes on from DFXC01000100.1 coordinate 13,265, forward strand.
GCGCAAGGCGACATCCCGGGCACCGGCCGGCACTTCGCGGTCTGGCACGACCCCTTCCCCAAGCCGTCTTATCTGTTCGCGCTGGTCGGCGGCAATCTCGCGTCCGTTCCCGACAGCTTCGTCACCGCCTCGGGTCGCAAGGTCGCGCTCGCCATCTATGTCGAGCCCGGCAAGGAGGA
>DFXC01000181.1:0-263 GCA_002383105.1 Hyphomicrobiaceae bacterium UBA4118
GGCCAGATCTTGTCGCCGGCGCTGCCGGCGAGCAGGAAGCCGATGGCCACCATCTGCACCACGGTCTTCCATTTGGCGAGCTTGGTGACCGGCACGCTGACGGCGAGCGTGCCTAAGAACTCGCGCAGGCCCGAGACCAGAATCTCGCGGCACAGGATAGTCACGCCCGCCCACAGCGACCAGCCGGCGATGGTGCCGTCGGCGGCGAGCATCAGCAGGGCCGCCGAGACGATCAGCTTGTCGGCGATGGGATCGAGCATGCG
>DFXC01000181.1:475-3141 GCA_002383105.1 Hyphomicrobiaceae bacterium UBA4118
GCAGCGATGAAGATCCACATGGCGACCCAGCGTCCCCAGTCGCTGATGACGAAGAAGCAGCCCACCAGCGCGGGGATGGCGAGGATGCGGCCATAGGTGAGCAGGTTCGGCAGGCTGCCGAAGCGGCCGCGAGGCGCTCCGCGCCGTGCCGTCAAGCCCTGCTGCGCCATGTCGGACTGTCCACTCACTTCAGCTACCCGCGCTCATGGAAATGATCATAGATCGCCTTCGCCATCTGCGCGCTGATGCCGCCGACCGCAGCGAGATCGGCCATGCCGGCGCGGCTCACCGCCTTGGCCGAGCCGAAATGCTGCAGCAGCGCGCGTTTCCGCGCCGGGCCGATGCCCGGCACCTCGTCGAGCGGCGAGGCGGTAATCGCCTTCTTGCGCTTGGCGCGATGGGCGCCGACGGCGAATCTGTGCGCTTCGTCTCTGAGCGTCTGGATGCAATACAGCACTGGGTCGCGCGGCTCCAACAGCATTGGCTCCTTGCCCCTGAGATAGAGGCGCTCGCGGCCGGCATTGCGGTCGGGGCCCTTGGCGACCGCTGCGACCTTGATCTCCGAGAGGCCGAGCTCGTCGAGGACCTCATAGGCCGCGCCGAGCTGGCCCGGGCCGCCGTCGATCAGCACGAGGTCGGGCGCCGCCCATCCGTTCACCTCTCCCTTGTCCTTGACGAGCTTGCTGAAACGCCGGGTCAGCATCTCGCGCATCATGGCGTAGTCGTCGCCAGGGGCAAGGTCCTCGCGGCGCATGTTGAACTTCCGATATTGCCCCTTGATGAAGCCTTCCGGCCCGGCGACGATCATGGCGCCGACCGGATTGGTGCCGGAGATGTGGCTGTTGTCGTAGACCTCGATGCGCTCAGGGGCCTCGTCGAGGTCGAGCAGCTCGGCTAGCCGCCCGAGGATGGCCGCTTGCGATGACGCGTCAGCCAGGCGGCGCGCCAGCGCTTCCCGCGCGTTGATCAGGGCATGCTCGACGAGCTCGCGCTTCTCGCCGCGCACCGGTGCGGTCACGGCGATCTTGTGGCCGGTGCGCAACGACAAGGCATCGCCGAGCAGCCGGCGGCTCGGAACGTCGTGCGACAGAAGCACGAGCCTCGGCGGCGGCTTATCGTCGTAGAACTGGGCGATGAAGGACTCGAGCACCTCCTCGACGCCGAGGCTCTTGTCGGCGCGCGGGAAATAAGCGCGATTGCCCCAGTTGTTCCCAGTGCGGAAGAAGAACACCTGAATGCAGGTCTGGCCGGCCTCCTGATGGGCGGCGAACACGTCGGCCTCTTTCACCGTCTGCGGGTTGATGCCCTGGCGCGACTGGATGTGGCTAAGCGCGGTCAGCCGATCGCGGAAGCTCGCCGCCCGCTCGTAGTCCTGCTTGAGGCTTGCCTCGTCCATCAGCACATGCAGCCGCCGCTTCACCTCGTCGCTCTCGCCAGTGAGAAAGCCCCGCGCCTCGTCGACCAGCAGGCCGTAATCCTCCACCGAGATGACGCCGGTGCAGGGGGCCGAGCAGCGCTTGATCTGGAAGAGCAGGCAGGGCCGGAGGCGGCTTTCGAAATAGGCGTCGGAGCAGGACCTGAGCAGAAAGGCGCGTTGCAGCGTGTTGATGGTGCGGCCGACCGCGCCGGCCGAGGCGAACGGGCCGAAATAATCGCCGTGGCGATTTCGCGCGCCGCGATGCTTCAGGATCTGCGGCACGGGATGATCGCGGGCGATGAGAATGAAGGGGAAGGACTTGTCGTCCCTGAGCACCACGTTGAAGCGGGGCTTCAGCCGCTTGATGAGGTTCGCCTCGAGCAGCAGCGCCTCGATCTCGGTCGCCGTGGTGACGAACTCCATGCTCGCGGTGTCGGCGATCATGCGGGCGATGCGGTTGTTGTGGCCCGCGCCCCGCGCATAGCTCTGCACCCGTTTCTTCAGGTGCCGTGCCTTGCCGACATAAAGCACCTCGCTATCCGCATCGATCATGCGGTAGACGCCGGGCCCCGCCGGCGCCGTCTTGGCATAGCGGGCAATCACGGGCGCACCCGTCTCGATGCCGCGCAAAGCTTTATGCGCGCGCGAAACGAGCGAGGCTCTGGCGCTGTCAGGGTTCTCTAACGGCATGGGATCATGAAACTTTCGCGCATGCCAAACATGCGGCTCTGCCTGCGAAGGTAAGGTCTAAGCCTCACCGGGTTCAAGGCCTTGGCGGGCCTTACCCTCACTCGCTTCGCCGCCAGGCAAGGTGCTGGCCGGCGTCGAGAGCGATCATCTGGCCGGTGATGGAAGGGGTGCCGAGAAGGAAACGGATGGCGGCGGTGACGTCCTCGGCGCTGACAGGGCGCTCAAGCAAGGTCGAGCGGGATTCGCGCTCGAACGCCGCTTCACCTTGCGTGCTGCTGGGCAGTACCGGGCCCGGGGCGATGGCGTTCACCCTGATTTGCGGGGCGAGCGCCTGGGCCAGCGTCCGCGTGGCGGTCCACAGCGCCGCTTTGGCGATGGTGTAGGAAAAAAACTCAGGGTCGAGGCGCAAGACCTTCTGGTCGATCAGGTTGATCACATTGCCCGGTGTGCCTTCAGACAAGGCCCGGGCAAAGGCTTGGGCGAGGAAAATGGGCGCGCGCAGGTTGATGTCGAGATGCGCCTGCCAGCTCGCTGCATCGAGCGTCGCCACGGTATCCCG
>DFXC01000137.1 GCA_002383105.1 Hyphomicrobiaceae bacterium UBA4118
GGCGACAGGCGGCTGCGGGCGAGGGGTCTTGTTCGCCGTCGCCGCTCAGAGTCTCTTCCTCGTCTTCCTTACCGTGTTTCTGTTCAATCACGCCGATCCCAAAGGCGACGGGATGGAGATGGTGGCCTCCGGTGCCGCCTTCATGCTCATCTTCATGCCGTTCAGCCTGCCGGCGTTCATTCTGGCCAAGGAAGGGCGGCATCTTGTGGTCGCCGCCCTTCTCGCTGGTCTTGCCGCGTTTGCCTATTTCGCCTTCTGGTTCGAGATTCTTGCTGAACTCGGCATCCAGCAAGCGCCGTGGTCGTGAGTAGGGTGGGCAACGACCATCGCCGTTGCCCACGCTAAGTCAGTTCAGGCGGCGTCGACGAGGACGATCTCGGTATCCTCGAGCGCTTTGATCTTCAGCACGTTCTCATCGGTTATGGCGGCGCCGTCGCGAGCCCCGATGCGCACGCCGTTGACCTCGACGCTGCCGAGTGCCGGCACGAGATAGCCGTGACGCTCAGCCCCGAGCTCATATTCGGCGGTGTCGCCCGCCTTCAGTGTCGCGCCGAGAACGCGAGCCTCGGCGCGGATCGGCAGCGCTTCATCGTCATCGGCAAAGCCGCTCGCCAACGGGACGAAACGCCCCGAGCGGTCGGACTTGGGGAAGGGCTTGGCGCCCCAGGACGGCTCTCCGCCAGATTTGCTCGGCTCGATCCAGATCTGGAACAGCGTGGTGGCCACGGGCTCCCGATTGAATTCGGCGTGGCGGATGCCGGAGCCGGCGCTCATCACCTGAACGTCGCCGGCTTCGGTGCGGCCACTATGCCCGAGACTGTCCTCATGGGTGATCGCGCCCTGCCGCACATAGGTGATGATCTCCATGTCGGCGTGAGGGTGGGGCGGAAAGCCCGTGTTGGGGGCGATCTCGTCATCGTTCCACACCCGCAAGCTCCCGTGCCCGATGCGTTCGGGATCGTAGTACCGGGCGAAGGAGAAGTGGTGCTTGGCTTTCAACCAGCCATGGTCGGCGCCGCCGAGGGCGGCGAAGGGTCTCCGCTCGATCATCGAAAATTCCTCCTTCTGGACATTCAAGACTTAGGCGTTGAAGCCGCCGTCGACATTCAACGTTGCACCGGTGATATAGGCAGCGCTGGGGCTGGCGAGAAAGGCTACCGCCGCTGCGACCTCCTCGGGCTTGCCATAGCGGCCAAGGGCCGTTTTGGTATTCTGCAGATTGGCAAACTCCCCATTGGCCGCCGGGTTCATATCGGTGTCGATCGGTCCGGGCTGGACGTTGTTGACGGTGATGCCCTTGGGTCCAAGGTCGCGGGCCCAACCGCGCGTGTAGGCAGCTACCGCACCCTTGGACGCCGAATAGTCGGAAGCACCGGGCCAGGGCGTGGCGTCGCCCACCACCGAGCCGATCGAGATGATGCGGCCGCCTTCGCCCATCAGCGGGGCTGCGGCACGTACAGCAGCGGCGACGCCGCCCACGTTGACGGCAAACAGCCGGTCGAGCTCGGCGAGATTGTTGGCTCGGTCATGCACCTGGCCGGTGACGAAGACGCCGGCATTGTTGACGAGAATATCGAGGCGGCCGAAGCGCTCGACCACGGATTTGACCAGAGCCTCCACCGCTTTGGCGTCGGCCTGGTCGGCCTTGAAGGCATGGGCGCGGACGCCCTTCTCCAACAGATCGTTGACGACCGCCTTGGCCTTATCGGCGGAGGCCGAATAGCTGATGGCGACGTCGGCGCCGTCGTCGGCGAGAGTGCGCGCGATGGCGGCGCCGATGCCGCGCGAGCCGCCGGTGACGAGAGCAACCTTTCCTATGAGTTCCTTTGACATGGTTCCATCTCCTGCGTTTGAGTTATTTAGCACTCGCTACAGATATGGTTCTGGACCCGCCGCGTCAAGAGCATTATATAGCAATCACTACAGAGATAGGGTATAGATCCGTCACAAAGTCCCAGGACGCGAATCAGGTGGTACGAGGCCGTCCCCGTAATTTCAATATGGATCAAGCGCTTGACCGCGCGCTCGACGTGTTCTGGCGCAAGGGCTACGAGGGCGCCACCCTGTGCGACCTGACCGCGGCCATGGGCATCAATCCGCCGAGCCTCTATGCCGCCTTCGGCAATAAGGAAGGCCTGTTCCGCAAGGCGCTCGACCGTTACGAAGCAAAGCACGCGGCATTCTGGAATGAGGCTTTGGCCGCGCCTACGGCATACGAGGCCGTCAAGCAATTGCTCGAGGGCAGCGCCGATTCGCTGGGCGATAAGCGGAACCCGCGTGGATGCCTCTTGGTCCAGGCCGCGCTCTGCGGCGGGGAGGAGTGCGATTCAGTAACCAAGGAGCTGTCATCGCGGCGGGACGCGAGCGTTGCGCTCATCCGCGAGCGGTTGAAGCGTGCAAAGCGGGAAGGCGATCTGCCGGCCGGCGCCGATCCCGGAGGCCTCGCCCGCTTCGTCGTCACCGTCATCCACGGCATGGCGGTGCAGGCGGCAAGTGGGGCAAACCGCAAGCAGCTCGATGTGGTCGCCAAGACGGCGCTCCGCGCCTGGCCGGAGTGAGCCAAGCCTAGTTCTTGGCGCCTTTGACGGGCTTCTTGACGTGCTTTGCCGGTTTTTCGGGCTTGAGCAGCAAGTCGCCCGGCGCCGGCTTCCAGATGAACTGGTCGACGCGCTGAATGATATTGGGGTC
>DFXC01000049.1:0-352 GCA_002383105.1 Hyphomicrobiaceae bacterium UBA4118
CCTCGGATCTCCTTCCGGGGCCGTTTCCTTTTTGGCGCCGAGGTCCGCGCGGGCGTTTTTCGCCTTTGGGGCTCTTTGGGCATCACGAACTCTCAATGGCTGAATCAAGAGCCCTGGCGAGGGCCTTAGCCTTGGAAAGGGCAGCCCTGTGTTTCTCGGCATCTGAACGCTCGTCCGGCACGCCCCCCAAGGCTACCGAAACCATGCATCGTATTGTGTCGCCTCCCCGGATCAGCGTGATTGAGAACTGATTGGTCCGGCCGTTGCGGGTAACCTCGACTTCGTCCATTAAGCCTCCTGCTTTCTGCTCAGCATATAGGAGGCGAGACCCGTTGCGGCTGGCGCCTTTTTT
>DFXC01000049.1:648-12444 GCA_002383105.1 Hyphomicrobiaceae bacterium UBA4118
TCGGCCATGATCATCGAACGGTCCCTCGGCGTCGAAGGTCTTACTGGCGACGTCTTCGATTAGCTCGCGATACGCTTCAAAGATAGCGCTATCAGTACCGGACAAATGCACGCGGTCAGCATGATCTCGCAGCGCCTCATGGCTCACCCTGAAAGCCACGGTGTTGCCGGTCTCGTCCGCCATCAAAAAACGAACGCCATCCTGAAGAATGTACGGGTCCTTGAGGCGCGTGAGAGGCATCGCATTTTTCGCTCATTGACTCGGCGGAGGATCGAGGGCGTCTCGAGGAGTTGCCAAGCTCTCGGCATCCATCGCGTCACCAAGCTCTGTGGCCTTCGAAGTAGCCAAGTAAGCTTGCGCATCTTCTATCTCGACAGCCAGCCTGTTCCACGACCTCTGAAGGCGTAGGAAGATCAGCTTCTCCTTTCGACTGGCAGCTCGTTTCGCCATCTCCGAACATTGCTGCGCTTGCGATCGACACTCTTTGGGGTCACCGGCCATGGCTCCCATCCTTGCGTTGCAGGCGGGAGTCTTGGGCTCTCAGCCACCGGGGCCTGTTGTTGTTCTTACCCAGTGATGGATTAAGCCTGCACCTTTGTAGGGGGGATAGCGAGGGCTGAATCGCCACGGGCATCTCACCACCACGCACCCGCTTTCGCCCGCCAGCGACTTTATATTAGCGTCTGCTGGACTGTCCGGGATGAGCACGAGGTACAGGCGGAGGTTGCGCTCCCCAAGCGCGAAATCGCTCACCGGTGCTTACTATGTGCTTACTGTCATCACGGCCGACAGACCTCTATTCACCTAAGCTATTGATTTTATTGGTGCCGGCTGGAGGGCTCGAACCCCCGACCTACTGATTACAAATCAGCCGCTCTACCATCTGAGCTAAGCCGGCCTCGCGACGCCGTCCGAGAGATGGATCAAGCGTCGTCGTGCTTCAATCTTATGAGCAGGACTCTTAACGCGCTTCCTTCGGCATTTCCACCTAAGGCGAGGCGGCGCGTTGCGCTTGCGGGTGCTAGAAGGTCGCGAATCTATAGGTCACGTCGCCGAACACGCCGAAGCGCTCGCTGGTGAAGTCGTTCAGCTCGACCTTGGTTTGGGAATGCACGAAATCGGTGTTGCCGCGGCCGGCCTCCGCGTGCCAGAAGCGCACGCCCCCGCCGGCCGACCAATTCGGCGTGAAGTCGTAGCGTGCTTCGGCCTCGAGTTGGTAGCCCCAGCCGGTGCCGCGGTCCACGATATTGGGAACGGTTCCAATGTCCTTGCGCAGAAAATGACTATCCTCGTTCCAGACATAAGCCACGGGCAGCGCCGCGGCATCGGCGATCAAGCTCAGCCTGTCCCAGAGCTTCACTCTGAGCTCGCCGCCGAGGCGAAGCGACGCCCAGTTTGGTTCGTTCTGAATCGCCTTGGTGGAGAAGGGAACCGCTATGAATCCGGGGGGTCCGCAGACCGCGCCGTCCACGTCGTCCCGGTTGCAGCGGGCGCCAAACGCCGTCGCCGTCTCCTGCCAGAAATTGAACCCTACGAAGGGGCCGAAGGTCACCTTCATCGCGCGGTCGAGAAGGGTGAAGTCCTGACCAACGTCGATGGTGCCGTAGAGGAGGCTGTTGCCGCCGATCTTGCTGGACGTGTCGGAGAACTTGACCTGACCGGCGAGGAAGTCCTGGTCGTCGAGGGTGCCGCCGTTCAGCCAGCCGCCGCCGACAAACCCCTTGGCAAAAGTGTTGCTTTCGTTTTTCGCGCGCCAGACGAACTCGGCCGAATTGCCGTTCGTGCCGTCGTAGGTCAACTTTGAGGTGGGATTGCCGAGGAGAGGATCGATCTTGCTCGAAGTGAAGTTGAAGCTCGTCTTGCCGTCGCTCCACCAATAGCGCGCGCCGAGCTCCCAGCGCGGCTCGGACATGGGGGGCAGGGGTATGGCGTAAGGCTTCGGCACGTCGACGCTCTGCGCCCGCGCGCCGCCGGCGAGCGAGGCGATGGCGAGCAACGCCAGACCAAAGCGTCTCAGCATGGAAAGCCCGCCTGTCCTCCCATGGAATGAGCCCTTCGCTCATCGCCGAGGATGCAAGCAGGGTGGTTAAGACGGGATTAAGAGCCGTCCCGCCTTGGGACAACGACCAGGGCGGGACGCCTAGAGCTGATGCTCGGTTTAGCGGCGGCGGCTGGCCAGGATGCCGGCGACGAAGGCGATCGCAAGCAGCGTCACGGGACCGACCTGCTGCATCGCCTTGCCGACCCCCTGATCGAGCAGGCCGACGCCTTCGCCGGTCGCGGCCAGCATGCTCGGCGCCTGCTGCTTCGGCCTCCGCGCCAGAAGCAGCAGCGTGGCGAGGATGAGCACGCCAACAAGAGCGAGCGCGGCGGCGATGATCCCGGCCGCCGCGGCCGGCGTAAAGCCGTAGACCCCCATCAGCGCCTGATAGGCCGCGAGCAGGCCGAACGCGGCGGCGCCGATCAGGACAATCACGGCTATCGCGATGACGACCGCTTGCCTAAGCGAGCGCTGGACCGATTCCTTGAAGCGAAGGCCGATCTGCAGGGACGAGAGCAGCGCGAGCGCCGAGCGGAGCATGGACGCTTCGCCTAGCGACGGGTGAAGACACCAAACAGGAACCCGAGTCCCACGGCGATCGCGACAGCCGAGAGGGGATTGCGCCTGATGGCCTCTTCGGCCTCGTTGGCGGTGTCCATCGCCTTGTCCTGCGCGCGGTTGATCTGCTTGTTGGCGATGCGGCCGACCGTCGAGGTCAGGTTCTGAATGTCGGCGCGGATCGAGTCGATCTGGTTGGCCAAGTCCTCGGCGTCGCGGGCGCTCGCGCCCCGCTTGGCTGCGCCCGTGCGCATATCGCTATCGGTGGATGACATGGGTGTTTCCTTCCGTGAAAGATGGTTGGGGGTGGCGAGGCATCGGCAACTCTGCTCGGGCGAGCTTCGTTCCATGCGGCGCTCTCCGGGGACGGCTCAGCCCGGCACACCTTGATGGGCGCAAGCCCGTCCCTGTCAAGAGGCGCATTGCGCGCGATGCGCCTCGTTGCTTGGCATGGTTGCCGGAGGCTTGCGCTCGGCGCACCCGCCTTCTAGACTTTCGATCGCCGAGGCGGGTTGCCAAGGGGGAGTGCGCATGGGCTGTTGCAGGCTTGGGCTAGCCGTCGCCGCCACCTTGTGTATCGCGATCGCGGTCAATCACGAGCCGGCACGGGCCGGAAGCGTTGCAGCGCTTGGGATGATGCGCGCGGGCCAGGAGTTCGGCGCAGCGCAAGACGCCCCGCTCGTTAGCGCCCACTTCCGGAAGACGCAGTCCTTCTACTGCTATCCGCGCAATTATTGGTGGTTCTACCGGCCCTACACCACTGCCGAGCAGGGCTATGCCCGCTGCATGCCATATTTTCATTATCTCGAGCAGCCTTATGGACGGCGCGGGGCAAATCCTGACCGGGCTATTAAATAGATCAAGCGCGTGGCGGCGGCGGTGACTAGACGGTCAACGCGACCTCTGACGGACAAACGGGCGGCTTCGGCCGACCGCCAACCCGGACATATCAACCCTACCGATACTTGCGGGGCGTAACTTCGGGTGACCTTCCGCTGGCGACCCAAGGCCAGGAGGGGAGTTAGCCGTAGTGGAGTCCCAAGATGAAAGTTGTGTTGAGTCTCGCCGCCGTGCTGGCGCGTGGGTGAAGAACCCGCGCCGCCGGCGATGAGCTGACCGTCGAGACGGGGAGGGGATCGTCCCCCCAGCGTCGCCGTGGCCGTGCAGGCGCTCCCCGCTTAGCGCGCGTTGAGGCTGGCCCAGTGGAGCGCGACCGCTGCGGCATTGGAGACGTTGAGGCTGCCAAACGACCCTTGCGTCGAGATGCGGCAGAGTCGGTCGCAATGCTCGCGCGTGAGCTGCCGCAAGCCTTTGCCCTCGGCGCCGAGCACGAGCGCGAGCGGCCGCGTCAGCACCGCGGTTTCAAGCGCTTCGCTTGCTTCCTCCGCCAAGCCTACCCGCAAGAACCCGCGTTCGCCGAGCTCGGCCAGGCCTTGCGCAAGATTCTTGATGAGGATCAGGGGCACGACGTCCAGCGCCCCGCTTGCGGCTTTGGCCAGGACGCCTTGCAAGGGAGGGCTGTGCCGTTCGGTGAGGACGAGGCCAGCGGCGCCGAAGGCAGCGGCTGAGCGCAACGCGGCGCCTACATTCTGCGGGTCGGTCACCTGATCGAGCACGAGAAGGATCCCCTCGGGGCTCACCTCATCGAGCCCGATGGGCGGCAGCGCCTCGGTCTCGAGCGCGACGCCCTGATGCACGGCCTCCGGCCCCAACAGCCGATCGAGATCGCGCGGGCTTGCGGGCTCGAGCGTCACGCCACGCTTGGCGATGAGGGCGCCCAGCCGTTGCGCGGCGTTCTCGGTGGCCATAAGCCGGGTGACCGGCCGGTTCGGATTGGAAAGCGCCGCCTCGACGGCGTGGAGGCCAAACAGCAGGATGCGGTCGCTGTCGGGGCCTCGGCTTGTGCGCTTGGGCTTGCCGCGAAAGCCATGGCTTGCCGGCTTATTGGGCCTTGGTCTCTGGCGCCGCATTTGGAGGCGGGTGCTCTCTCAAGAGGGGGTGGAACTGAGACGGCCCGGGCAGGTTCAAGGAATTTCGCTCTAATGCCCTGATTTACAGTTGACAGAGCCTGAAGCGCTACCCATAAAACCAGGCGTGGCGGACCCTGCCGGCCGACGGCGGGGCGTTTTTGCTTGGTCACAATCACCAGTCAATCCATCTTAGCTCAAGGAGGGGTGCCCGAGTGGCTAAAGGGGACGGGCTGTAAACCCGTTGGCTATGCCTACGTAGGTTCGAATCCTACCCCCTCCACCAACCACTCCTTCACGAGCAGGATGGATGCGGGTGTAGCTCAATGGTAGAGCAGCAGCCTTCCAAGCTGAGGACGAGGGTTCGATTCCCTTCACCCGCTCCAAAACAGGTGTCGGCTATCGGATGTCAGAGTTCGGCGGGAGGTTGCTTTCTGGAACCTGAGACCCGATACCTGACACCGAAATAGGAGTGTAGCTCAACTGGCTAGAGCACCGGTCTCCAAAACCGGGGGTTGGGGGTTCGAGTCCCTCCACTCCTGCCACGACTGAGACGCGAGCCAGAACGACAATGCTCGGGAGACCGCTCCCCAGCGGCAAGGATTGAGATGGCGAGGACGAATCCCTTCGAGTTTCTGCAGCAGGTACGGACCGAGGTCGCCAAGGTCACTTGGCCGACGCGCCGGGAGACCGTGGTCACCACGATCATGGTGCTCGCCATGTCGGTCGCGGCCGCGCTCTTCTTCCTCGCCGCCGACTGGGTGCTCAGCCAACTCGTCACGCTGGTTTTGGGTTTGGGCCGCTAGATGACAATGCGCTGGTACATCGTCCACGCTTATTCGAACTTCGAGCGGAAGGTCGCCGAATCCATCAAGGAGCGCGCCGTCGCTGCGGGGCTCGGCGATTTGTTCGCCGAGGTGCTCGTCCCCATGGAGGAGGTCGTGGAGATGCGCCGCGGCCGCAAGGTGAGCTCCGAGCGGAAGTTCTTTCCGGGCTATGTGCTGGTCAAGATGGAGCTCAACGACCAGACCTATCATCTGATCAAGGCGACGCCCAAGGTCACCGGCTTTCTCGGCACCGAGAACAAGCCCATTCCGATCACCGAAGCGGAGGCCGGACGCATCCTGCAACAGGTGCAGGAAGGCGTGGAGCGGCCGAAGCCCTCCGTCACCTTCGAGATCGGCGAGCAGGTGCGGGTCGCCGACGGCCCGTTCGCCTCGTTCAACGGTCTCGTCGAGGAGGTCGACGAGGAGCGGGCGCGGCTCAAGGTGGCGGTGTCGATTTTCGGCAGGGCGACGCCGGTCGAGCTCGAATATGCGCAAGTCGAGAAGCTCTAAGCACGGCTTGGCGTGAGGTAAGCGGGAAGGCGCAGGACAGGAAGAATGGCTAAGAAGATCGACGGTTACATCAAGCTCCAGGTGCCGGCAGGGCAGGCTAACCCCTCACCGCCGATCGGGCCTGCGCTCGGCCAGCGCGGCGTCAACATCCCGGAGTTCTGCAAGCAGTTCAACGCGGCGACGCAGAAGCTCGAGCCGGGCTCGCCGATCCCGACGGTGATCACCGTCTATGCCGACCGCTCCTTCACCTTCGAGATGCGGACGCCGCCGGCGTCTTATCTCCTCAAGAAGGCGGCCAAGATCGGCAAGGGATCGCAGACGCCTGGCCGCGCCGGAGCAGGCACGGTGACGCAGGCGCAGCTGCGCGAAATCGCCGAGGTGAAGATGAAGGATCTGAACGCCAATTCCGTCGAGCAGGCGATGAAGATCATCGCCGGTTCCGCCCGCTCGATGGGACTACAGGTGCAGGAGTAGGACATGAGCAAGCCCGGCAAGAGGTTTCGTAGCGCGTTGGCGACCGTCGACCGCGACACGCTTTACTCGATCGAAGACGCGGTGAAGCTCGTCAAAGGCGGAGCCAAGGCGAAGTTCGACGAGACCATCGAGATCGCCATGAATTTGAGCGTCGACCCGCGTCACGCCGACCAGATGGTGCGCGGCGTCTGCGCGCTGCCGCACGGCTCGGGGCGCAAGCTTCGCGTCGGCGTCTTCGCCAAAGGCGCCAAGGCCGAGGAAGCCAAGAAGGCGGGGGCCGACGTGGTCGGCGCCGAGGATCTCGTTGAGCAGGTGCAGAAGGGCGTGATCGATTTCGACCGCTGCATCGCCACGCCAGACATGATGCCGCTGGTCGGACGGCTGGGAAAAGTCTTGGGCCCGCGTGGGCTGATGCCGAACCCCAAGGTGGGCACGGTGACGGCCGATGTCGGTCCGGCCGTGCGTGCGGCGAAGGGCGGCGCGGTTGAGTTCCGCGTCGAGAAGGCAGGCCTCATTCATGCCGGCGTCGGCAAGGCGAGCTTCACCGAAGAGGCGCTGGTCGCGAATATCCGCGCCTTTGCCGATGCGGTGATGAAGGCCAAGCCGTCCGGCGCCAAAGGCACGTTCCTGAAGCGGGTGGCGGTCACTTCGACCATGGGGCCCGCCGTCAAGGTTGAGCCCGCCAGCCTCGTGGGCGGAGCGAGTTAGAGAAGAGTTTAGGGACTGAGATTTCAGTCCCGAAGGGCCGCTTGACGTTGAAGCGGTCCATACCTGTCCGAGATTGCAGGTGCGGGCTCTCCGCTTAAGCCTTTTGGGCCTGCATGAGACGGGAGACGAACGGTTCGATGGTAGCGGGATACCGCCGCAGCCTGGAGATCGGTTTGACCCTCGTAAGTGGCTCTTGCGCAAATTCGCGTGCGGGCGGGACAGGCAACAGAGCGCCGCTCGAAGGAGCGGGGCGGCTTATTGCCTTGCCCCTCTCACTTCTCGCGGCACGGTGTAGCCAAAGGTCAGGGGCGTTCGCCCGCGACCTAAATTAGAGACGGAGTGAGCAGTGGAAAGAGCTGAGAAGCGCGAAGTCGTGACGGCGCTTCACGATGTCATCGCCAAGGCTGGCGTGGTCGTCGTAGCTCACTATGCGGGCCTCACCGTCACCGAAATGACCAGACTGCGCCGCGATATGCGAAGTGCGGGCGGCCAGGTCAAGGTGGCGAAGAACAGGCTCGTCAAGCTCGCACTCGAAGGCACCGACGCCAAGGGCATCGCGGATTTGCTGCGGGGACCGACCTGCATCGCCTATTCCGCCGACCCGATAGCGGCGCCGAAGGTTGCCGTCAAATTCGCCAAGACGAACGAAAAATTCGTCATCCTTGGCGGAACGATGGGAGCCACGGCGCTCGATGCCAAAGGGGTGAGCTCGCTTGCCAGTCTGCCTTCGCTCGACGAGCTCAGAGGCAAGCTGATCGGTCTCATTCAGGCGCCGGCGAGCAAGCTCGCCCGCACGTTGAATGCGCCCGGAGCTCAGCTTGCGCGCGTGTTCGCGGCCTATGGCAAGAAGGAAGCGGCGTGACGGCCGGCTAAAAACCTAACACGAGAGTCGAACCTACGAGGATAAGTCAAATGGCAGATTTGCAGAAAATAGTGGACCAGCTCTCAAGCCTCACCGTGCTTGAGGCGGCCGATCTGGCGAAGTTGCTCGAGGAGAAATGGGGCGTCTCGGCCGCAGCACCGGTGGCCATGATGGCCGCGGGTGGCGGCGGCGAGGCTGCGGTTGTCGAGGAGAAGACGGAATTCGACGTCATCCTGACCGCGGTCGGAGCGCAGAAGATCAATGTTATCAAAGAGGTGCGGGCTGTCACCAGCCTCGGCCTCAAGGAGGCCAAAGACCTCGTCGAAGGCGCGCCCAAGGCCGTCAAGGAAGGCGTGAGCAAGGACGAGGCCGAGAAGATTAAAAAGCAGCTCGAGGCGGCCGGAGCCACCGTCGAGTTGAAATAGTCACGTGGGTTGAAACGGGCACGGGCGACCCCCATATAGGGGAGTTCGCTCGTGCCACAATCCACCAAATCGTGTGACGTGACGCTTCTCCAGACTCTCCGCTTCGCTCAAGCGGAGTCTCTGGAGAGCCGCCGCGATGAGCCTAAGAGGACCACATGACGCAACAGACTACGAATGGTCGTAAGCGCTTGCGGAAGATGTTCGGCAAGATCCATGAAGTTGCCGAGATGCCGAACCTCATCGAGGTTCAGAAACAATCCTACGATCAGTTCCTCATGGTCGAGGAGCCCGAAGGCGGGCGCCTTGACGAGGGCTTGCAGGGCGTTTTCCGCTCCGTCTTCCCCATCCGGGATTTCGGCGAGCGCGCCCAACTCGAGTTCGTGCGCTATGCCTTCGAGCTGCCGAAATACGACGTGGAAGAGTGCCAGCAGCGGGGCATGACCTATGCCGCGCCGCTCAAGGTCACCCTCAGGCTCATCGTCTTCGACGTGAACGAGGAGACCGGCGCCCGCTCGGTCAAAGACATCAAGGAGCAGGACGTCTACATGGGCGACATGCCGCTCATGACGTCGAACGGCACCTTCGTCATCAACGGCACCGAGCGCGTCATCGTCTCGCAGATGCACCGCTCCCCCGGCGTGTTCTTCGACCACGACCGCGGCAAGACCCATTCCTCGGGCAAGCTGCTGTTCGCCGCCCGCATCATTCCCTATCGCGGCTCCTGGCTCGACTTCGAGTTCGACGCCAAGGACATTGTCTATGTGCGCATCGACCGCCGCCGCAAGCTGCCGGTCACGACGCTACTCTATGCGCTTGGGCTCGATGACGAGGAGATCCTCGCCACCTTCTACGACCGCGTCGTGCTGAAATCGACCAAGGACGGATGGCGCATGCCGTTCCGCCCCGATCGCATGCGCGGCATCAAGCCGACCAGCGACCTGATCGACGCCAAGACCGGCAAGGTCGCCATCGAGGCCGGCCGCAAGGTGACCGCACGGCTCGCCAAGAAGCTCGCCGACGAGGGGCTCAAGGAGCTGCTCGTCAGCGAAGAGGATCTTCACGGCCGCTACCTCGCGCAGGACATCGTCAATTTGGAGACGGGCGAGATCTATGGCGAGGCGGGCGAGGAGCTCGACGCCAAGCTACTGGCCACGTTGAAGGATCTCGGCCTCAAGGAGATTCCGATCCTCGACATCGACCACGTCAATGTTGGCGCCTTCATCCGCAACACGCTCCACGTCGACAAGAACTCCAACACCGAGGAGGCGCTGCTCGACATCTACCGCGTGATGCGGCCGGGCGAGCCGCCGACACCGGAAGCGGCAGCGACGCTGTTCCGCGGCATCTTCTTCGATTCCGAGCGCTACGACCTCTCGGCCGTGGGCCGGGTCAAGATGAACATGCGTCTCGACCTCGACGCCCCCGACACGATGCGCACCTTGCGCAAAGAGGATATCCTCGCCGTGATCCAGACGCTGGTCGACTTGCGCGACGGCAAGGGCGAGATCGACGACATCGACCATCTCGGCAACCGCCGGGTGCGCTCGGTGGGCGAGCTCATGGAGAATCAGTATCGCGTCGGGTTGTTGCGCATGGAGCGCGCTATCAAGGAGCGCATGAGCTCGGTCGATATCGATACGGTGATGCCGCAGGACCTGATCAACGCCAAGCCGGCGGCAGCGGCGGTGCGCGAGTTCTTCGGCTCCTCGCAGCTCTCGCAATTCATGGACCAGACCAACCCGCTCTCCGAGATCACCCATAAGCGTAGATTGTCGGCGCTTGGGCCAGGCGGTCTCACCCGCGAGCGCGCGGGCTTCGAGGTGCGCGACGTGCACCCGACCCATTATGGCCGCATCTGTCCGATCGAGACGCCGGAGGGCCCGAATATCGGCCTCATCAACTCGCTTGCGACCTATGCGCGGGTCAACAAATACGGCTTCATCGAGAGCCCGTACCGGCGCGTGGTCAAAGGCAAGGTGACCGACGAGGTGGTCTATCTCTCGGCCATGGAGGAAGCGCGTTATATCATCGCCCAGGCCAATGCCGAGCTCGCGCCGAACGGCACCTTCACCGAGGACCTGATCGTCTGCCGCCATGCTGGCGACGTCGAGCTCGTGCCGCCGGAGAAGGTCGACCTCATCGACGTGTCGCCGAAGCAGCTCGTCTCGGTGGCGGCGGCGCTCATCCCCTTCCTCGAGAATGACGACGCCAACCGCGCTCTGATGGGCTCCAACATGCAGCGCCAGGCCGTGCCGCTGATCACCGCTGAGGCGCCGCTCGTCGGCACCGGCATGGAAGAGGTGGTGGCGCGCGATTCGGGTGCCGCCATCGGCGCCCGCCGCACCGGCATCGTCGATCAGGTGGACGCGACCCGTATCGTCATCCGGGCGACGGAGGAGACCGATCCTTCGAAGTCCGGCGTCGACATCTACAATCTGCGCAAGTTCCAGCGCTCGAACCAGAACACCTGCATCAATCAGCGGCCGCTTGTGCGCGTGGGCGATTCGGTCAAGGCCGGCGAGATTATCGCTGACGGGCCTTCGACCGATCTCGGCGAGCTTGCGCTCGGGCGTAACGTGCTGGTCGCGTTCATGCCGTGGATGGGCTACAACTTCGAGGATTCCATCCTCATCTCCGAGCGCGTCGTGCGCGACGACGTGTTCACCTCGATCCATATCGAGGAGTTCGAGGTGATGGCCCGCGACACCAAGCTCGGGCCGGAAGAGATCACGCGCGACATCCCCAACGTCTCTGAGGAGGCGCTCAAGAACCTCGACGAGGCGGGCATCGTCTATATCGGCGCCGAGGTCAATCCGGGCGACATCCTGGTGGGCAAGATCACGCCCAAGGGCGAGAGCCCGATGACGCCGGAGGAGAAACTGCTGCGCGCCATCTTCGGCGAGAAGGCCTCCGACGTCCGCGACACCTCGCTCAAGCTGCCGCCCGGCGTATCGGGCACCGTGGTCGAGGTGCGCGTGTTCAACCGCCACGGCGTGGAGAAGGACGAGCGCGCCATGGCCATCGAGCGGGAAGAGATCGAGCGGCTCGCCAAGGACCGCGATGACGAGCTGGCCATCCTCGACCGCAACGTCTATGGCCGGCTCAAGGACGTCTTGATGCACAAGGTCGTGGCCAAGGGCCCGAAGACCGTCAAGAAGGACGCCAAGATCACCGAGGCTCTGCTCGACGAGGTCGCGCGCAGCCATTGGTGGGAGATCGCCCTCAAGAACGAGAAGGCGATGGCCGAGGTCGAGGCGATCCGCCGCCAATACGAGGAGGCCAAGAAGCGGCTCGAGCAGCGCTTCGTCGACAAGGTCGACAAGCTGCAGCGCGGCGACGAGCTGCCGCCCGGCGTGATGAAGATGGTCAAGGTCTTCGTCGCGGTGAAGCGCAAGATCCAGCCCGGCGACAAGATGGCCGGCCG
>DFXC01000082.1 GCA_002383105.1 Hyphomicrobiaceae bacterium UBA4118
ATGCCGGGCTGCCTCGGCCTCGACGCACTCTGGCAGCTGCTCGGCTTCTTTCTTGGCTGGCTCGGCGCGCCGGGCAAGGGGCGGGCCTTGAGCGTGGGCGAGGTCAGGTTCTCCGGCATGGTGCTGCCGACCATGCGCAAGGTCGAATATATCGTCGAGCTCAAGCGCGTGATCCGGCGGAAGTTCACCCTCGGCACCGGCGACGGCTGGCTGAAAGCCGACGGCGAGACCATCTATACGGCCAAGGACTTGCGGGTCGGCCTCTTCCAGGCGGACGAAGCCGCACCCGCTAGTGTCTGACCTCTCGCGGCCTGAGCGGCGCGGGTTCCTAAGGACTTTGACCCCATGAGACGTGTGGTCGTGACCGGCATAGGTATCGTGTCCTCCATCGGCAACAGCGCCCAGGAGGTGCTCGCCTCTTTGCGCGAGGCGAAGTCCGGCATCGTCAAGGCCGACAAATATGCCGAGCTCGGCTTCCGCTGCCAGGTGCATGGCGCGCCGAAGCTCGATTTGGACGGGATGATCGATCGCAAGGTGCGCCGCTTCATGGGCGAGGGCGCCGCCTGGAACTACATCGCCATGGAGCAGGCGATTCGCGATGCCGGCCTCGAGGAGAAGGACGTCTCCAACGAGAGGACCGGGCTCATCATGGGCTCAGGCGGGCCCTCGACCCGCGCCATCGTGCAGGCCGCCGATAACACCCGCGAGAAGGGCCCGAAAAAGGTGGGCCCCTTCGAGGTGCCGAAGGCCATGTCCTCGACCAACTCGGCCACGCTGTCGACGCCCTACCACATCAAGGGCGTGAGCTATTCGATCTCCTCGGCCTGCTCGACCAGCGCGCACTGCATCGGCAATGGCGCGGAGCTCATCCAACTGGGCAAGCAGGATATCGTGTTTGCCGGCGGCGGCGAGGAGCTCGACTGGACGCTGTCCGTCCTGTTCGACGCCATGAACGCCATGTCGTCGGATTTCAACGACCGGCCCGAGGTGGCGAGCCGTGCCTACGACACCAAACGTGACGGCTTCGTCATTGCCGGCGGTGCCGGCGTCGTCGTGCTCGAGGAGCTCGATCATGCCCGCGCCCGCGGTGCCCGTCTCTACGGCGAGCTTGTCGGCTACGGCGCGACCTCCGACGGCTACGACATGGTGCAGCCTTCCGGCGAGGGCGCCGCGCGCTGCATGCGCATGGCGATGCAGAACATCGACGGCGAGATCGGCTACATCAATCCCCACGCCACCTCGACCCCGATCGGCGATTTGCGCGAGATCGAGGCGCTCCGTGCGGTGTTCGGCGAGAAATGCCCGCCCATCAGTGCGACCAAATCGCTGACCGGCCATTCGCTCGGTGCCGCCGGCGCGCATGAGGCGATCTATTCGCTGCTGATGATGAACAACGGCTTCATTTGCGAATCCGCCAATATCGAGACCCTTGATCCCGCCGTTGCCGACATGCCCATCGTGCGCAAGCGCCAGGACAATGTCGCCATTAACGCCGTGATGTCGAACAGCTTCGGTTTTGGCGGCACTAACGCCACACTCGTGTTCCGTCGGGTGGAGGGCTAAAGGGACGGGAGCCGACGCGGGTCAACCCACAACCAGAGTAACAAACATGGCAACAACAAGAGATATCGCTGAGCCCGCGCCGTTGATGGCCGGGAAGAGGGGGTTGGTGATGGGTGTCGCCAACGACCGCTCGATCGCCTGGGGCATTGCGCGGGTGCTGCACGGCCAGGGCGCCGAGCTTGCCTTCAGCTATCAGGGCGGCGCCTTCGGACGCCGCGCGGTCCCGCTCGCCGAAGGCATAGGCGCAAAGATCATCGAGAAAGCCGATGTCGAGGACCTCAAGACCGTCGAGCGCGTGTTCGACGTGATCCGGAAAAACTGGGGCTCGCTCGATTTCGTCGTGCATGCGCTCGCTTTCTCCGACCGCAACGAGCTCCGTGGCCGCTATGCCGACACCACCCGCAAGAATTTCGAGCATACGATGGTGATCTCCTGCTTCTCGTTCACGGAGATCTGCAAGCTCTCCGCCGACCTGATGCCGTCCGGTGGCTCGCTGTTGACCCTCACCTATGGCGGGGCAACGCGTGTGGTGCCCTGCTACAACGTCATGGGCGTCGCCAAGGCGGCGCTCGAGACGAGCGTCCGCTACCTCGCCTCCGATTTCGGCCCGCAGGGGATCAGGGTGAATGCGCTGTCGGCCGGGCCGATGCGCACGCTCGCCGGCGCCGGCATCTCCGATGCCCGTACGCTGCTCCATTATCAACAGCGCAACGCGCCGATGCGCCGTTCGCCGACCCTCGACGAAGTCGGCGGCGCAGCACTTTACCTCCTGTCGGACCTGTCAGGCGCGGTCACCGGCGAGGTGCATTTCGTGGATTGCGGCTACTCGACCATTGCCATGCCGCATATCGCGGCGCTCAAGACCATGGAGCAAGTCGGCGAGGAGGCCGCCGAGGCCCCGGCCGAGAAGGCGCCGCGGGAAGCCGCGCAATAGGCGGGGTGCGGCCCTTTAGGCTAAGGCATGGAAATTGTTGTGAGACGGCCCGCGTATAACTAGGATCGCGCGGGGCTTGAGAAGACATTGGAGGAAAGACCGTCGATGGCTGCCCATCTCGTGCTCATTGCGTGCCTTGTCGCCGAGCCGCACACCTGCCAGGAGATCGCCCTGCCCGAGGTGACCTTCGAGGACGTGGTGAGCTGCAACGGCAACGCCCGGGCCAAGTCAGAGGAGTGGCAAGGCCAGCACAAGGACGAATACCTCGTCATCGCCACCAAGTGCATCAAGAACGAATGAGGGGGGCTAAGAGCTCCCCGTTTTATTCGGCGCTTGCCTTCTCGAGCTCGCGGCCGGTGGTCTGATCGACGACCTTCATCGATAGCTTGACCTTGCCGCGGTCGTCGAAGCCGAGCAGCTTCACCCACACCTGATCGCCCTCCTTAACCACGTCGGTGACGGCTTTGGGCCGGCCCTCGGCAAGCTGCGAGATGTGCACGAGCCCATCCTTGGCGCCGAAGAAATTCACGAAGGCGCCGAACTCCATCACCTTGACGACTTTGCCCTTGTAAATCTCGCCGACCTCCGGCTCGGAGGCGATGCTCTTGATGCGATTGATCGCGGCGCGGATCGACTCGGCATTGGCCGAGGCGATCTTGACGGTCCCGTCGTCGGAGATGTCGATCTTGGCACCGGATTCCGCAACGATCTCGCGGATCACCGAGCCACCCGAGCCGATCACCTCGCGGATCTTGTCCACCGGGATATGGATCGTCTCGATGCGCGGTGCATACTCGCCAAGCTCCGGCCGGGCCGTATTCAGCGCCTTGTTCATCTCGGCGAGGATATGCAGGCGCCCGTCACGTGCCTGGTCGAGGGCGACCTTCATGATCTCCTCGGTGATGCCGGTGATCTTGATGTCCATCTGCAGCGAGGTCACGCCCTCCGAGCTGTCTCTTATACACATCT
>DFXC01000051.1:0-125 GCA_002383105.1 Hyphomicrobiaceae bacterium UBA4118
CTGTTCTTCCTCGACTACTTCGCTACCGGCAAGCTCGACCTCGGCGTGGCCGAGACGGTCATCGGCAGCGTTGCCGCGGGATGCCTGGAGGCCGGTTGCGCCCTGATCGGGGGCTGTCTCTTATA
>DFXC01000051.1:224-11988 GCA_002383105.1 Hyphomicrobiaceae bacterium UBA4118
AACGACGCGCTCGCGATGGGCGCGGAGCCCCTGTTCTTCCTTGATTACTTCTCCACCTCGAAGCTCGACCCGGCCGTCTTCGCGCGCGTCGTCGGCGCGATGGCCGACGCGTGCCGCGCCCACGGATGCGCGCTCCTCGGCGGCGAGACCGCCGAGATGCCGGGGCTCTATGCGCCGGGCGATTACGATCTGGCCGGATTTGCCGTGGGCGCGGTCGAGCGCTCTTCCTTGCTGCCGCGGAAGGACCTCGAGTTTGGCGACGTCATTCTCGCGCTTCCCTCCTCCGGCGTGCACGCCAACGGCTTCTCCCTGGTGCGCCGCCTCGTCGAGCAATCGGGGTTGCGCTTGAGCGACCCCGCGCCATTTGCTCCAGGAAAGACTCTTGGCGAGGCGCTGCTCACCCCCACTCGCATCTATGTGCGGCAGATCCTTGAAACGATTCGCACAACCGGCGCAGTCAAAGCGTTGGCCCATATCACCGGCGGCGGGCTGACCGACAACATCCCGCGCGTGCTTCCTGCCGATCTTGCCGCCGAGATCGACCTTGTCGCCTGCACGCTCCCGCCAGTGTTCGCCTGGCTTCAGCGCGAGGCAAGAATGGATCAGGACGAGATGCTGCGGACCTTCAATTGCGGCATCGGCATGATCGTCGTGGTTGCCGCTTCCGACGTGGAGCGTGTGCTGCGGCATCTCGGCGAGGAGACAAGACTGATCGGCGCGCTGGTCGGGCGCGGCGGCGGCGATGCCATCCGCTTCAAAGGCGAGCTTGCTTGGGGCGCACGGTGACGAGGAAACGCGTTGGCGTCCTCATCTCGGGCCGCGGGTCCAACCTCGAGGCGCTGATCGAGGCCTGCAAGGCCCCCGGCTATCCCGCGAAGATCGTCCTCGTAGTGTCGAACGTCCCCGGCGCCCAAGGCCTCGCCCGCGCCGAAGCTTCGGGCATCCCCACCCTCATCATCAACCACAAGGACTTCGCCTCCCGCGAGGACTTCGATGCCGCCCTCGACGGCGCGCTGCAAGGGGCGCAAGTCGAGCTTCTCTGCAACGCAGGCTTCCTGCGGCTGCACACCGAAGGCTTCGTGCGGAGCTGGTGGAACCGCCACCTCAACATCCACCCCTCCCTCTTGCCCGCCTTCAAAGGCTTGCACACCCATGCCCGCGTTCTGGATGAAGGCGTCAAGATCTCAGGCTGCACCGTGCACTTCGTCAGGTCCGAGATGGACTGCGGGCCGATCGTGGCGCAAGCCGCCGTCCCGGTGCTCGTGCGCGACACGCCTGACAGCCTCGCCGCCCGCGTGCTTGAGGCCGAGCATCGGCTTTACCCCCATGCGCTCCGCCTCGTCGCCTCGGGCGCGGTTCACGTTGAGGGCGAGCGTGTGGTCGGAATGACACAGATCAGAGATCAACCCGCGATATTTTCGCCGCCGCTCGATGAAGGCTTTGATTGAAATTATTAACGGCCGTAAGATCGGCCCCTGGACTGGACGGCATGTCGCACCACAAGATGCAGACGTGCCAATGATGGACAATGCCAACGGCCGGATGCTAGAGACTGGCCTTATTCGAGGCAATCCTGCGCCTGCTTGCCGTGACTGTCGCGATGCGATGCGATCAGCGCGGAAGGCCGCTTCCTTGTTTTGGCGGCCGGTCGTGGAGGCTAACGCCCGTGGCCTCCGACATCCGAAGCAGGGAGCGCTGGGAAAGGCGTAAATGGCTGATATGACGGTCGCCTATTCTCCATCCCATGGGCTCGGCGAAGAGCAGAGCATCTGGTTCAAGCTCACGCCGCTGTTGAACCAGGAGAACCCCATGCAGGTTCTCATGGCGCTCAGCGACAAATATGGCGGCGTGATACCGATCAACCTCAAGAACCAGCGGATCATCCTTCTGAGCGAGCCGGCCCATGCTCAGCGCGTGCTCGTCGACAATGCCGACAACTACGTCAAATATTTCGACGGACTCCGCCCCATCTTCGGCAGGAGCATGATCACCGTCGACGGCGCGCTGTGGCAGAAGATCAGGGCGCCGCAGCAGCCCGCTTTCCACCCGCATATGTTCGAGGAGTATTTCCCCTATCTCATGTCGGCCATCGATTCGAAGATGGCGCGCTGGGCGAAGTTCGCCTCGACCGGTGAGACCATCGAGATGGTGGAGGAGACCTGGACGCTCGCCGCCGAGATGGTGTGCAAGGCTCTGTTCGACCGCGAGATGCCCTTCAACCCGCATTTCGTCTTCGGCCAGGTCAAGACCTACACCGACGTGATGAACCACAAGTCGATTCGCCTCAAAAAGATGAGCGGAGAGCTTGCCGAGATCACCGAGGAAGACGCCGCCAAGGCGATGGAGGTGTGGGGCTCGATCCCTGACACTGTGATCGGGGCGAACGTCGTCGATCACCGCGAGAAGACCCTGCTGCGCATGCTCGAAGCCGCGGAGGCCGATCCGAGCTTCCCCGAGTTCGACCGCGGGCAGGTGATCGACGAGATGAAGCAATATCTGTGGGCCGGCACCGAGACGACGGCGCTCACGCTGGCTTGGTCGCTCTATCTCTTGTCGATGCACCCCGAGGCGCTCGAGCGCATCAGGGCCGAGGCGCGCGCCGTGTGCGGTGAGCGGGATCCACAATGGCAGGAGATACAGCAGCTCGCTTATACGCGCATGGTGATCCAGGAGACCATGCGGCTCTTCCCGCCGATCTGGGCTTTGATCCGGATTGCCGCCGGCGACGACGAGATCGAGGGTCACAAGATCAAGGCCGGCGACAAGGTGGTGATCCTCACCTATATCGCTCACCACAACCCAAAATATTGGGACGCGCCGGAGACCTTCGATCCTGAGCGCTTTGCGCCGGAGCGGTCCAAGAAGCGGGTGAAGTACAGCTACCTGCCCTTCGCCGCGGGCAAGCGCGCCTGCATCGGGGGCGCGCTGTCGCAGATCGAGAATACGCTCGCTCTGGTGCAGCTCTTGCGCCGCTTTACCCCCGAATATGTTGGGCCGGTGCCAGCGAAGATCCACGCCACGGTGACGCTTTGCCCCAAAGGCGGGCTGCCCTTCCGCATCCGCGAGCTAAGCTAAGCGCTCTCGCAGATCAAAGGGGAGCCGCGGCTTGGGTTCTGTCAAAGCTCACATGACAGAATCATGAACCTTCTCACGTCGTCGCGGGAGTTCTAGACTGCGCCTCTCAGTAGGAGCGCCGCGATGAGTGATGTTGCTGACGTCAACGTGCAGGTCCTGCGAGATTGCGACCTCGTCGTCACCCGTCCCGACACTGGTGAGCAGGCCATCTATCGCAAAGACGGCATGTCGCCCATCCTTGTGTTGACCGACTCCATGCGCGACGACCCCGACCCGGCGCGCGTGAGATTTCTCGTCTCGGCTTGGAAGGCTGCCCACGCCAAAGCTCAGGAGCTCGGGTGGCTGACGTCCTAGAGCATGATCTGCGAAAAGTAGGAACCGGCGCCAGTCCAGCGGCTCCCGCGCAAGCTCTGCCAGGCCTGATCTCTGCCTTTCGCTCAAAGGCCGACGGAGTCGCGGAGGAACTTGCGGTCGACCGGCCGATCGTAGAGGACGCTGACGGCTGGCTGTGGCTCCACTTCAACTTGGCGGACGCGCGCGCCTGCCACTTCTTGCGATCGACGTCCTATCTTCCCCTCACAGCGAGAGCGCTGCTCGTGGCGGCCGACGAGCATCAGCAGCTCCACGCCAGCGACGACTGCCTCTATGGCGTCTTTCCCGACCTTGTTTGCGGGCTCGAGGGGATTACCGAGGAGCTCGGCTTTCTCCATTTCGCCATGACCGAGAGACTCCTGATCAGCGGCCGCCGTCGCGCGCTGGGCGGCATCGAAACAACGCGCAATGCGCTGCGGAGTGGTCACAAGGCGCCAACCGTCGCGGCCCTTCTGGATACCATCGTAGAGCACGTGGTCGACGCCGTCGATCGCTTCGCCGATGACGTTGCCCGCAAGCTCGACCGCATCGAGGAGAAGATCCTCGCCGAGGATGTGAGTGAGGGCGGGCAAATGCTCGTGCGCATTCGACGGACGACCGTGCGCCTGCATCGGCAGCTTGTGATCTTGCGCTCGCTCATTCAACGGCTTGGGCTCGACCTCGGCCAGAAATTTGCGCTCGGTCTGGCGACCAAGACGTTGGGTCAGCGCCTCGATTGGCTTGATGCTGAGATCGTCTCTTTGCGTGACCGGGCGCAGCTCCTTCAGGAGGAGGTCACCATCAAGACCGCCGAGCAGACCAATCGCAATCTCCATGTGCTGGCCATCGTAACCACGGTCTTCCTGCCGGCGACCTTGATCGCGGGAGTTTTCGGCATGAATGTCGGGGGACTGCCGCTCACCCAAAGCGGCCACGGATTCCTGTGGTCGATGGTGATCCTTGTCGGGGCGTCGGCAGCGGTCTTCTGGCTGCTGAAGCGATCCGGCATCCTCAGGCGCTAGAGCGACTTGAGGTTAACCCACGATCTCACTCTTCTTGAAGCAGAGCCCGATCTCCCGCTTGGCCGTCTCGGGGCCGTCGGAGCCATGCACGGAATTCCGCTGCAAATTGACGGCGAACTCCTTGCGGATGGTGCCCGGCTCTGCGTCGACCGGATTGGTCGCGCCCATCACCGCGCGGTTCTTGGCGATGGCGTCCTCGCCCTCAAGCACCTGCAGCACGATGGGGCCTGAGGTCATGAAGGCGACCAGATCCTTAAAGTAGGGCTGGCCCTCGTGGATGTCGTAGAACTTCTTGGCCTCTTTCTTCTTCCACCACACCCGCTTCTGCGCGATCACGCGAAGCCCCGCACCTTCGAGCCTGGCGACGATCAGCCCGGTGATGTTCCGCTCTGTGGCGTCCGGCTTGATGATTGAAAGCGTGCGTTCACTGGCCATAGCCACTAGTCCCCTCGGGTGTTTGGATTTACGCGGGCTTATAGCGGCCCGGCCTGACCGTCACAAGGCGCCATAGACAGCGAAGTCAAGACAAGCGGCGCTGACCTGGATCAATTGACCGATCACGCGCCATCGCCGGCGCGATCCAGCCTCACGCCTTCTGCTGCCAGCGTCCGTCGGCATCCTGCTGCCAATAGCTCGCGGCGTCGCCTCTTGCTTTCGCCGCCTGCCACTCGGCACGCGCACGCGAGACCGCGTCCTGGTCGCTGCCGTCGAAGACGTAAGCGACGCGGGTGTAAGGCGAGGCGTCGGCAAGCACGGCGCCGTCTACCAGAAAGCGGATTTGCGCCTCGCTCGGGTTGTCGTCACCCGCCGTCAGATAGATGGGATGCGCTCCCGGGTGCCCGTCGCGCGCCGTCCCATGGGGCAGGAAGCTCTCCTCGCGATAGGTCCATAGCAGCGTGTTGAGCGCCTCGACGCGCTCCTCGCTCGCCGCCTGAACGACGGCGCGCCAGCCGCGCTTAAGCGACAGCTCGAGCAGCGTCGGCAGCACGTGCTCGAGCGAGCGTCGCTCCAGATGATAGAAATAGACTTCCGTGGCGCCGCCCTCGCTGATCAGAGCATGATCTTAGAAAAGTGGGAACCGGTTTTCCGATGAGATCATGCTCAAACGGAAGACCACCTTACACATAAGGGTTGTCGCCTTTGCGCAGATTGAGCCTGATCGGCACGCCCGGCATGTCGAAGCTCTCGCGCAAGGCGTTCACCAGGTAGCGTGTGTAGGACTCCGGCAGAGCCTTCGGCCGCGAGCAGAAGAGGACGAAGGTCGGGGGCCGCGCATTGGCTTGGGTCATGTATCTGAGCTTGATGCGCCGGCCCGAGACTGCCGGCGGCGGGTGCGCTTCGACGGCGGCTTGCAGCCATTGATTGAGCTTGCGGGTCGGCAGCCTCCGGTTCCACAATTCGTCGGCGGTGATGACCGCTTGCATGAGCTTGCCGAGGCCCTTCTCGCCGAGCGCCGATACCGTGACGAGCGCCACGCCCCTGACTTGCGGCAGCAGCCGCTGGCAGGTCTCGCGGAGCTCGCTGAGGCGCTTCTCGCGCTCGCGGACGAGGTCCCATTTGTTGATGGCAATGACTAGGCCGCGTCCCTCCTGGGCAATGAGATCGGCAATCTGCAGGTCCTGCTTCTCGAAGGGTTGCTCGGCATCGAGCAGCAGCAGCACGACCTCGGCGAAGCGGATCGCTTTCAGCGCGTCGCCGACCGAGAGTTCCTCGGCGCGTCCCTCGACCCGCATCTTGCGCCTCAGCCCGGCAGTGTCGAACAGGAGCAAGGACCGGCCGTCCCAGGCAAGCTCGGAGGCGACGGCGTCGCGGGTGATCCCTGCCTCGGGCCCCGTGATCATGCGTTCTTCGCCAAGGAGCGCATTGACGAGGGTGGACTTGCCGACATTCGGCCTGCCCACGACGGCGATGCGCAAAGGATGGGGGCCCGGAATCTCAGCCTCGTCCCCAGCCTCGTCATCGGTCTCCGCGCGCGGGGCTTCTTCGGCGGCAGCGCCTTTGCGGCAAGCGTCCTGAATGACCTCGCTCAGCTCGCCCACGCCTAAGCCATGCTCAGCCGAGATCGGCAGCGGCTCGCCGAGACCGAGCGCATAGGCCTCGTAGACCCCGGGCTCTGCCGCGCGGCCCTCGCATTTGTTCGCGGCGAGGATCACAGGCTTGCCCGAGCTCCGCACGAGATCGGCGAGAATCTCATCGGCGCCCAGTACCCCGGCCCGCGCATCGATGAGGAAGACCACGAGATCGGCCTGCTCGATGGCAGCTTCCGTCTGCTGGCGCATGCGTGGCGTAAGTCCCCGATCGCCGGACTCGAGACCCGCGGTATCGATCAGCGTCGCGGCGCAGGATCCCAGCGTGGCCTCGGCCTCGCGCCGGTCCCGCGTCAGACCCGGCTGATCGTCGACGAGGGCAAGCCGTTTGCCGGCGAGCCGGTTGAACAGGGTCGACTTGCCGACATTCGGCCGTCCGACGATGGCGATGGTGAAGGCCATTGGTCCCTTCGGAGCGGAAGCATGAGGACCGCTATGCCTGGCGGGCGAGCCTCTAGTTGAGCGCGATCAGCGTAGCGTTGTCGGCCAAGATATACATGCGGCCGCCGGCCACAACCGGCGCGACGAAGACGGGCGTGCCGAGATCGAGGGTGGTTGCGACCTGTCCGGTCCTCGCATCGGCCCCGACCAGGACCCCGTCCCCCGATACCAGCCAGAGCTTGCCGCCGGCGAGCACCGGACCGCTCCAGCGCGTGCTGCCGGGAAGATCAACCGCCCAGCGCACCTTGCCGTCGGCGCGGGCGAGCGCCAAGAGCTTGCCGCCCAAATCCACGACATAGATGGTGTCGCCGGCGATCCACGGCATCTGCGTGCTGGCGACATTGCGCGACCATAACCACTCGCCGGAGGCTTCCGACGAGGCCGTCATCTTGCCGCCATGGCTCACCGCGAACACGACGCCCTTGTCGATCACGGGCCGCGCCGGGTCTCCGAGGATGCCGGAGGCCGTGGTTTCGGTCGAGCGCGTCAAGGACTCGCTCCAGGCTGCTTTGCCGCTGCCGGCCTCATAGGCCGCAACGTCGCCCGCCGGGAACGGCGCCACGACGAAGCCGGCGGAGACGGCCGGGCTCACATTGCTGAGCAGGGTCGCCGGTTGCGGCAGCCCGCGCGCCGTCCACAGCTCCTGGCCGTCGCCGCCGCTCAGGGCATGCAGCACGTTGTCGGTGGAAACGAAAAAGATCTTGCCGGCGGCAGCCGTGGGAGAGCTGCGGATCGGGGTGCCGACTGACTTGGTCCACAGAATGCCGCCGTTGCCGGTGTCGAGACCGAGGACGGTGCCGTAGCCGGTGGTCACGAAGAGATGCCCGCCGTCGAGAGCGAGCCCCCCGCCAAAGCCCTCTTTCCGCCTCTCGTTCTCAGGGGTCACGCTCACCGACCACAGCGTGGCGCCGTTCGCCGAGGAGAAGGCCGAGACCGTACCGCCCGCATCGAGAGTGTAAACCTTGCCGTCGGCGACGAGCGGCTCCGCGCTCAAGCGTCCGCTTGACGACGATCCCGTCCCAGCGTCGGCCGACCACACCTTCTGCACCTGATCGTTCAGGGCGAGATGGCCGAGATTGTTTGACGGCGTGCCGCCGGGCTGCGTCCAGGATGCGTTCGCCTGGGCGGGCGGCAGGGCAATGGGCTTTCCCGCCAAAACGGGATCGACATT
Source organism: Hyphomicrobiaceae bacterium UBA4118 (assembly GCA_002383105.1). Lineage (GTDB taxonomy): Bacteria > Pseudomonadota > Alphaproteobacteria > Rhizobiales > Methyloligellaceae > Methyloceanibacter. Next base: position 8,372 of record DFXC01000051.1, read on the forward strand.
GGCCAGGCTCGGGTCGGTGATGACGGGGATGCGCTCGCCCGGCAGAATCTCTTCTTTCTTGGCGAAAGGATTGCGGATTCCGGCAAGCGGACCGCTGCAGCCGGCAAGGCTCAAGGCGATGGCCGCGGCGAGGCCCGCGCTGAGAAGGCGGCCGCCAATTCCCCGTCTTTGACCCCGGCCCAATTTCGAGCCACCCTTCGGTTCGCGAGCTATTTCGCCGTCGTGCTCAGCGACTGCGGGGTCCCCACGATGAGAGCCAGCATCATGTCGGCGCGTTCCCGCAAGTTCGGAGGCGTGTCCTCATCGCCGATCAGCGCGCTGAACTGCCTCTCGGCCTCCCGCATATCGTTCAGCCGGTAGGCCGACAGGCCGAGCAGCTCACGGGCGGAAAATCGCCAGGCGCCATTGGAGTCGATGAGACCCTTGAGGCGCCGGTCCATCTCCGCGTAGTCGGCTTTGTCGAGCCTGAGCGCGGCCGCCTGAAGCGCGGCGTGGCCTTGCAGGATCTGATCGGCGCCCGCGTCACTGGCGAGCGCATCGTAATCGGCGACGGCCTTGTCGAGGTCACCGGCTTTCGCCTCGGCAGCAGCAAGCTGGAAACGTGCCAGCACCCGGTAGCCCTCAGGCCCCTGCGCTGCCAAGGAGGCGAGCAGGTCGTGAGCCTTGGCATCGTCGGTTCCGCCCTCCAGGGTCAACGCCTCGCTGAACTTCGCGCCGGCTTCCTGCGCCTGGCGCTCCTGCCAATAGGACCAGCCCTTGTAGGCCGCGACGGCCGCCACGATCAGCAGGAGACCGGCGAGCGCATAGACGCCGTAGTTGTCCCACAGCTTCTTGTACTGGTCTTGGCGGACGGCCCCGTCCACCTCGCGAAGAAAGGAATCACGGTCGGTCATCGGCAGCGAACTCTTATGACATGACAGAGCGGATGGTCTTGAGGAGCCGCCTGCGGCTCCCCTGCCCGCCGTATAGTGAAGGCCTCTTGCATGCGCAAGGTAAAGAGCCGCGGGCCCGATCGGCCGATGTGCTAAAGGAGATGCCCGAACGAGGCTAACTGCCTATCATTTTGGTCTTTTTCGTGACTTCAGGCGCGTCCTCGCACATCGGATAGGTGTACTCGGCCGAGGGGAAGGCTCGGGTGCGGACCTCGCCCGCGAAGGCCTTCACGGCAGCCTCGATGCCGGCGCCGATCTGGGCATACTCCTTGACGAATTTGGGCACGCGCGGGGACAGCCCGAGCATGTCCTCGAGCACGAGGATTTGCCCGTCGCACTCGGCGGAGGCGCCGATGCCGATGGTGGGGATCGCGATCTGCTTGGTGATGCGCGCAGCCAGCAGCTCGGCAAGAGCCTCGAGCACGACGGCGAAGGCGCCCGCCTCGGCGACGGCGCGGGCATCCTCCTCGAACGCCGCCCATTCCGAGCGGAAGCGGCCGCGCGGCTTGAAGCTGCCGATGGTGTTGATGGCCTGAGGCGTCATGCCGATATGGCTCATCACCGGGATGCCGCGCTCGGTGAGGTAGCGGATGGTGTCGGCCATATGGGCGCCGCCTTCGAGCTTGATCGCGCCGCAGCCCGTCTCTTTCAGCACCCTGGCGGCGTTGCGGAAAGCGATCGACGGGTTCTCCTCATAGGAGCCGAACGGCATGTCGACCACGACGAGCGCGCGCGTCGAGCCACGCACCACGGCCTGGGCATGCATGATCATGAGCTCGAGCGGCACCGGCACGGTCGTCTCGTAACCATGCATCACCATGCCGAGGGAGTCGCCGACGAGCAGGAAATCGACGTAAGGGTCGATGATCCGCGCGGTATGGGCGTGATAGGCGGTCAGCGCCACGATCGGCGCGCCGCCTTTGCGCTTGGCGATGTCCGGCGCGGTCACGCGCTTCACGGCAAATTCGTCAGACACGGTTCCTAAGCTCCTGAACAAAAAGAAGACCCTAGGGTCTTATGGCAGAAATATAAGGAGTTTTGCAGCGCAAAAAAATGGGCCGCGAGAGGGCCCTGCAACCCCTCATCGCGCGAGCGGCGCCGTGCCGATCAGGAGCGGGTGCAGCCACACCAGGAAGACCAGGTAAAGGACCACACCGAGGACCGCAGCGATGACGTCGTTCCGCGCCGGCCCCGTCGCCGGAACGGTGATCAGCCCGGTCTCTTGGCGCCGTTTCAGCGTGATGCGGTCATAGACGGCATAAGCGAGGAACGAGGCGAACAGGATGATGGAGGCAAGGTCGCCATTGGCGATGAGATGGGCGAGCGCCCAGGTCTTGATGGCGACGAGGAAGGGATGCTTGAGCTTGGCCTTGATCTGGCCGGGCACGTAGGCCGCGACCAGGAAGATGAAGGCCGGCAGCATGAGGACGATCGCTACCCAGCGCGTCCACGAGGGTGGCGACCAGACCTGAATGAGAGGCGCCCGCGCGAAGCCATAGACCAGGAGCGCGAAGCTCGCGATGGAGAGCAGCGAGAAGAGGACTTTATAGCCATTTAGACCAAGACGGCCGACCAGCTTCTCGCGCCAGCCGCCAACGGTCGGCAGCAGATGAATGCCGAGAAAGACGGCAATGCCGATAATGAGCAGGGTCATGTGCCAAGCCTCGTGCGGGCCAAGTCTTGCGCGCTCAATCCGTTAGGGGTGGACCGAAGCGGTTCGGCCCGGGCGTGCCCTTCAGGAAGCCAAGCTCGACCAGGAACCAGATGGCGCCGACGATGGGGATAAGCAAGATCAAGTTCCACCATCCAGACTTGTCGCGGTCATGCCAACGCTTGATGTAAATCAGGATGGCGGGGATCAGGATCAGCAGCGAAAAAATGCCACTTAACAGTCCGACCCCGTCCTGCCTGTCATACGTCCCGATCGCTAGGTCGATCAGCATCAAAACCACGCTGATGATGAAGCCGGGAAGAACGAGGCGAAGCCAAAATTGCTGCCGGTTCACGCGGCCTTTGCCCGAAAGATAGAATTGCTTCCAATCGAAGTTCATGGCTGTCCCCCTTGAAAGTCGCGTTGACGAGCAAACCTCAGGGGTGCCGCTGCGTCAACAAGAACCGGGGTCGCCATTAGGCGCGACCGGGGGCTCATCCTTCGAGACGGCCGCGTTAAGCGGCCTCCTCAGGATGAGGGATAAGTCCTCATAGTGAGGAGCGCCCGAAGGGCGCATCTCGAACCACACCCAAATGGGTCACGTCGATGCCGAGGCGCTTGGCCACGCGCCGGGCCGTCTGCTCGCGTTTTGCGGTGATCGCGTTCGCCGAACCTCGAGCGGCCTCCACCATGGCTGGCGGCGCGGTCTTCGGCGAACCACTGTCGAAGAGCGGCTCAGGCGCGTATTGCATATAGAGCCGCACCGCTTTAGCAACCTCATCGCCGCAGAGATCGGCGGCCACGTGAAGGGCCGCGTCGATGCCCGCCGTCACCCCCGCCGCAAAGACGAAATTATCATGTTTGACCACCCGCTCGTCGACTGGGATGGCGCCGAAAAACGGCAGCAAATGAAAGGAAGCCCAGTGCGTCGTGGCGCGGCGCCCCTTGAGCAGGCCGGCGGCACCCAAGATCAGCGCGCCTGTGCAAACTGAGAACACACATCGCGCGCCGGCAGCCTGAGTTCGCACCCAGGA
>DFXC01000051.1:12169-29317 GCA_002383105.1 Hyphomicrobiaceae bacterium UBA4118
GCGCAATGCGGATGAGATTTGTGGCACCCGGGATCGTGTCCCTTAGGGGTCACAAGCTGCCGCCCCTGCTCAGTTGTGTCCGGCCTATTCCGTGGTGTCAGAGCCTATGCACTCGCAGACAGCGGGCGATATCGAGCGCGGGCGATGCGTCTAACTCATTCTCCGCATCTCAATGAAAGGCGCTCAACCAGAGTTACGCGATCCAATCTTCTGCCGTCTCGGCGGGAGCCTAGCGATAGGGGAAACACCGCATGCTCGGCGGCCAAAGCGTCTGTGGCCAGTACCTCTGTAGCTCGCGGATCTCAGCATAGCCGCCACCAGCGCAGCTTTGGGACCTGGAGTCCTTGTAGGCGTAATACGACCGGTGCCGCCGGTAATAACTGACATTGACCGGAGCGCCGGCATTAGTCAGGGCGCCCACCAAAAAGGGCGCCGCCTCGGTCTCGCCGAGACCTGCCCACAAAGCAATCGAGAGCGCTGCTGCTCCCGCCGCGATAAGAAGGGGACGCACTTCTGATCTCCTTGACCACTTCCCCAGCGCGCGCGAAACGTAGAGGAGCGGCGCCACCACTGCAATGAGGGCGGGCATCACAAAATGGTGACGGACGTGCGCCTTTGGGACTTCACTCAAGCCTGAGACGTCCGCTTAGGGTCATCAGCGGAAGCATCGCATCTGGCGCGGTATTCCGGCTTTCGGCGGTCCGACTGAGCTACATGGCTCCCTACTCCCACTCGATGGTGCCGGGGGGCTTGGAGGTGATGTCGTAGACCACGCGGTTGATGCCGCGCACCTCGTTGATAATGCGCCGCGCCGCCGCGCCCAAAAATTCGTGGGAGAAGTCGTAATAGTCGGCGGTCATGCCGTCGATCGAGGTGACGGCGCGCAGCGCGCACACAAAGTCGTAGGTGCGGGCATCCCCCATCACCCCCACCGTGCGCACCGGCAGCAGCACGGCGAAGGCCTGCCAGATCTTGTCGTAGAGGCCGCGCTTCCTAATCTCGTCGAGATAGATGGCGTCGGCTTTGCGTAAGATCGCAAGCTTCTCCTCGCTCACCTCGCCGGGAATGCGGATGGCAAGCCCGGGCCCCGGGAACGGATGGCGGTTGACGAAGGCATCAGGCAGCCCGAGCTCGCGGCCGAGCGTGCGCACCTCGTCCTTGAACAGCTCGCGCAAGGGCTCGATCAGCTTGAGCCGCATGCGCTCAGGCAGGCCGCCGACATTGTGATGCGACTTGATGGTCGCCGACGGGCCGCCGGTTGCCGAGACGCTCTCGATCACATCGGGGTAGAGCGTGCCCTGTGCCAGGAACTCGACATGGCCCACCCTGTCCGCTTCCGCCTCGAACACATCGACAAAGAGCTTGCCGATCATCTTGCGCTTCACCTCGGGGTCGGTGACGCCTTGCAGCGCGTCGAGAAACCGCGAAGCGGCGTCGACGGCGACGAGCGGGATGTTGTAATGACCGCGGAACAGCTCGACGACCTCTGTCGCCTCGCCTTCGCGCAACAGGCCGTGATTGACGAAGATGCAGGTGAGCTGGTCGCCGATCGCCTCGTGGATCAGGAGCGCGGCCACGGCAGAATCGACCCCGCCCGAGAGCCCGCAAATGACGTGCCCGTCACCCACCTGCTCGCGGATACGCGCGATCTCCCTCTCGCGGAACTGGGTCATGGTCCAATTGCCGGGGCAGCCTGCGATCACGCGGACGAAATTGGCGAGCAAGGCCGCGCCTTTCGGCGTGTGCACCACCTCGGGATGGAACTGGACGCCGTAGAGCCGGCGCGAATCGTCGGCGATGGCCGCGAACGGCGCGCCGGTGGAGATGCCCACGGCGCGGAAGCCCGGCGGCAGCCTGGTCACGCGGTCGCCATGGCTCATCCACACAGCCGCTCGCTCGCCCTCCTGAAAGACGCCGTCGAAGAGGGGAGTCTCGTCGATGATCTGAAGCTCGGCGCGGCCGAACTCGCGGGAATGCCCGCCTTCGACCTGGCCGCCCAACGCCGCCACCATGGCCTGCTCGCCATAGCAGATGCCGAGCACCGGCACGCCCGCGGTGAAGAGCGCTTGCGACGCCTGCGGCGTGCCCGTCTCGTGCACGCTGGCCGGACCGCCGGAGAGGATGATGGCCTTGGGCGCAACCGGCCCGAGCGCTCCTTCCGCCTTGTCGTAAGGCACGATCTCGGAATAGACGCCGGCCTCCCGCACCCGCCGCGCGATGAGCTGCGTCACCTGACTGCCGAAATCGACGATGAGGACGCGGTCTTGGGTGGGTCTTGGCGTTTCGTCTGTCATGGCCGGTGGTTATAGCAGCGTCTTCGAGTCGGCAATGACTCTCCTTGCCGCCCCAACAGGTTATGAGGAGCGTCTGTGGCCCGGCTGGCTACCTTCGAGGTAACCAGGTGCTTCCCGTGGCCCTTTGTGGCAGACAAAACCATGCCGAGGCTTCGTTCCATTGCGGTTCTTGGCGTCGTCCTGCTCGTTACCGCAACGGCTGCACAGGCGGAGCGGGCCCCGACGAGCGGCGATTTCGCCGGCCCTGTGGATGTGGACGGGCGGATGCTCTACCTCGAATGCAAAGGGACCGGCAGCCCGACCGTGATCCTCATCTCCGGCTACCGCAACAACGCCGAGATCTGGACCACCCCGCCGGGGCCCGGCATTACCCCGGTCTTCGCCGCCGTCGCCGGGTTCACGAGGGCGTGCACCTATGACCGCCCGGGCACCATCCTCGATGCCACCCATTTGAGCCGCAGCGACCCGGTGCCAATGCCGCGCACCGCCGAGGCGGTCGCCTCCGAGCTCCACGATCTGCTCGATTCGGCGAAGATCGAAGGGCCTTATGTGCTTGTCGCGCATTCGCTCGGCGGCCTCTTCGCGCGGCTCTATGCCGGCACCTATCCCAACGACGTTGCCGGGCTTGTCCTAGTCGATGCCTGGCCCGAAGCCATGCCGAAGCTGCTCGGCCCCGGCCAATGGGCGGCTTACGTCACGCTTTCCGACCCGGCGCCGCCCGGGCTTGAGTCCTATAGCGATCTTGAGAGCATCGATTTCGGCGCGGCCTCCGAGCGCATGGCGCAAGAAGCGGCGCGCCGGCCTCTCTTTGGTCTTCCGCTCTTCGTTCTGTCGCGCGCCAAACCGATCGCGCTGCCACCAAATGTCCCGGCGGAGTTTTCGCAAGCCGGCTTCGAGGCGGCGTGGCGTAAGGGGCAAGACGAGCTCGCCGCGTTGCTGCCTGATGCCCACCACATCGTCGCGACCGAGAGCGACCATTACATTCAGATCGAGCAGCCCGATCTCGTCATCGATGCCGTGCGGGCTGTGGTCGAGGCGGTGCGCGATCCGGCCTCATGGGGGCAGGGCGCACAATGACGGGGAGCGCTGACGAGCAAGGTTCCTTCGAGAAGCGGCTGCGCCTCCAGATCGAGGCCTATCATGGAGCGGCCCTTGTCTATGCAGCGGTCAAGCTCGGTCTGCCTGACCGGATGGGGACGCGCTCCTGGACCGCCGAGCAACTGGGCGCGAAGCTCGGTCTGTCGGCCCCGCATCTCTTGCGCTTCTTGCGTGGCTTGTCGACGCTCGGCATTTGCGAGGAGCTGCCAGACGGCAGTTTCGCGCTGGCGCCTGCCGGGCAGTCTCTGCAATCCGGCGCGCCATCGCGCCTCGCCGAGAAAGTGCAGATCGTCGTCGAGCAATATTGGCAGCCTTGGGCCAATCTCGTCTCCTGCCTTGAGACGGGCAAGCCTTCCTTCGACCACGTGTTCGGCATGACGGTGTGGGAGTGGCGCCGCCAGCACGCGGAGCAAGGCGACGTGTTCAATTCCTATTTGGCTAAGGAGACGCTCGCCCAGGCCGATTCAATCCTCGAAGCGTTGGATGTCTCTCGCGTGCGGACCGTCGCCGATATCGGCGGCGGCGGCGGCCTGCTCGCAGCCGTGGTGAGAGCGAACCCGCACGTGGAGGGCGTCCTGTTCGATCGGCCGCACACGGTCGAGACGGCAAAGCCTTATCTGCTGTCGCTTGGCGTGGCCGGGCGCGTCCAATGCGTGAGCGGCGATTTCCTGAGCGCCGTCGAGGTCCAGGCCGATTTGTACCTGTTGAAGAGCGTGCTTCAGCAATGGGACGACGCCGACAGTCTTACGATCTTGCGGAACTGCCGCGCGGCCATGCAAGATGCCGCGAGGTTGCTCGTCATCGAGCGCCTGGGTCCGAAGCGCGCTGTGGAAGACGCGGCCTCCATCATGGTCGACCTGCATATGATGGCCATCACCGGGGGACGCACGCGCAGCCGGGAGCAGTTCGAGGCTTTGCTGTCTCAGGCCGGCTTCACGATCGCGAAAGTGACGCCGACCCGCTCAGGGCTCGTCATCATCGACGCCGTCCCCGCCTGAGCAGGCGTCATTCCGGCGCAAGCCGGAATCCAACACGTACATCCTCACCCTGAGGAGGCCGCTTCACGCGGCCGTCTCGACGGGTGCGCCTCATGCTTCGAGACGCGCCCTTAGGCGCTCCTCAGCATGAGGAACCTAGCTCGGCTCCTTACTGTCTGGATCCCGGCTTTCGCCGGGATGACGCTGTGGAGGCGGAAACGGAGCAAGCGCCTTCACATAGATCACCTTGCCGTCGCCGGTGCCGTAGAAGTCGGAGAGCCGCGCCTCCTCCGTGAAGCCCATGCGCTGATAGAAGCCGCGCGTGCCGGCATAGCGGTCGGACGAGGAGGTATCGGCATAGATGTGCTTGGCACCCGCCTTGCGCATCGCCGCCTCGGCCCGGGTGAAAACCTGGACCCCGAGCCCCTTCCCCTGCTCCTCCGGCGCCACGGCAATCCAATACAGATCGAAGGACCCACGCGTTCCCTCGATCGGCCCATAACAGGCATAGGCCACGAGCGTCGACCCGCGCTCGGCAAGCACGAAGTGATAGCCGGATCGGGTGCCCTTGGTGAGGCGCTCCGTCACGAGCTCGCCAGCGATGTCCACCTCGGCCGCGTTGAAGAAGCCAGTGCTTGCCACCAGCGAGCGCACGCGGCCCACATCGTCGGCCATCACCGCACTCCGCCAATCGAGCCCGTTGCGGTGGGCCGTCCTCGCCGCCGCGCTGCGGGCAAGGGCCGGCGCCACCTGCCGCGCCGATGAGCGCCCGGTGACGAGCCCATTGAAAAAGCTCCGCACATTGGCGCCGAGCGTGCGCACGCGGTAACCGCCCTCCTGCACCACGAGGGTCGAGTAGCCCTGCTCGCCGATCATCTGCCCGAGTCGGTCGAAATCGCGTGCCCGGTTCGGCCACGTCCCCGTGGGATCGCCGCGGGCCGTATCCAAGCCGAGCGACACCACGAGAAAGGCGGGAGCGAAACGCCTGATGCGCCGCAAGCCTTCAGCGACGGCGTTGCGGTGCTGCTCGGTGGTGATGTGCTCAGGGAGCGGAATGTTGAGATTGTAGCCGGCCCCGGGCCCCGTACCGGTCTCGTCGCGGAAGCCGGAGAAATACGGATAGGCAAAGCTCGGATGGCCGTGGATCGAGACGGTGAGCACGTCGGCGCGGTTATAGAAGATCTCCTGCTGGCCGTTGCCGTGGTGATAGTCGATGTCGAGGATTGCGACGCGGCCATAGCGCGACAACAGATTTGCGGCGATGGCACCGTTGTTGAAATAACAGAAGCCGCCGAAGGTGCGCGTCTCGGCGTGGTGGCCGGGAGGCCGAACGAGCGCATAGGCGAGGTCGGCGCCTTCGAGCACCCTCTCGGCAGCGGTCAGCGCGCAGTCGACCGCGGAGCGGGCGGCAAGATAGGCGTTCTGGTTGAGCGGCGTGAAGGTGTCGATGCAGTAATAGCCGGCGAGCACCGTCTCGTCCTTGGGCGGCCGCGCCGGGTTCCGCGTCGGGAAGACATACGGGTAGATCGACTTCTTCGACCCCGCCATCAGACAGGCTTTGCGGATGTAATCGACGAGGCGCCCGTCATGCACGGCGCGGATGTGGCGATCCGAGTAGCGCTTGGCCGGCACCTTCTGAAACAAACCCGAAGCATCGAGCTCGGCCATGATCGAGCGGATGCGCACCGGTGCCTCGACATAGCCCCGCTCCTGCACATGGTGGATGACGTGGTCGTCGTTGAGCACGAGCGCCACCCGCGGCTCGGCCGCTTCGCGCACTTCGCCCTTCTGCGCTCTCCTCGACTTGATGTAGCGCGGCTCGCGTAAGGCGACCGGATCGTCCTTGATGGAGTTGACGACCGTCACGACGTAAGCAGGCGGCGCCCCGTATTTCCGCTCGAGGATGGCGTGCACCACCTTCTTCACTCTGTCCCTGGCAGGCAGCGTCGCATTGCCGAGCGGATCGAGCACCAGGTAAGGCGGGTCGGACTGCCCCGGCGTGATGGGGGTCTCGTAAGCGGTGTTGGCGATGGGCCTTGCGCCGTAGCGCTCGTAGAATTTGAGCCGCGCAGCATTGCGGGCGCGGATCTCGGGATTTGGGCTGAGCGCAGGATCATCCGGCAGGGTCTCGAAATAGAGCCCTTGGGCGCCGAGCGCGCGTGCCTCCTCGCGGACGCGCTCGTAAAGCGTGGCGCCGATGCCGTGACCCGTGCGCCCGACTGCGGCAGAGATCAGCTCGAGATAGCAGAAGTCGAGGTCAGGCGCGTGCAGCAGAAGCGCCAAGCCGAGCGTCTGGTCGCGCGCATTCTCGGCCACGAACAGCCGCGAGACGAAGCGGTGCTTGATGGGGTTGGCGAGCTGCTCCGGCAACTTGGCGATATCGTAGTCGGGCATCGCCGGGAACTGCTCGCGCATGATGGTCTGCGCCGCCTCGATTGCCGAGCGGTTCACCGCCGTCGTGGCGTCTGCCACTTTGCGGATGCGGAGCATGGTTAGATGCGAAGCATGTCAGGCGCTGGCTTGCAAGGCTCCAAGCGAGCCCTCGACGATTTGCCCGATCGTCCCAGCATAAGAGAGCCCGGCTGCTTGAGCCGCCGCGGCGAACCCCGCATCGGGGCTGAGGCAGGGATTGACGTTGACCTCGAGGATGAAGGGCTCGCCCGCCGGATCGACCCGGAAGTCGACGCGGGCATAAGAGCTGAGCCCGAACAGGCCCCAGCAGGCCTGGGCCAGTCCGGCGAGCCTCAAGGCCAGCTCGGGCTCGTCCTCTTCCAGCCCGAAGCGCCGCGGCGTGCCGATATAGGCCTCGCTGTCGGGCGTCCATTTGGCGTCGTAGCCGACGATCTTGGCGGCCTCAAAGCCGAAGCCCTCAAACACGATCTCGGCGATCGGCAGCACATGAACGCCGCCCGGCCCTTCCAGGAGCGCAAGATTGAACTCGCGGCCGGCGATGAAGTCTTCCGCGAAGTGCTCGGTCTTCCAGCGCAGGTTTCGCTCGACGATGGCCTGGGACGCCGCGGCGCCGCCCATCACAGATGCCTCGTCGAGCCCGAGCGAGCCGTGCTCCCACACCGCCTTGACGATGACGCGTGTGTCAGGATCGAGCCCCGTCCCATCCATCGACCAGCCGGGGGTCGGCAAGCCGGCATGAGCAAGCCTGAGCTTAGTTGCGACCTTTGAGAGCGTTTCCAGCCAGGGGCTGGTTCCGGCCCCCGTATAGGGAAGACCGAGTGCGTCGAGCCGTGCCGGGACGAAGGGTGCGAGCCTCCCGTCGCCGTCCACGGCATCGACCAGGTTGAAGACGAGCAGCGGGCGGGTGGCGGTGAGATCGTCGAGCTCGGCGAGGTCGCGGCCAAGCTCGACGATCATGGTGGCGAAGCCAAGCTGCGAAAGCGCGCCTGAAACGGCCTCGGCGGCAATCAGCGTATCGATCTCGTCGGGGCGGCTCGTCGTCGCCGCATGCAGGACCGGGATGAAGCCTCCCGCCCCCTGAGCCATCACGCGCGCTTCCGCCGGCGCTCCTCAGCAGCCCGGACACGCCCGTAGCGGGCAAGGCCCGCATCGAGGATCATGCCGATCAAAGCGACGAACTCCACGCCGTTCTGCGCGGCGAGGATCGGCAGGTCCGAGTGCCACGGGTTGAGGCCGGCAAGGGGGTTGGCCTCGAGGAAATAAGGCTCGCCCTTCGCGTCGGAGCGGAAGTCGATACGCGCGGCATCGCGACATTCGAGCGCCCAGTAGGCCTCTAGCGCACGCGTTCCCGCAAGACGCGCCTCGCCGTCGTCGGCCGGGGCATAGATGACGAGGTCCTCGCACAGCTCCTTGTTGTGGAGCGAATAGACATTGGCCTCGGCCTGCTCCTTCAGCAGGATCTCGCAGACGCCGAGCACGCGGGCCTCTTGGCCGTTGCCGACGATACCGACCGTGAACTCGCGACCACTGAGATAGTGCTCGACCAGGGCCGGCTGGCGGTAGCGCTCGATCACGCGGGTCGCGGCGGCGGCAAGCTCGCCCGCATCATGCACCAGCGATGCGGCCTCGCAGCCTTTGCCGGTGCCTTCGGCAAGCGGCTTGACGAAGGCCGGGAAGTGCTCCCAGCCGGCAAGCTCGCTGGCGCTCGTCTCGGCCACCGCGAAGGCTGGCGTGGGCACGCCGGCATCGCGGACCAGACGCTTGGCCACCGCCTTGTCGAGGGAGACGGCCATCGTCAGCGGGTCGGAGAACAGGTAGGGCTGGTCGAACAGCTCGCAAAGCGCAGCCACCTGCGCCTCGCGAGAGCGGCCCTTTACCCCTTCAGCGATGGAGAAGACGAGATCAAACCGTTCGCCGGAGACGAATCGTGCCGCAAGCGCCTGCCCGCGGCCCACGCGCTCGACCTCGCAGCCGAGCGCTTCAAGGGCGCCTGCCAGCTCGTCGATGGTGCCGACGTTGTCGAACTCGGCGATCTCCTCCTCGGAGAAGCCGAGCGCCCGATAATCGTCGCGGAGATCGTAGACGAGAGCGACGCGCATCAGAGCGAACCTTGCGCGCGATCGGCGCCAACCGTCCCGTCGGGATCAGCATAGCGGTAGGTGTTGCCCTCGAAGTTCTTGAGGATGAGGTCGTCCCCGTCCCGGCCCACGACATAGTCCGGAATGAGGGGGATCTTGCCCCCGCCGCCGGGCGCATCGATCACATAGGTCGGCACGGCATAGCCGGTGGTATGGCCGCGCAGCCCCTGCATGATCTCAAGGCCTTTGTCGACGCTCGTCCTGAAATGCGACGAGCCGGTGATCGGATCGCATTGATAGAGGTAGTAGGGCCGGACACGGCGCATCAGAAGCCCGTGGAAGAGCGTCTTCAGCGTATCGACCGAGTCGTTGACACCCTTGAGCAGAACGGTCTGGCTGCCGAGCGGGATGCCGGCGTCAGCCAGCCGTGTCGCGGCCTCGGTGACCTCGGGCGTGAGTTCGGCAGGATGGGTGAAGTGGATGCTCATCCACAGCGGATGGTGCTTTTTGAGCACGCGGATCAGAGAGCGCGTCACTCGCATGGGCAGCACCACCGGCACCTTGGTGCCGAGCCTGACGAACTCGACATGCTTGATGGCCCTGAGGCGCCCAAGCAGATAGTCGAGCCGCTCGTCTGAGAGCGTCAGCGGATCGCCGCCCGAGATCAGCACGTCGCGGATCTCCGGATGTGCCGCGATGTAGGCGAGCGCCTCCTCCCATTGCGGCCGGCTAAACGTGTAATCGCCGCCCGCCTCGCCCACCATGCGCGACCGGGTGCAATAGCGACAATAGGTGGAGCAGAAGCCGGTGGCGAGGAAGAGAACGCGATCGGGGTAGCGGTGCACGAGGCCCGGCACCACGCTATGGCCGTCCTCGCCGAGCGGGTCGTCGGCCTCCCCTGGCGTCTTCACATATTCGGTGCCGACCGGGACATGGGTGCGGCGGAGCGGCTCCATCGCGTCATCGCGGGCCATCAGGCTCGCGTAATAGGGCGTGATGCCGAGCGGCAGAGACCCTTGATGGCGGATGACCGCGTCGCGCTCGTCGTCCGACAGCACGAAGATGCGCTCGAGCTCGGCGAGCGTCCTGATGCGGGCGCGCGCCTGCCAGCGCCAGTCGTTCCACTGGGCGGCCTCGACCTCTGGGAAGTGGCGCTTGCGGAACGCGCGCGTGAGCGGCCCGACGGGGAAGCGCTCCATGCGCACGAGCGCCCCGAGCCGTTCGGCCGCCTCGGGCGAGATAGATTTGATAGGGTGATGTGGTTTGGGAAGAAGTTGGGATGTCGCTTGCGGGCGACTGGGTGGCTCTTCGGCCTCGACCTGAAGCAAGTTCATGGGATATGCGTCCCCTCCGTGCTTCGAGGGATCGATCGTGGCGCCAACCGCCGACTCTGCCGTCCGTCAAAAGCGCGAGTCATTTCAGCGACCTGTTCATTAATTTCAAGTGCTAATGGAGTCGGTGCCCAACTTTTTTGCCGCATGCCGGTTCATTGATCAGGGCTCGGTGAGACGGGAGGACGAAAAAGGCGTGAAGCACTGGATGGCAGCTCTGGTCCTCGGCTGCTGCTCCCTCCTCGCGGAGCAGGTTTTGGCCGGCAGCGACGGCCCCGACTACATCAAGCTCAAGGCGCTGCTGCCGCCTGGCCCTGACGCCGCGCTTTGCTTCGCCCGCACCTATGACGCCTTGCACCTGAGCCAGCACCCCAAGCAGACGGTCACCGAGCTCATCCTCTTCCTTCGCTATGTCACGCTCGGCGAGGACGAGGCCACGCTCATCGCTGAAGAGGATGGCCACACGGAGAAGCAGTATTTCCGCTACGACTTCACCTTGGCGGCGAAGGTCAAGGACCGCACTGGGACCCTCTATGCCAGCGGCGACTGCGCTTCGGCTGAAGGGATTGGCTGCGGGGTGGATTGCGACGGCGGCGGCATCACAATCGAGCCCATGGCAAGACGACGCGATCTTGGTGCGGCTTGAGCGCATTCGGATGACGCTTGGCTGCGGCGAGGGCGAGGAGGTCGAGCTCGAAGGAGGCGCGGACGATAAGGTCTTCAAGCTGACCAAAGCCCCGCGTCCCATTTGCGACTCCATGCAAGCAGACGCCGGCAAGCCGCTGCAATGATTCGCGCTTTGGCGTGAGCCCTATCCGCGCTGCCGCTCCAGCACCGCCACGAAGAATCCGTCGGTGCCGTGGCTCAAAGGCGTCATCAGCAGCGTGTCGGCGGCGCCGTCAGCCGAAGGAAGCGGCGGGGCTGATAGGGCCTCGTCCCAGAGCGGACGCCACGGCATGAGCTTGAACTCAGGGTGCCGGCCAAGAAAGGCCTCGACCTGGTCGCGGTTCTCAGGCGGCAGCACCGAGCAGGTGATGTAGGCGAGCCGCCCGCCGGGCTTGACCAGCGCCGCCCCCTCATCGAGCACCGCCGCCTGCTCTTGAAGCCGCGCCTCGAGCATTTGCGGGCCGAGCCGCCATTTGGCATCGGGGCGCCGCCGCCAGACACCCGATCCCGTGCAGGGCGCATCGATGAGGACGAGGTCCATCTTGCCGTCGAGCTTCGCCAGGGCTTCGGCGTCGCCGGCGGGAAGCACCTGGGCGTTCCTCACCCCTGCCCGCTTCAGGCGCTCGAAGATCGGCCGAAGCCGCAGGCGGTCGGCATCATAGGCATAGAGCTGGCCAGTGTTCTGCATCAGCGCGGCGAGCCCGAGGGTCTTGCCGCCGGCGCCGGCGCAGAGGTCGATGATTTGCGCTTTCGGCTTGGCGCCCGACAGGAGCGTCGCCACCTGCGAGCCCTCGTCCTGCACCTCGTACCAGCCCTTGCCGTGGCCAGGCTCGGCCTCGACATGCGGGCTTTTACCCGGCCCCGGCGCCTGCACGATGCGGACGCCGACGGGGGAATGAGGGGTGGGCGAAGGCTCGAAGCGGCGAAGCGCCTTAAGCACCTTCTCGCTTGTGGCTTTCAGCGTGTTGATCCTGAGATCGACGGGAGCGCGCCGGGCGAGCGCCGCTCCCTCCTCTCCGGCGCGGGCGCCGAAGGCCCGCTCGAAATGAGGGCCAAGCCATTCGGAATAGTCGCCTCTGATGTGAGCGGGCGCGTCGGGCGGCACCGCGCGCCGCAACCCTTCAAGCTCGGCGTCCGATAGAGGCTCCGGCGCGTGCCGGCTGCCGTCGGCAAGGGCGGCCACCTGATCGGGCGTCAGGTGCCAGCTCGTCACCAGGGTGCGCAGCACGAGCGCCCGTGGGCTGTCGTCGCCCATGGCACAAGCAGCCGAGACGCGGGTGCGGAGCGCATCGAAGACGAGATTGCCGATTGCCGCCCTATCGCCCGAGCCTGCGAAGCGGTGGGCAAGCCCCCAATCCTTCAAGGCCTCTGCCGCCGGACGCTTGCGCGCCTCGATATCGGCGAGGACCTCGATGGCAGCGCTTGCCCGCGCCCCTGGCGTCATCAGTCCGAAGCAAAGAGCAGGATGCGGGCGACGACGATCACCCACATCAGAGCCAACGCAATGGCGCCCACGAGGAACACAGCGTTGCGGCGGTCGAGCCGATTGCTGGTGACATGGATATAGGCGTGGACGAACCGCGACAGCACGAACATCCAGCTCAGCACGCAGATAATGACGTCGAGTGCCTGGGTGGTGAGCGCCAGCAGGACCACCACGTAGAACAGGACCGGCAGCTCGAGCTGATTGTGGAAGGCGTTGCCGATCTGCAGCACATGGGGCGGCCAGGCGGGCTCCCTGAGCGACACCTGTTGCGGGCGGACTTCGCCTCGCCTCAGCACGCGGAGCCGCAGGATGGTCATCCAGAACAGCAGCCCGAAGGTCAGCGCGACCTGCGCGAACATCGGCAGCAAGATAGCCTCGATCGTCATGGCGCCCTCCGGTTGCCTCGTGCCCAGCCGCAACGCGACGTATCGGCCCCGCGCGCCGTTATACTCTGCCTGCGGCGTTATGTGGGGGCGAAAGACGGCAATGTCGGCACCTGAAGCAATCGGGCGGACCGATTGATTGCCGAATTGCCTCGGTAATTATGGATGGAAGTTCAATTGACGCGAGGGCGAAGGCCCCTCTAAAGCTAGCCCCAAAGCAAAGGTACTTCTGCGTCCCCCAGGAGGTTTTCCATGCGCAATCGCGCCCCTAAACTCGGTTTCCCCGGCGCCATGCTCGCATTAGCGCTTGTCTTTGCCGCTCTCGCCCCTCAGGCGCGGGCGGAAGAGACCAATCCCTGCTTTACCGGCGGAGGCACCGTCAAGGAGGTGCTCGACGCTTGCGCTGCCTTCATCGCCTCGGGCTCGACCGACAACGAGCGCCTCAACACGGCCCATCGCGTCCGCGCCATGGCCCTCTCCGCGGTCGGCGATCTCGATGCGGCCATCGCCGAGCTGGATGCGGCCACCAAGGTCGAATCGAGCGAGCCCAACAGCTATTTCATGCGGGCGGCCGCTTACGACGCCAAGAAGGATTTTGACAAAGCCATCGCCGATCTGGATGAAGCCATCCGGCTCGACGGCAAGCGCGGCGATTTCTACATGCTGCGTGGGATCGTCTACGACCACAAGGGCGACCTCGACCGTGCCCTCGTAGAGTTCAATGAGAAGGTCAAGCTCGATCCCGAGTCCAGCGAGGCCTATTCCAAGCGCGCCGATCTCTACCGGCAGAGAAAGGAATACGATCCCGCCGTCGCCGATTACAGCGAGGTCATCAAGCGCGATCTGGAAAACGCCAAAGGCTATATTGATCGCGGCTGGATCTACGTACTCAAGGGCGATCTCGACAAGGCCGGCCCCGACTTCGACACGGCGCTCAAGCTGCATCAGAACGATCCTTCGGCGCTGGTCGGACGCGGCTTGGTAAAGAGCCGCAAGGGCAAGCCGACCGACGGCAGCGACGACCTCGCGCTGGCGCAACAGCTGGAGCCCGGGATTTTCGACGAGATCAAGAAGCTCGGCGTCGAGTAGTCGAGTAGATGACGAGCCAACCGACGACCGGCAATGGCGGGCTGAGCCTGAAGAGCTGGACCCTGATCGTTTGGGGGCTTTATCTTGCGTCCTTCTTCAGCCTCGCTACCACGCAAATCATGCGATCCGCACCTTTTGGATCGGACTCGGCATAGGACTCATCGGGCTCATCCTCTCAGTCGTCGGAATCGGGGTCGTGGTCCTGATCGGGCTCATCATTTGGCAGCTTTACCGCATCATCCGCGGTCTCATTCGGGCCCTCGACGGCCAGCCGATCGAAGACCCTCTGAGTTGGCTCTGAGCGCGCGTCCCGGCAACCCGAAGCCTAGTGGCGCTCAACTTTCGCGCGGGTAGTTGGGTGACTCGCGCGTTATGGTCACGTCGTGGACGTGGCTCTCGCGGAAGCTTGCCGTCGAGATGCGGATGAACTCGGCGCGGGCTTGGAACTCGGCCAGCGTCTTGGCGCCGGTATAGCCCATGGAAGCGCGCAAGCCCCCGATCAGCTGGTGGAGCACGCTTCCGACCGGGCCCTTATAGGGCACTTGCCCCTCGATGCCCTCGGGCACGAGCTTGAGCGCGTCCTTGATGTCCTGCTGGAAATAGCGGTCGGCGGATCCGCGCGCCATGGCGCCGATCGAGCCCATGCCGCGATAGGCCTTATACGAGCGGCCCTGATAGAGAAAGACCTCGCCCGGGCTCTCGTCGGTGCCCGCCAGCAGCGATCCGAGCATCACGCAGTCCGCTCCTGCCGCGAGCGCCTTGGCAAGGTCTCCCGAATATCTAATGCCGCCATCGGAGATCACCGGGATATCGCTTTTCCGCGCCACCTCGACCGCCTCGACCAGCGCGGTGAATTGCGGCACGCCCACCCCGGCCACGATTCGGGTGGTGCAGATCGAGCCCGGCCCGATGCCTACCTTTACGGCATCGGCACCGGCATCGATCAGCGCCTTGGTGCCGTCCCCCGTCGCCACGTTGCCGGCCAGCACCTGCACCGCATTCGACTGCCGCTTGATGCGGCGCACTGCGTCGAGCACGAGCGCCGAGTGTCCGTGCGCGGTATCGACCACAATCAGGTCGGCGCCCGCATCGATCAGCCGCTCGGCGCGGGCAAGCCCTTCGTCGCCCACGCTCGTCGCCGCCGCCACGCGCAAGCGCCCCTGCTCGTCCTTGCAGGCGTTGGGATGCGCCCTCGCCTTCTCGATGTCCTTCACCGTGATCAGCCCGATGCAGCGATAGGCGTCATCGACGACGAGGAGCTTTTCGATACGGTGCTTGTGGAGTAGGCGCTTCGCCTCCTCCATTCCGACGCTCTCCGTGACGGTGATCAAATTGTCCTTGGTCATCAGCTCCGCCACCCTCTGCTTCGGGTTGGTGGCGAAGCGCACGTCGCGATTGGTGAGGATGCCGACGAGCTTCCCCGCGCGCCCGCCATTGCCGGCCGACTCGACCACCGGGATGCCGGAGATCTGATGGTCGGCCATGAGCTTGAGCGCGTCAGCGAGGCTTCCTTGCGGGTTGATGGTGACCGGGTTCACCACCATGCCGGACTCGAACTTCTTCACCTGGGCCACCTGGGCGGCCTGGGCGTCGGGGGCGAGGTTACGGTGGATCACCCCGATGCCGCCGGCTTGCGCCATGGCTATCGCGAGCCGCGCCTCGGTGACGGTGTCCATGGCCGAGGAGATGACCGGGACATGTAGGGAGATCGAGCGGGTGACGCGGGATGAGACGTCGACCTCGTTCGGCAGCACGTTGGAGGCGGCCGGCCGGATCAACACGTCGTCGAAGGTGAGCGCGACGGCGCTGTCGGGGAAGTGTTTCTTATTATCGGGGGTCTGCCCTTCGGGCATTAGCCAACCTCATCTTGCGGGCGGCAGCACTTAGCCTCAAGGCAGCCACCGGTTGGCGGTCTCCAATATCACCTTATCGTGAACTTGGGAAGGCAATGGGAAGCGGTTCGCAAAGTGTTGGAAGGCAAAGCCTCCCCCGCGAGCGTCCGTCACGGGCGATTTTCTTTGTCGGAACAACGGGCCGAGGACCGCATTTCTACTAGCAGAAGCACGCCGTTCGTCCCCTGGAGCGGCGCCAACCATCTACGAAAGGAAACTCCTGATGCGGTACTCGATGACGATAACTGCTCTCGCGAGCAGTCTGGCTTTACTGGCGGCGACACAGCTGCCTGCAAAGGCAGGCCCCACCTTTGACCTGAAGTCCACGACCGGCATGGTCGAGCTCGTGAGGAGCGGCGGCGGCGGTGGCGGTGGCGGTGGCCATATGGGCGGAATGGGCGGCGGCCACATGGGCGGCGGCGGAATGAGCATGGCCAGCCGGATGGGCGGCGGCGGCGGCGACCACATGGGCGGCGGCGGCCATATGGGTCGTTCCTTTGCAAGCCGCTCCGGTGGCGATTTCGACGGCGGCGGCCATATGGGCCATATGGCGAGAGGTGGCGACTTCGATGGCGGCCCTAGCCGGCATGGACGCGTCGCCGGGAACAATTGGAACGGCAATTGGAATGGGAATTGGGATCACAATCACGATCACCATCACCACAACCGGTTCATCGTCGGATCCCCGTTCTGGTACGGCGGTGGGTACTATGCCTATAACGGTTACGGCGACTGCGGCTGGCTGAGGCGCGAAGCAATCATCACCGGCAGTCCCTATTGGTGGCGCCGTTACCAAGAGTGCCTGTACTAGGCACGCTTAAGACCCTGGACCGCGGAGCTCCGGAGGTCATAGCGCCCCCGACTTCAAGGCCTGACGCCGGCGTGGCGCCGCGTAAGCGATAAAGCTCTGCACCTTGGCCTGCGGCAAGCGGTCCTCGCGGTGGAGCAGGCTGACCGGAATCGGCTCGGGCTCGAAATCCTCAAGGATCAAGCGGAGCGACCGGTCGGCCACGCTGCGTGCGGCCTGATAGGACAGCACCCGCGTGATGCCGAGCCCTGCCTTGGCGGCATCGATGGCAGCCTCGGCCGTGTTGACGATGAGCCGCGGCCGCACCGCGATGCGCTGCTGGGCCTTGCCGCCGGGATAGACCCATCGATCCGCGGGCGACAGCGCGCCGAAGCTGATGCAGTCATTGCGCATCGCCGGAGAGCAGGGGGAGCCCCAAGGCGAACTCGCAATCACCGCGCCGGTCGTGTTCGGCCGGCTGCACGCGCTGCCGGTCGCGACCGAGTTCCTCAAGGCTTTTCCGCGCGTCACGCTCCGCCTGTTGCTGGTCGATCGGGTGGTCGATCTGGCCGAGGAGAACCTCGATGTCTCGGTGCGTATCGGCGCGCTTCCCGATTCCTCGCTGATGAAGCCGCCTCGAGCTCGGCAAGGATGC
>DFXC01000094.1:0-2179 GCA_002383105.1 Hyphomicrobiaceae bacterium UBA4118
GTTCTGGATCTGCGACTTCTCGTTCTGCATCGACACGACGATGCCGGTCGGCAGGTGGGTGATGCGGACCGCGCTATCGGTAGTGTTGACGTGCTGGCCGCCGGCGCCCGATGACCGATAGGTGTCGATGCGCACGTCCTTCTCGTCGATGTCGATCTCGATGGTGTCGTCGATGGCGGGGTACACCGAGACGGAGGCAAAGCTCGTGTGCCGGCGCGCGTTGGAATCGAAGGGCGAGATCCGCACCAGCCGGTGCACGCCCGACTCGGTCTTGAGCCAGCCATAGGCGTTAGCGCCCTTGACGAGCACGGTCGCCGCCTTGACGCCGGCCTCTTCGCCATAATGCTCGCCGATGATCTCGACCTTGTAGTCGCGGCCTTCCGCCCAGCGCACATACATGCGCTCGAGCATCTGCGCCCAGTCCTGGCTCTCGGTGCCGCCGGCGCCGGCATGAATTTCGACATAGGCGTCATTGGCGTCGGCCTCGCCGGACAGCAGCGCCTCGACCTCGCGGGTATGGGCCTCCTGCCGAAGCTTCTTCAGCGCGGTCTCGGCCTCGGCGACGACGCTCTCGTCGCCCTCCTCCTCGCCGAGGGCTGCCAGCGCGACATGGTCATCGAGCTCGCGGGCAATGCGCTCGAAGCTGCCGAGCGACGTCTCGAGCTGCTGGCGCTCGCGCATCAGGCTCTGGGCGCGGCGGGAGTCGTTCCAGAAGTCCGGCGCCTCAGCCTCGCGGTCTAGCGCGGCGAGCCGCGCCTTGGCCCGGTCAGGGTCAAAGATGCCTCCTGAGCAGGGACAGGGACTCTCTGATGTCGTTGACGACCGACTCGGTTTCGGCGTGCATCGCTTCCTCTGATGAAGCTTAGAAACGGAATGAGGGCGCAGACGAGAGAGCCCGCCCGGCGCCTACCCACCTGATATGGGGTCTAGTAGAGGCCGCCGGTACCCGATGTCAAAGCATGGTCGTTGCCGGGGGGCGGACTCGGGCGCGCCGCTGGAGGCGGACCTTCAGGCGGTGGGGCTGCACCGTAATCGCCGGCCGCGACGTCGCCACCGTCGCCTTCGCCCCCGATGACCGAGCCCTCCGGTTCCTGACCCGGCTTGAACGCCTCCAAGATGGCGGTCTTGTCGCCGGGGGCGGCAGGCAGGCCGGTCTTGTGGTTGACGCGGATAATCTTGATGCCGGGGGGAGCACGGAACGGGACCGCAGGCTGGTCGGCAAGCGTCACCCTCATAAAGTCGCGGACGACGGGAGCAGCGAGCATGCCGCCGGTCATGCCATGTCCCATGGGCGCCGGATTGTCGTAGCCGATATACACGCCGACCACGAGGTCGGGCGTGAAGCCGATGAACCAGGCATCCTTCTCGTCGTTGGTGGTGCCGGTCTTGCCCGCGATTGGCCGGTTCAGGACCTTGAGCTTCTGCGCCGTGCCGCTCTGGACGACGCCTTCCATGACCTCGATGATCTGGTAGGAGGTCATGGGGTCGATGATCTGCTTACGATCGTCGACGAGCTCGGGCTCGTTTTGACCGGTCCATTCGCGCGCCGTGCAATCCGGGCATTTGCGGGTGTCGTGGCTCCAAATCGTCCGGCCGTAGCGATCCTGGATGCGATCGATCAAGGTCGCCTTCACCTGCTTGCCGCCATTGGCAAGCATGGAATAGCCGTTCACCATGCGCATCAGGGTGGTCTCACCGGCGCCAAGCGCCATGGACAGGGCCGGCATCAGATTATCGTAAACGCCGAAACGCCTCGCATATTCGGCGATGATCGGCATGCCCATGTCTCTCGCCAGCCGCACGGTCATCAAGTTGCGCGAATGCTCAACGCCGAAGCGCAAGGTGGAAGGCCCAGCCGCCGAGCCGGCTTCGTAGTTCTTCGGGCACCATTGCGGCATGCCCGCCCCTTGATCGAGGCAAATTGGGCCGTCGACGATGATGCTGGACGGCGTGTAGCCGTTGTCGATGGCGGTCGTATAGATGAAGGGCTTGAACGAGGAACCTGGCTGACGTCGCGCCTGGGTCGCGCGATCGAACTGGCTTTGGGCGAAGCTGAAGCCGCCGACGATGGCCAGCACGCGGCCGGTATGGGGATCCATGGCGATCAGCGCTCCCCCGACGTCGGGAGGCTGCACCAGCGACCATTGCCCTTTGAGGTCCTCTTGCGACGGCTGGGTGG
>DFXC01000094.1:2450-7266 GCA_002383105.1 Hyphomicrobiaceae bacterium UBA4118
AGGCCTCTGGCGAGCTTAGGCCGCGCCCATTTCACTTCCTCGAAGGGAACGACACCCGTCTCGCGCTCCTTCACCAGCACGCCGGTCGGCGTCCGGCCGGGACGCAAGCCGACCACGGCCTTATCCTTGCTGGCTTCAAGCACGACGGCAAGGCGCCACGGATCGATGTCAGACCACACCGGCATGGCGGCGAGCGTCTTGCCCCAATCGCCCTTGATCTCGATCTGCTTCACCGGTCCGCGCCAGCCGCCATGGCTCTGGTCGTAGCCGACCAGCCCGTTGACGAGGGCCTTGCGGGCAGTGCTCTGCAGCGCTGGATCGAGCGTGGTGCGCACCGACAGACCGCCGCCGTAAAGCCGATCCTCGCCGTAAAGATCGATGATCTCGCGACGCACCTCCTCGGCGAAAAACTCCGAGGCGAAGATCTTGGGCCCGGTGGCGCGCTTAGTGACGCCGAGTGGCGTGGCCTTCGCCTTCTCGCCTTCATCGGCGGTGGCGAAGCCATTCTCGACGATGCGGTCGATGACCCAGTTGCGGCGCGCGACGGCGCGATCGGGGAATTTGAACGGATCGTAGTTGCTCGGCGCCTTGGGCAGCGTGGCGAGATAGGCGCAGTCAGCAAGCGTGAGTTCGCTCAGCGCCTTGTCCCAATAGGTCTGCGCCGCAGCAGCGACGCCGTAGGCGCCCGCGCCGAGATAGATCTCGTTCATATAGAGTTCGAGGATCTGCTCCTTGGTGAAGGCGCGTTCGATGCGAATGGCAAGGATCGCCTCCTTCAACTTGCGCTCAACCGTCTGGTCGCTCGACAGGAGGAAGTTCTTGGCCACCTGCTGGGTGATGGTCGAGGCGCCGACGACGCGCCGCCCCGACTGCACATTGCTCATATTGGTGACGACGGCGCGGATGATGCCCTGAATATCGAGGCCGCCATGCTGATAGAAATTCTTGTCCTCGGCAGAGATGAAGGCTTGGATGACGCATTGGGGAATGGCCGTGATGGGCACGTAGATGCGTCGCTCGCGGGCGAACTCGGCAATCAGGGCGCCGTCATTGGCGTGGATGCGGGTCATCACCGGAGGCTCGTATTTGGCGAGCACTTCGTAGTCCGGCAGCTCCTGCGAAACCTTCCACAGCACGAAGGCGGCAGCGCCGGCGACGGCGATGAACGCAATCATGCTGGCGGCGAACATGAAGCCGAGGAAGCGCAGGAAAAATCCGCCGCGACGGCGGCGCCGCCGTTGCTCCGGCGGCTTGACTGGAGCCGTAATGTCCATGGTTCAGCTCCGTCCCGTCCCCGCTTCTAGTCGCGCGGGGCACCCGAGGCAACCCTAGCCAAGATTATGGCAACAAGAAGCTGCCGTCGCCGAAAATCGAAGGCTGCGGGCAGGATCGCGAGGGGTTGGTGAATTTCAGAACGGCACGCGCGCAACGCGCTTGGCAAAATAGCTGTCGATGGCGCCGACGATCTGGTCGGCCATCCGGTCGCGCCAGGCGTCCGAGGTGAGATGCTTCTCATCGTCGGGGTTGCTCAAGAAGCCGACCTCGAGCAGCACCGAGGGGATGTCAGGTGCCTTCAGCACGCGAAAGCCCGCCGACCTCAACTTCTTCGTATGCAGGCTGCCGGCCAGCTCGCCGACGATGGAGCGGGCGAAGACCACCGAGCGGTTCTGCGTCTCGCGCTGCGCAAGATCGATCAGGATGTTCGCCACCACCTCGTCGGAATCGCCCGGCAGCTCGACGCCGGCGAGCGCATCGGAGAAGTTCTCTTTGGTGGCAAGCTCCCTCGCCTCCTCGTCGGAGGCCTGCTCCGACAAGGTATAGACGGTGGCACCGGTGGCCTTGTCGGTCTGCTTCGGGAAGTAGTCGGCATGGATCGAGAGGAAGAGCCCGGCCCCCTTTCTCTGGGCAAACTCCACCCGCTCGCGTAACGGCAGAAAGGTATCGTAGTCGCGGGTAAGATAGACCTCGTAGCGTCCCACGGCATCGAGCTTGGCCTTGAGCGTCTTAGCGAAGGCCAAGACCACGTCCTTCTCGGTGATCCCGCTTGCGCTGCTCGTACCGGGATCGACGCCCCCATGGCCGGGATCGAGCACTACCACGGGCTTCGCATCGGGGGGCCGCGATGCGGCTTGCGGCGGAACGCCCGCTCCCCCGTCTTGGGCCTGCGGCGGCTTCGCCTCTTTGAGCTTGGCAAGAAACGTCTTCTCGTCGGTCGGAACGAGGTCGATCACGAGGCGCGCGGGCTGATCGTCGCGCGGCTCGAGCACAAAGGCCTTGTCGATGAGAAAGGGACCGCTCACGTCGATGACGATGCGCGATTTCCCCGGCGCGAACAGTCCGTAGCGGTAAGCGGTGACGAGGCCCCTCTTCTCCTTGCCGATGCCGTCAGGCATCTGGAAGTTCACGTCGGGGGCATCGACGATGACCCGATAAGGGTTGCCGAGGGAGAAGACGTGAACATCCACCTTCTTCGACAGATCGGCGATGAAGCGCGTGCGCTCCCGGTCGCCGGCAACGCGCGCGTCGTTGGCGACCGCAGGATTTGACCCGGCATAGGCTGCAAATCCCAACAGGCCGACGGACACGACCATGAGGGCAAAGGCGATGGCCCCTGCCGGCGCGGTCGCTGCCAAGGCACGCACTGCTCGCATCGTCCCCCACTCGATCGACGCTTAAGCGGGTTTTTTCAAAGTCGCCGGGCGCCGGGCTGGGCTGCACCACGTGGCCGTGATGCGCCAAAAATGGCTTGAACTCGCCCAAATCTTAACCACGCCTGGTTAAGCGACTCTTGTGACCCTTTGGCGGCGAAGCCTCCCGAGAGGCTTGCCAAATCTCCCGCCAAGCCCGTAATAAGGGTCAGGCTCGCATCAGAGCCATAGCCCTTGGACGCCAAACGGCGATACGGGCGGAATTGTTTCGCGCGGTCCTGGCCTTATTCGAACGGCCGGAACGCAGAAAGAAGCGACGGTCAGGTGACAGACGGCCGTCAGTTGGAAACTTCTCAAGCCGCGGCTTGAACGCGGTGATGAGGACTGCGATGCAGGGTCAGAGCATTCGGCTAAGCCACGGAAATGGCCGGGCTTTGCCAAACAAGCTGATCACGTGCCGGCCACCGATGGCCGTGCCCCGTGGCCGAAATATCCGGCCGCTCATGGGTCGTCGCAGCGAATCATGGTCTATTGGTCATTGGCGCGCGCGGGCCCCGGGCCCAGTGCGGCGGTCTAACGTCCCGCCCTTCCCGTCCCGCGCGGCGGAGAACAATCAACATGCAAAGCAAAATGCTGGTCGATGCGGCGCACCCGGAGGAAACCCGGGTGGTCGTCGTAAAGGGTCATCGCGTCGAGGAATTTGACTACGAATCAGCGAATAAGAAGCAACTACGCGGCAACATTTATCTCGCCAAAGTCACGCGCGTCGAGCCGTCGCTACAGGCGGCCTTCGTCGATTACGGCGGCAACCGCCACGGCTTCTTAGCCTTTACCGAAATTCATCCCGACTATTACCAGATCCCGGTTGCCGACCGTAAGGCGCTGCTTGAGGCCGAGGCCGAGGAAGAGAGCCGCGCCTCTGCCGCAGAGGCTGCAGAGGACGACGCCGCGGCAGGACGCCGCCGCAGGCGCGGCAGACGCGGCCGCGGACGCCATGAGGGGCTGCCGCGCAGAGAAGACATGCCGCGCCCTGAGGCTGCGGGAGCTTCCGTCGGCGCAACCGAGCGCAGAGAGAGATCCGATCCGCTCGAGGAGGACGGCGAGACCGCTTCACGCGAGGCGGGCACGACCGTCGTGCTCGAGCAGGCCGACCTGATCCATGAGGTCTCCGAGCTCGCTGAGCGGGCCGAAGAGGCCGAGGTCGAAACGGTTGAGCGCACAGGGACGCGCTCAGCGCCCGAGGACGACGAGGACGACGAGGACGATGCCGACCCGGCAGAGACCGTCGGCCAGCCGGTGTCCATGAAAGAGGGCATCGGTGATGTCGCCACCGAGACCGTCGAATCGGTGGGCTCTGAGGACGCGTTGGAGGAGGTGCCCGAGCGAACGCGGCGCCGGCGCGGACGCCCCTACAAGATCCAGGAGGTGATCCGGCGCCGCCAGATCATTCTCGTGCAGGTGGTGAAGGAAGAGCGTGGCAATAAAGGCGCGGCCCTGACCACGTATCTGTCGCTTGCCGGCCGTTACACCGTGCTCATGCCCAATACGGCACGGGGCGGCGGCATCTCGCGCAAGATCACCCAACCCACCGACCGCAAGCGCTTGCGCGAGATCGCGGGCGAGCTCGAAGTGCCGGAAGGCATGGGGCTCATCATCCGCACCGCCGGCGCCCAGCGCACCAAGACCGAGATCAAGCGCGACTACGACTATCTCTTGCGGCTGTGGGAGAACGTCCGCGACCTCACGCTGAAATCGACGGCGCCCGCCCTCGTCTATGAGGAAGGCAGCCTGATCAAGCGCTCGATCCGCGACCTCTACAACAAGGACATCGACGAGGTGCTGGTTGCCGGCGACGATGCCTATCGCGAGGCCAAGGATTTCATGCGCATGCTCATGCCGAGCCATGCCAAGAACGTGAAGCCCTACAAGGAGCCCGAGCCCGTCTTCATCCGCTATCAGGTAGAGCGCCAGCTCGCGGCGATGTTCTCGCCGCAGGTGGTGCTGAAGTCCGGCGGCTATATCGTCATCAATCAGACCGAGGCGCTGGTCGCCGTCGACGTGAACTCCGGCAAGGCGACCCGCGAGCACAATATCGAGGACACCGCGCTCAAGACCAACCTCGAGGCCGCCGAGGAGATAGCCCGGCAGCTCCGCTTGCGCGACCTTGC
>DFXC01000094.1:7559-10644 GCA_002383105.1 Hyphomicrobiaceae bacterium UBA4118
GAATCCTTGCGCAACGACCGCGCCCGCATCCAAGTGGGGCGCATCAGCCATTTCGGCCTGCTCGAAATGTCGCGGCAGCGGCTCAGAACGGGCATGCTCGAAGGCTCGACCAAGCCTTGCCCCATGTGCACGGGCACCGGCATCGTGCGCTCCATCGAATCGGTCTCGCTCGACATCCTGCGCTCCATCGAGGACCGGCTCATCACCGACGGCGTGGTGCCCCTCGTCGCCACCACCGCGGTCGAGGTCGCCCTCTACATCCTCAATCAGAAGCGCGCGCATCTTAATGATATCCAGCTGCGCTATCGCATTCCCATCACGGTCACCGCCGATGAGGAGATGCACGTCTCGCAATTCGTTATCGAGCGTGCCGCGGAAGGCGAGATGGCGAATGGCGGTGGCGCCGTGGTGCATATGGACTGGGCGCATCATCATGAGACGCCCCTTCCCCCTGCCTCGACCTCTGCTTCTGCCCCGTCCCCTGCCGCTTCTGCCGATGCCGACGCCGAGGCCGCCGAGGGGGAAGGCGACCAGAGCCGACGCCGCTCAAGACGGAGGCGCCGGAAGCGCCACCCTGAGGGAAGCGCCGAGGCTCATCGGTCGGCCCCCCGTGAGGCGCCCGAGCAGGAGGACGAAGAGCCAGCCGGCGAGAGCATGGCCGAGGAGGCCGGAAGTCGAGAAGCGGGTTCCGAGGCAGGCGCGCAAGCTCGCAAGGGACCGCGCCGGAGAGGACGCCGCGGCGGACGCCGCGGACGGTCGGGCCAGCGCCCAGAGCGCGCACCCGGAGAGGCGGGAGCGCCGAGCGCGATGCGCGCCGAGCCGCGTGGGCGAGAGGGCCCGCAGGCTGAGGCTCATGCGGGTGAGGCGCCCGCGCCGTCTCCGCGTGAAGACCGGCAGAACGGCGCTGTCCGGGAGAGCAAGCCGCGGCGGGATGAGGAATTCGGCCGCGAAGCGCCCGAGCGCCCGGTGCGCGATGCCGAGCCCATGTTCGCCGGCGTCACCTCGGCCAGAGAGGAGCCGGCGCCCACAAGAGTTGAAAGCGAAGTGGAGCAAGAGGCAACTCCCCCCCGCAAGGGCTGGTGGCGGCGCTAATCAATTAGGGAAGCGCGACGCTCGCGCTTCCCTGCTTTATCTCGTTTTGAGCCAGTCCCCGATGCCGCCTCGCGCATCCGAGGCTCAGGCCCCGCATAAGAGAACCGCAAATAGCTTCGGCCCCGCTCGGGATCGAAGTCGATGCCCGGCGTCACCGCCACCCCGATATCCTTGAGCATGGCCTTGGCGAAGGCTTCGCTGTCGGCCGTGAAGAGGCTTACATCGGCGTAAAGATAGAAGGCTCCGTCGGCAGGAAGGATGGCGGAAAGGCCCGCGCGCGGCAGCTCCTCGAACAGCATGGCGCGGTTTCGCGCATAGACCGCCTTGATCTCTTCGAGCTCCTCCAGCCCATCGAAGGCGCCGAGCGCCGCGACCTGCGAGATGGGGCGGCGAGAAATGTCCTCGCCGGTCTTGGCCCGCGCGTTGGCCTCGGCCATCACGTCCATGACGATGAAGGGATCGATGACGCACCGCTTGGCGAGCGGGCGCGGCAGCACTTTGGGCCTCAGCCTGACCGCTTGCGCCTCGTTCACGGGCGGTACCTCGCAGTTTCTTGATGCTGTCGCGGGGGAGGCTGTCACGTTGTCGCCGTATTCAAAAGCCAATCAAGCGAGGATTGGCAAAGACGTGGCTGGTGGCTGGCCAGCGTGTCGCCAGCGCCGGATGACGGCGCCAAGAACCGGCATCTTTGCCCAGACTTCGCTGAGCATATACGATCAAGACGACCCATGCCTGCTCTGGCTCAATCCCGACCCCATCGAGCCCCGCGGTGGCTCCGCGCGGGATTCGTAACGGGGCTTGCCGCAGCGCTTCTCACCTCGACTTCGGCGGAGGCCGCAGGGCTCATCCGCGACGCCGAGACGGAAGCGCTGATCCGCGCCTATGCCAAGCCCATCTTCAACGCCGCGGGCCTCGGCTCGCAAGCCATTGAGATCCACATCGTCAACGACCAGAGCTTCAACGCCTTCGTCGTCGACGGGCACAATATGTTCATCCATGCCGGCACGCTGATGAACGCCAAGACGCCCAATGAGGTCATCGGGGTCATCGCGCATGAGAGCGGCCATATCACCGGCGGCCACCTCGCCCGGCTCCGCACGCAGATCTCGAAGGCGAAATCGGCGGCGCTCATGCTCCAGCTTCTCGGCCTTGCCGCCATGGCGGCCGGCGCCTTCGGCGGCGCCCCCGGCATCGGACAGGCTGGCATGGGGGTGGCGTATGGGGGCCAGGACGCCGCCATGCGGAGCGTGCTCGCCTACCGGCAAGACGAAGAATCCTCCGCCGACCAGGCTGGCGTGACCTTTCTCAACGCCACCAAGCAATCCGGGCGCGGCATGGTCGACACCTTCGAGACCATGGCCAACAAGCTGCTCGGCGTGCAGGGCATCAATCCTTATCTGCAGACCCACCCGATGCCGCAACAGCGCCTGGAGCAGCTCAAAGAGCTCGTCACCTCGAGCCCCTATTACAACAATGTCGATCCGCCCGAGCTGCAGTTCCGGCACGACATGGTGCGGGCGAAGCTCTACGGCTTCCTCGATCAGCCGCAGACCTTGTTCAACCGCTATCCGAAAACCGATGTGTCGATGCCAGCGCTCTATGCGAGGGCGATCGCCACCTACCGCCAATCCGGCGTGCAGGCGGCCATGCCGCAGATCGACGCGCTCATCGCCGCCAAGCCCGACTGGCCCTATTTCTACGAGATCAAGGGTCAATTCCTGTTCGAGAGCGGCAATCCGGCGGCCGCGGTTGTGCCGCTACGCGAGGCGGTAACACTGGCCCCCAATGAGCCGCTCATCCGCGTCATGCTGGGGCAGGCGCTGCTCGGTACCAACGATCCCAAGCTGGTCGATGAGGCCATCACCAACCTGCGCACGGCGCTGGCGCGCGAGGACTCATCGGCCATGGGCTACCGCCAGATCGCGGCAGCCTATGCGCGCAAGGCCGACGCGGCGCAGGCCGCAGGCGCCAAGAAGCAATTTATGGCGCAAGC
>DFXC01000030.1 GCA_002383105.1 Hyphomicrobiaceae bacterium UBA4118
CCGAAGCTAACTTACGGCGAATGGGGGAAGCGGAAGCGGATGGGAATTCTGCTCCTTACGGGTGACGAGCTCCCTCCCCTCTGAGCGATGGGAGCTTTGGAGTTTGAGCGAGTGCGGCCATTAAGCGTACCAGCCTAAAGGAGACCAAGGCCGGGAAGAGAGCCAAGGGATGACCTGGCCACCTCTGAGCTGGGTGCAGATGCCAATTTGCGCTCCGCTCTTTTTTATTTTGGCAATGACCCTGGTCTCTACCGCCGGAGGCGAAGTCAGCAGGTGCTTGCGCAACCCTTCTCCCTGATCTCGGCGACCTTAGCCTTGAGCTGGTCGAAGAGGTCATCTGGGGCGCCGGACACCATCCGATCGCCAATCAGATAAAGCGGCGTCCCCTTCAAATTGAGCTTATTGGCAAGGTCCTTGGCCTCGTCGAGGGCCTTCTTGATGTCGGGGTCTTCCGCGTCCTTTTGGAGCTGATCGACGTCGAGGCCAAGCTCCTCGGCGACCTGCAAAGCCTTCTCTTTGTTGGCCTTGCCGGGCTCGGATAACAGCTTCTGATGCATCTCGAAATATTTGCCCTGCTTGTTCGAAGCGAGCGCAAGCTTGGCCGCCGCTACGGAATCATCGCTGAGGATTGGCAACTCCTTCAGCACCAGCCGGACCTTTCCATCGTCGTTAACGAGCTTGACCACGGTGGGGAGCGCCCGGCGGCAAAAGGGGCAGTTATAGTCAAAGAACTCAACCACGCTCACGTCGCCATTGGGATTGCCGGCCACGTGGGAAAGCGGAGACCGGAAGAGCGCATCGGCATTTTCGGAGATGACATTTTGCTGCTGCGCGCCCTGCTTGGCGGCCTGGCGTTTATCGAGCTCGGTCGCCATCTCGACCAGGACGCCGGGGTTCTTGGTGAGGTAGTCGCGCGTGATCTGCTCGACGCGGGCTTGGTCAGCCGACACGGGCCCGGTGCCCATTCCTAATGGGGCGTAGCGGAGGACGAGATAGCTCGTGCCAGCCGCCGTTACCGCGGCCACTGCTGCAGCCACGACCACTAGATTGAAAAGATCTTTGTTGAGGTTCATGTCTTGGATCTCCGAGGGGATGGATCGATTGATCGTCAGCATCTCGAAGGCGAGAATATCGGGGCAATTTGGCGTGCCGTCGATGAATCTGGCCCTAGCGTGTTTCGCTTGCTAGCTGGCAGTTTCAACTGACCTTAATAGAAATAGGCCTCCGCCGATGCAAGCTTGGAAACGTTGCTCTCCAGCTCCAGTGTGATCCCCGAAATTGGCCACAGAGAAAACCTGGGCCCCGGCCGCAACCTTCCGGATCGGGCCCGAAATTTCCCTCAAGCATCAGACGGCTCTCTCATTTGCCGTTTACTCCGTGCGCATTGCTCTCGATGCCCGTGCACGTGCTCATAGCTCTCGGACCCAACCCCACGGCGATCCGCCTCACCTTTGCGACCAACGCAGCCGATATCTGGTCGGCGCTCAAGAACGAGACGGCGCCGCCGAAGCCGAAAGCCCTACCCGAGCCGCAAGCCATCGTCGTCTGGCGGCAGGATTTCATGGCGCGCTTCAGGTCGCTTTCGACCGAGGAAGCGATGATGTGGAACGAGGCGGCGAAGGGCGTTCGCTTCGGCGTGCTCTGCGAGATGGTGGCGACCTTCGCCGGCGAGGACGGGGCCGAGCTCCGCGCCGCGACCTATCTCAAGGATTGGGTCGACATGGGGATGCTGGCGGGCTGTCAGACGGACTAGCTCCGGGCTGGGCCAAGTCGCAGCCGGCCACAGAGCGCGGGAGCGGCGCCGGAAACAGCGCATCGCTCCGACCCCTCAGCCAATAAGCGAGAAGCCCCACCCATTCGCGCGCGGCGACATCAACCCGGCGCAAGCCTTCCGACACTTTGTCGAAGGGGCGCGTCAGATCGGCGGCGCCCCGAGTCCGATAATCCACCGGCCAGGGCTCGACGTCGAAGCCCGCCTTACGGAAGGCTCCCATGGCGCGCGGCATGTGATAGGCCGAGGTGATCAGCAGCCATCGCTTGCCGGGAGCGAGATCGCCCTGCCGATTGAGCTCCTCCTTGAGGAAGGCCGCGTTCTCGTAGGTATCGCGGGCATTGGCTTCGAGGATCAGCCGCTCGCGGGGGACGCCGAGCGCCGTGAGCAGCTCAGCCGCCCCTGACGCCTCGCTGTCAGACTTGTAAAGGATGCCGCCATCGCCGCCGGAAAAGGCGATCTTAGCCTCCGGGAAGCGCCCCGCGAGGATGGCGGCCTCCACCAAACGCTCGCCCGCCTCGTTCAGGGTCGGCGCATGGCGTGCGGTGCCGACCAGCCTGTCCTCGGCGCCGCCGAGAAGGATGAAGCCGGTAGGCGGCGGCGGATCGTCGAGATTTGCCCGTGGGAAGCGATTTTCGAGCGGCAGGATCAAGGCGTTACCCAGCGGCGAAAGTCCCGCGATCAACAGGAGGATGGCGCCCGCCGTCACGAACCGCCGCCCCCACCGCGCCCAGCCAGTCCAGATCAGAATGGCGCCGTAGCCGATGAGAAGCGCGATCAGCGTCGACGGCTGCAACAGGAACCACAGCGCTTTGGCGAGATAGAAGAACATTTAGGGGCCCCCTACCCCGCCTAAACTAACCACATTGCGGCCAGGCCGAGAAAGGCGAAGAAGCCGACCACGTCGGTGACCGTCGTCACGAACACGCCGGATGCGATCGCCGGATCGAGCCCGAGCGCGTCGAGGCCGAGCGGAATGAGAATGCCGGCCAAGGCCGCCGCGAAAAGATTGACGATCATGGCGACCCCGATCACCAGACCGAGCTGATCGCTGCCGAACCAGAAATAGACGATTGCCCCCATGATCACGGCAAACAGCACTCCGTTGAGGATGCCGACCGCCGTCTCCCTACCGATGACTCTCATCGCATTGGCGGCGCCGAGGTCCTGCGTGGCGAGCGCCCGCACGGCGACCGTCATGGTCTGCGTCCCGGCATTGCCGCCCATCGAGGCGACGATGGGCATCAGCACGGCAAGCGCCACCATCTGCTCGATGGTAGCGTCGAACAGGCTGATAACCAGCGAGGCCAGAATGGCGGTGGCGAGATTGGCCAGGAGCCAGGTGAAGCGGCGTCGCGTCGTCTCCCACACGGTGTCGGCGACCGACTCTCCGGCGACGCCACCCATGCGCAGGATGTCCTCCGAGGCCTCCTCCTGCACGACCTCGACCACGTCGTCGGCGGTGATTACCCCTACCAGCCGCTGATCGGCGTCGACCACCGGCGCCGAGGTCAGATTGTAGCGCTCGAACTCGCGCGCCGCCGCCTCCTGGTCGGCCTCGACATCGATCGGGTGGATGTCGCGGTCGGTGATGGATTCGATCGTGGCTGTGCGCTTGGAGCGAAGCAGGCGATTGAGCGCGATCGAGCCGATCAGATGGTAGGCGGGATCGACCACGAACACCTCGTAGAAGCGGTCGGGAAGGTCGTCGGCCTCGCTCATATAGTCGATCGTCTGCCCCACCGACCAGAACGGCGGCACGGCGATGAGATCGGTCTGCATGAGGCGGCCGGCGGAGTCCTCGGGATATTCGAGGCTCCGCTCGAGCGCCGCACGCTCGAAGGACGGAAGCTTGGCAAGGATGTCCGACTGGTCTTGCTTGTCGAGGTCCTCGATCAGATAGACGGCTTCGTCGGAGTCGAGCTGCTGCAGGGCCTCGGCCACCTGCTCTGTCGGCATGGCCTCGATCACCTGGTCGCGCACCGATTCGTCAAGCTCGGGCAGGGCGCCGGCCTTGAAGTCGTCGCCAAGCGTGACGATGAGGAGCCCGCGCTGCTCGGGGCGGAGCAGCTGGATCAAGTCGGCGAGGTCGGCTTCGTGCAGCTTGAGGGTAAGCTCGCGCGCCTTGTCGGCGTCGTTCTCCTCGAGTGCGGTGGTGACGGCATGCAGGAAATCGGAGCGAATGCCCCCTTCCTCGTCGCGCAGCTCGACCTCGCCTGCGGCGTCCTGCATGGCCTGTCCGATCGCCGGGTTGAAAAGCTTCAAGCGGGGTTGGCTGCGATCCGGGAGCGGGAATCGGACGCCGTGGATACGGGCGGATTGCCGCTTCCGGCCTGCGACAACAGGCGCAGCCTAAAGGCACTAGACGCTTGTTGTCGTGGAATTTCCAGCCAAAAATGGCATGCGGCTTGGGAGAGCCAAGAGTTGCGGGGAACCGGACATCTCTCGCTTGCGGGAGCCGAGCATCGTGAAGCGCGGCTTGCCCGTCTCCAGCAAAAGGGCAGCGGGATCCTGCTGCCCCACGACCGGAAGGCGGCGACGGCGAAGGCCTTACCGCTCCTCCTCGATAAAGAGCGCGGCTACCGCATCGTGCAGATCGCGCCCAAGGCCCTTAGGGCCGGTCCCTCAAGCTCTCCCGACGCCCTAAGGCGCACTGGAAGAGAAGTT
>DFXC01000198.1:0-3451 GCA_002383105.1 Hyphomicrobiaceae bacterium UBA4118
CAAAGGGAGTATCGCCGGCAGCGTCAGATGTGTATAAGAGACAGCCACTCCCCCGCCGGCCTCACCACTGGCGGGCGTAGCTCTCGACGTTGCGGGCGGGGTCGCCGTTCAGGCGGGCGACGTGATGGGCGAGGATGAAGAAGTCCTCGCGCCCCGCGTCGTCGTCGGGCATGGCGTCGCCATAGGTGAAGGCGAAGAAGCGCACGACGTCGCGGACGCGACCGGCGGGGAGGGCGAACGCGCGCCTCCGCGCTTCACGGTCCCGCCGCGCGGCCCGGTTCTCGATCTCGATAAGCTGATCAGCGAGCCGGTCCATCATAGGCCGCCCCCGTCTCGCGACGCGCCGTCATAGATGCGCGACAGCACGTTGATCGCCTCGGTGGCAAGCTCCGCCATCTTGCGCCTGTCCTCGGACAGCAGCGCGAAGCGCGGCGCGACGGCGATGTTTGATGGCATGGCGCGCAGACGCTCGACCAGCCGGTCGAGGAAGCGGAGCAAGTCTTGCGCCGTCTCAGCGCCGATGGGGCTGCGGTCGCGACGGCGCGGCGGGCTTGGCCTCCGGTTTCGGCAGCCCCTTCGGCGGTGCCTTTTTGGCCTTCTTGGGTAGGTTTTTGATCCGCGCGAACTTGCGGTGCGTCGCAAGCCACGCCTCACTGTCAACGACGATCTTCGTCATGTCGGGCTTGATCGAGCCCTCACGAAGCATGGCGGCGAACTTCTGATCGTCGAGCTTCGTTAGCTCGTAGAGCACCGGCCACGAGGGCGGCAAAAGCGAAATCGTTTGCGTTTTTGCGAGCCTCTCATCGCGCGCTATAGCCATCAACATTTGCGCCTTGCGGGGGCCGAATGGCAGAAGGTCCGCGACCATCGAAAGCCACTCGCCGTGCGGCAAGGCATCCTTGGCCTCGTTGAGAAGGCTGCCCGTCTCGATGATGCTCTCGACGCTCTTGCGCCACGCGTCGACGATGCGACTGGCCCACTCGCGGGCAGAAGCGCCTTTGACAGGAAGCGCCTTCATCGCCATGCCCTCCCGGTTGAAGGGGCGCGGCGGGTGTAGTAGCGAAGCTCCCGACGGGTCTTCTCAGCAGCGGGCCTTGTCATTCCACGTTTGGCCGCCCCGGTGCCCTCCGCCGAACAGATTACGCGGACATTCAGCGGACACGCCCCTTTTAGGGTTGGCGTTCGGTTGCCCTAAGCTCTTGGAAAGATTGGAGCGGGTAGAGGGAATCGAACCCTCGACACGCAGCTTGGGAAGCTGCTGCTCTACCACTGAGCTACACCCGCGACCGGCTACTCATAGCACGGTGCGTTGCCGGCAAAAAGGCGCGGCTTGCCACATCGTGGCTC
Organism: Hyphomicrobiaceae bacterium UBA4118; assembly: GCA_002383105.1. Lineage (GTDB taxonomy): Bacteria > Pseudomonadota > Alphaproteobacteria > Rhizobiales > Methyloligellaceae > Methyloceanibacter. Next base: position 1,348 of record DFXC01000198.1, read on the forward strand.
GCCACTTCGTGAAATCTGAGCGCACTTCGCTACAAGGCGTCCCGGCAATCTTGATTATAGTGGGGGCATGACCGAGCTCGCCATCGCCCCTTCCCTTGCGAAGTTCGCCGATCCGGACTGGACCGCCAAAGTCGAGAAGCGCGCGCGTGTGAGGCTTGCGGCGCTGCGCACCCTGTGGATCAACACCGGGAGCCTCTGCAATATCGAGTGCCGCAACTGCTATATCGAGTCGAGCCCGGAGAACGATAGGCTTGCCTATATCACCGGAGCCGAGGTTGCCGATTATCTCGACGAGATCGCCCGCGACGGGTGGCCGGTGAGCGAGATCGGCTTTACCGGCGGCGAGCCCTTCATGAATCCCGATATCGTCGCGATGCTCGGCGACGCGCTTCTGCGCGGCTTTTCGGTGCTGGTGCTGACCAACGCCATGCAGCCAATGCTGCGCCCGCATATCCGCAAAGGCCTCACCGCGCTCCGTGACGCTCATGGCCGCCGCCTCGTCATGCGCGTGAGCCTCGACCATTACACCAAGGCCCTGCACGAGGAAGAGCGTGGCGAAGCCACCTTCGACAAGACCGTCGAGGGGATTGATTGGCTCGCGGCCGAAGGCTTCGCGCTTGCTCTTGCCGGCCGCACCTGCTGGGGCGAGAGCGAAAGGGATGCCCGCGCCGGCTACGCCACTTTGATCGCCGCGCGGGGCTGGCCGGTCGATGCTTACGATCACGCCTCGCTCGTACTGTTCCCCGAGATGGATGTGACGGCCGAGGTGCCGGAGATCACCGAGGCCTGCTGGGGCATTCTCGGCAAGAGCCCGGCTGACGTGATGTGCGCCTCAAGCCGCATGGTGGTGAAGCGGAAGGGCGCTCCGGCACCCGTGGTGCTTCCCTGCACGCTGCTTCCTTACGATCCCGCCTTCGAGATGGGCGCCACGTTGGCTCAGGCGGCGCAGGCCGATGGCGGCATGTTCGAGAGGGGCGCGGTGAAGCTGTGCCATCCCCATTGCGCCACGTTCTGCGTGCTCGGGGGCGGCAGCTGCTCGGCGTAACGGCGGGGAATGAACACGGCGGCCGGGGCCGCTCAGCGAGCCGTAGACCCCTTGCGCGCACGATCCGTTAGATAGCAGCCAAACGTCAGCAGAAACCCGAAGGCGACGATACCAAACAGCGTTACGAAGAATGGATCGCCGCTGCGGACATAAAGCCCGATAAGTCCCGTCACGATCACCACGCGCGCGACAAGCGTGCCCGGATACATCCGCTCGGCCCGCGCACCGATCATCCAAGCAACGAGGATTCCGAGAGCGAGAAGCAGAAGACCGACCAGACGTGGGAAGACGTCGCCATAGTCGCCCTCGGCGAGCAGGAGGCGCATCGCGAGCCTCGGGTCGAACGCCATGGCCAAGCCGCCAGGGATCAGGTAGCCCACGAGGTAGAAAAAGCTGAGCCGGGTCCGCGTCATGCAAAGGCCTTGATCAGGTCGGCGAGACGCTTCGGCTGATCGAGTGACAGGAAGCGCCCGGCCGTGGGAACGGTCTCCATCTTTGCATTCGGGATCGCGGCGACCGTGCGCTGCCGCTCGTCGATATGCGACCAGTCGTGGTCACCATAGACGACGAGCACGGGCACTTTGATCTCACCGTAAAGCTGCCGCTGCTCGTCCCAGAGATAAGCGTGGCGAAGCAGATTTAGAAATGCCTGGTAGTGTCCCGGCCGGCGCCCCGAGGCGTTGGCCTGCTCGCCGAAGCCTGGGGTGATGGCCGATGGATCGGCAACGCCGCCTAAGACGACGCGCTTCTCCACATAGGGATTGCGCAGGCGCGTCAAGGTTTCTCCAAGCACCGGCACTTTGCCGAGATTCACCGTCAGCCACGCAAACGCACCGGCGCGGGCGAGCCCTGTGCCGTTGCCATAATCGTAGGGATTGATGGCGATGACTTTTGTCACCCTGGGATTCTGCTTGGCGGCAATGATAAGCGGGATCACCCCGCCAATGGAGATTCCGGCAAGCGTAACGTCTTTGAGGTCGAGTTTGTCGAGGAAGCCTTCCACCGCCTTGACGAACAAGTCGGGGCCATAGTCGGTTTTCGGAATATCGGAAAAACCGT
>DFXC01000198.1:3567-6285 GCA_002383105.1 Hyphomicrobiaceae bacterium UBA4118
GCGTTCTGAGCGTATGCAGCAGAACGAGATTCGGTCCGCTACCGGTCTTGATATAACGAATGCGATTGCCGTCGATCTGCGTGTACTGGATGGGAAGGTTGGGCGCCCAATAGAGCTTGTCGGGTGCGGCCGGCGGCTGACGAAGCGCTTCGACGACGAAGCTGGCGGCAAAGATGGCGACCAGCGTGACCAGTACAATTAGCAGAAGCGTCATGGCGGCCTCGTATCTCTGGATTGAAAACGGCATCTAATTTCACTACTTGCAAAATGCAAGTGGTAGGATTTGGGACGGTGGCATGAGAACGCGGACTAAGATCAAGGGAGCGCAAGCCAAGCGCATGAAGCGCTCGGATTGTCCGCTTTCCTGCACGCTCGATCTCATCGGCGACAGATGGAGCCTTCTGATCGTGCGCGACCTCCTGTTCGGCCGCTCGCGCTACAGCGAGCTTGCGGCAGCCGGAGAGGGAATCCCGACAAACATCCTGGCGCAACGCCTCAAGCAATTGGAGCAAGGGGGCATCATTGAGCGGCGTCCATCGGCAAAGCCGCGCAGCCGCTACGACTATTGCTTGACCAAGGCTGGGCTAAAGCTGGCGCCCGCGGTCAGGGCGCTCGCGGAGTGGGGGCACAGCGAGATCGCGGGCACGCGCCCGCTGCCGCTCCAGGCACGCCGGCGGAAATGATCATTCCTGCTTGAAGTGCTTGGACAGCTTCAGGCCTTGCGCCTGGTAGTGGGAGCCGATGCCCTGGCCGTATAGCGTGTCGGGGATGTCGGTGAGCTTGTCGTAGACGAGGCGCCCGACGATCTGCCCATCCTCCAGGATGAAGGGGATGTCGAGGCTGCGCACCTCGAGCACCGCCTTGGCGCCCGGCACCTTGCCTTCGGCATAGCCGAAGCCAGGGTCGAAGAAGCCCGCATAGTGCACGCGATACTCGCCGATCAGGGGATCGAACGGCGCCATCTCGGCGACGTAAGCCGGCGGCACCGAGACGCTCTCCTTCGACGCGAGAATATAGAACTCATGGGGATCGAGCACGAGGCGCCGATCCTCGCCGAGCTTGACCGCCTCCCAATACTGGCCGGCGTCGTAAGCGCCGATCGCATCGACGTCGATCACGCCCGCGTAGCGGCGCGCGCGATAGCCGACGAGGCCCGACGGCGGAATGGGCGCGAGGCTGATGCTGAGATTGAGCCCCTCGCGGATGGCTGCCTCGCCCTCGACGAGGCCCACATCGCAGTGGATCTCGCGCAAAGTGCGATCGGTCACGCGGCCCGGCCGCTCGTCGGCATCGAGCTGCTGGCCGACGCGGCGGCGGAAGCGGATCTGATTCAGCCGCGAGCCGTAGCGAACCTTGATGGAGAAGGTGCGCGGGCAAATCTCGGCGAAGAGCGGGCCGGTATAGCCTTCCTCAACGGCGTCGAAGCTATCCTGATTGTCGGCGATCAACCGCGTGAACACGTCGAGCCGGCCGGTCGAGCTTTTGGGGTTGGCGAAGCCCGCAATGGTCGAGCGGAGCTTGAGCTGCTCGATCAAGGGCACGAGATAGACGCAGCCCGCTTCGAGCACCGCGCCCTTGGTCAAATCGATCTCGTGGAATTTGAGCGCCTCGAGCTTGTCGCGCACCGTGGCGTTGGGACCCGGGAGGAAGCTCGCGCGGATGCGGTAGGCGACCTTGCCGAGCCTGAGATCGAGGCTTGCCGGCTGGATCTGCTCGGGCGCGATCTCGGGCGCGCCCTTGATCTCGCCCGCAGCGATCAGCGCGCGGATGGCCTGGCTCGGCAGGATGCCGGTGCGGGCAAAAGCGCCTCGCGTGGCCTCGGCCGGGGTCCCGGTGCGGGGACCTTCGGGAAGCGTCTCAAAGAGCTTGTCGCGCGGGCTGGCGGGTTGCATGGATGTTCTTGGCATTTGGCGGGGCCTGGGTCACGCTAAACTCGGCCTTCTCCCCCGGATGTATATGCCAAGCCTTATCTTTCAATTGGTTAGCTGGAGAGTGTAACTTATTGGTAACGGTTCAGCCTACCGTCCGCCTGCCATTGGTAAGCCTAATTCTGCCAGCTTCAACCGCTCGCGCGGGCTTATCCACCTATCTCGCCAATCTCACCCCTGGCCGCTCGCCGTTGGTGAATTCGACGCTTAGCCCCCCACGCCTGCCAGCCGGTTTCTTTTGCGAGTTGCTCCTATGCGCGGGCGCGCTACAACGAAGGAAGGGACGGCGAACCACCGTATTTGCCGCGCAAGAGATGGCGGGCTGTCCTGTGCTCAACGGGCAACACTCGAAGCATTTTCAGTGGAAGCATGGAATAAGCCTGGACGGGAGTGGTACTGTCGCTGGGGCGTGTGCCACGCCAAATAGGAGGGTCGGATGACCATGATCTTTGCAATCTTAGCCGTCCCATTTTTGGCTGCCACGGGAATTTACAATCCGCAGGTAATGCATCATGGCCGCTGTATTGCCGAGCCAGCCACTTTTGACGCGCTTTACTGTCCGGCACCCGCGGCACCTCCTCATCATCATCCGCACGGTAAGAAGTAGGTCCGGCACGAGAACAACGCGCCGGCTTTCCGGTTTCGCACGCGCGTCCTAGTGTGGTCGCGGCCTGAGGCAAGCGCGTGTGCTTACCCGCAAGGGACACGATTGGAGCGACCGCTATCCCTCTATCGTCCGCGCCGCTGCCAACCTCCGCTGCCAATCGGCAATTATCGATGGTGAGGCCAT
>DFXC01000068.1 GCA_002383105.1 Hyphomicrobiaceae bacterium UBA4118
CCCAGGCGGCCGCCAGGCTCGATCTCATAGACGATGGTCGAGGACGCGGTCGCCCCCTGTCCGCCATAGACGGCGAAGGCGCCGGCCCAGCGGACGGCTTTGTCGGTCTCTCCCCAAACCTTGGTGCGCGCGAGCCGGTCGGACGCAACCACTTGAACCTTGCCCTGGGTCGATTTGGGCACTGCCGGCTTTGGCTTGGCCGCTGATGTCGATGCAGGATTCATCTGCCGTTCCTCCATGCTGATGTCTTAACGAGCGTAGCCCTGGCGGCGGGCTGCGACGAACGCCCCTGCGCAGTCCCGGTTAGGCGGGGGTGTCGTCACAATCGCGCATTCGAATCGAAATGCGCCGACCTCTTCGTTCACGAGTGAACCGACGGCAGTCGCGTCGGCGGAGTCTGTACAACCTCAAGTCTAAGCGCCAAGAAGCACAACAATCGCACGGCGCATAGGGTTCCAAGGGGCAAACCATGACAAAGTCGGGACGTCTTGCACTCTTGTTATTGCTGTCGGGCAGCATTGCGGCGGCGGCGGCCGTGTCGGAGCCGCAGCAGACCTCGCCAAGATCTGTTCAGGCCGGCGTCGCCCAATCCGACAACGCCACGCGCATGGCCATGGTCTATTGCGACATCAAGCACTGGCATTCGAACAAGTGCATGGGCCACAAATTGTTTGATTGCGACAACTTGGAGGAACCACAACTGCAAGGTCACGAGCAAGTGCCAGATGTATTATCCTACAAAAACTGCCCTGGATATTAGCTCGGCTCACGCTGCGGCGAGCTCCTGATCCAGAGCGGTGGCTCGTTGCAGCGCCGGCCGCTGCTCGAGCCGCCCGACATAGGCCTTAAACTCAGGGCGCTCCGGCAGGAGATTGAACATCATCCCCCAGCGCAGCATGGAGCCGACCACCACGTCGGCGGCGGTGAACTGCTCGCCCATGAGGTACGGACCTTTGGCGACGGCCTTCGCCACCACGCCCATGACGGTATCGAAGTCGCCATAGCCGATCATGGCACGGCGCGGCTCTTCTTTGCGCGGTGCGGCGCGATCCATGACCGCGGCTTCGATGCAGCTCGGGCTGAAGAACAGCCATTTGAGATAAGGCCCGCGCCGCGGGTCGCCGACGGGAATGTTCAGCCGCGCGTGCGGAAACTCGTCGGCGAGATAGGTGCAGATGGCAGCCGCCTCGGTGATCACCGCCTCGCCATGCTTGAGCGCAGGCACCTTGCCCATGGGGTTGACGGCGAGATAATCGGGCGCAAGCTGCTCGCCCTTGGCGAGGCTCAAAAGTTGGATGTCGTAGGGCTCGCCAAGCTCTTCCAGCATCCAGCGGACGATCGAGGAGCGCGACGGCGCGGCATGATAAAGCGTGAGCTTGGCCATTTCCCTTCTCCCTGGTTCCCCGCGTCCTCCCTTAAGGGATGCCGATGGCTAGAAAATGGCGCGAAGCGTAGGCTCCGGATCCTCGCCCATCATAGGAGGAAATGCATGACCAAGACGGCCAAGCCCCATCTGCCGCTCGGCAAAAGCATGATCTTGGGCCTTCTCGCGTCAGGCGCCGTCCTCGGCGGCACCGCTTTCTTGCCTGCCGGCGCCTTGGCCGGCGACCCAGCCTATGTGGGCAAGTGGGCGGCAACGCTTGCGCTGTGCAAGAACGGTCAGGAAATGGAGATCGCGCCGCTTCTCGTCACGACGAGCGGCTACGATCAGCATGAGGGCCACTGCACCTTCAAATCGAAGCCGAAGGCCATCAAGGCGGGAGGCTGGCGTGTTAAAGTCGAGTGCTCGGTCGAGGGCGACAAGCAAACCCATGACGTCAAGCTCTCCGTGAAGGGAGGCCGCCTCACGCTCCGTGACGAGAATGCTGCGCACATGTTTGAGCGCTGTCCCTGACGCTGTCGCAAAAGGGTGGCGTGAGCCGGACTCCGGCAACGGCCCCTAGCCTGCGCCCTTTTCCCCCTTGGCCCAGCCCTCGACCTCGCCGATCCAATGCTCCGCATGCTGACAAAATGTGCCAAGCACGGCATCGAAGGCGGCCGTTGCGGCTTCCTCGATGCCGCGGTCGGTCTGCAGATCCTCGAAGACTTGCCGGTAGTCGGCATAGCCCTGCATCTCCTCCCAGCGGTGCCACCAGAAATCGCCGATGAAGAAGAACCTGATCCAGGAGAACAGGCAGTCGGTCCAGTCCTCGAGGTAATAGCGGAGGTGAATGCTGGGGCCGCAGAGATAGACGTCGGCGCCGCGCAGGATCTCGGCACCGCTTGCCGCGCAGTCCTCCCGGGTTGCAACCTCGACCAGCCTGCCGTCGAGAACCGGATAGTCCGGGCATTCGAGGAAGACGAAGCTCATGCGGTCGGCGCCGGGATAGAGCCCGCGCGGATCGAACAGCTTGAAGTCGAGCCCGCGCAGCCGCGCGTTCCTAATCGTGATGAGCGGAGGGCCTTTTGCCTCGGGATCGTCGAGGAGGGTGAGTCCTGCTTCGCGCGCCCTCGCGGCGATCGCCTCAGGGTCGGGGCCGACCCAGCTCGAGATCCGGATCGAGCCGGAGATCGGCCGGTCGATACTCTCGATATTGGCGCGGATGCGCAGAGCCTGCCCGCGTTGCTCGCTCAACGCATTCAAGACGAAGGGCCGCTCGGGCTGGCTCAGGCGGAGATATTCGTCGCTGCGCGCGGCAAGCCGATGCAGGTGGCCAAGCAGCCGGTAGCGGGTCTCAGGATCCTGGCATTTTCCCTTCCAGGCAACGGAGGGCATGGGCTGATCAGTCCTCCGTGCAGGGGTTGAGAGCCAAGGGGAAGCGGCAGATTGCCCCTCTCAAGGAATGGGCGCAAGCCATGTCCTTGAAAAGGGTTGCTTCGAAATTCACCGATGCCCCTTGCCAAGGCCTGCCGCCTCGCGCCTTGGCGTTACGGCGCGCTATAGTGGCAGGAGAGGTCAGGGGGCGCCCAGGGCGGACTGGGACAACTTCTACATGCTTGCCGGGGATACCGCCGGCACGCTGATTGGCCTCATCTTCATCGTCATCACGCTCGGCATGGAGCACAGCAAAGCGGGGGACGAGGTCCGCACGCGCCTCTTCGTCACCCCGATCCTCGTCCATTTCGCGTGCCTGCTCATCATTGCGCTGGTGATGGTGGCGCCGACCTCCGCCCTGACGCGGGCGCTGGCGCTTGGGGCAATCGGTTGCGCGGGGCTCGCTTACGTGACCAATCTCGCGCTCATGTCGCGACGGCGAACTGGCACCGAGGATCGCGAGCTCTTGTGGGACGTGCTGCGGCCAATCGCGAGCTATGTGCTGGTTGCGATCGCAGCGGCTTCATGGGCGCTTGAGGCCCCCTTCGCCAATATGACCGGCGCCCTCGCCGTCGTGCTGCTTCTCGTCACGGCGCTCCGCAACAGCTGGATGGTCACGCTCGCCATCGCAGGCCGCGGCAGGTGAAGGTGTCGCGAAAGGGCTAACGGCGTGGCAGCTCGGAGCGACCACGCCGTTCCCAGACCATGCAGATCTGCGGGCTGCGCCGCCCGCTTGTCGCCAAAATGCCTTCCGCCGCTTAGGCCTTGGCGTGGTGGGCGTGCGATCCCATTCCCGCCAACATGCCTGCCACCTTCTCCGACACGTAGCCGAACACGGCGCCTACGATCATCGACAAGATGATGACGATAACCGGGTTGGCCATTGAGGCCGCCGTCAGATTGGCAGCACCGTCGGTTGTCATCAATGTGTAGGCGACGACGGAGGCAAAGCCATAGACCTGCGCCGGGATGGTGGCGAAGAGCGGGATATTGGCGAGGAGCACCATGGCCGCCACGCCGATGCCGACGCAAATCGCGGCCCAGATTGGTAGTCCGAGCTTGTCGGCGAGGCCGGTCTTGGTGGCCACGATCAGGGTAATACCGGCGATCACAGCGCCGGCAGCGTTACACAGGATCGCCGATTGCAGGCCGTGCTCCTTGCCGCCGCAATGGAAGAAGCATCCCCAGGCGATGAAGGCGGCCCAAATGGCAAGCGCCCCGCCGAGCGGCCCAAGGAAGAGCCATGTGGCAACGGCGCCAAGCACGCCAACGCTGATTGCGAGAGCTGTATTCGTGGACATCTCACCCCCTTTGTTGCGAAGAGCGGGCGGATGCGCCGTGAGTGCCGGCGGTCCACCGGCTCAATGATCGGAAGCCTAATTTCTTGCCAAGTGATTCGGCTCCCGCACAAATCATAGTCGATGTTGGTCCCAATTTGAACACAGATTCGCCTTTTTGCCCAATTGATAGCCATTCCCAGGCGATAACGCGGCCGTCCAGCACCCAGTCGCGACTTGAAAGCGCAAGCCGTGCAGGCCTAGGCTTCGGCCATGACGGGCAAAGTTCATGTAATCGGCGGGGGCCTTGCGGGAAGCGAGGCCACTTGGCAGCTGGCGCAGGCCCGCGTGCCCGTCGTGCTCCACGAGATGCGCCCGGTCCGCCGGACCGAGGCGCACCAGACGGGGGCGCTTGCCGAACTCGTCTGCTCCAACTCCTTCCGCTCCGACGAATGGGAAACCAACGCCGTGGGCCTGCTGCACGAGGAGATGCGCCGCTCGGGCTCGCTGATCATGGCGGCAGCCGACGGTCATAAGCTGCCGGCCGGCGGGGCCTTGGCGGTCGACCGCGACGGTTTCGCCGCGGAGGTGACGCGAGCCTTAGAGGCGCATGCGCTGATCGAGATCGCCCGCGAGGAAATCGGCGGGCTCCCGCCCGGTCATTGGGACAGCGTTGTCGTGGCGACGGGTCCCCTCACCTCGCCCGCGCTAGCCACAGCAATCCAGGCGCTGACCGGCGAAGCCGAGCTTGCCTTCTTCGACGCCATCGCCCCCATCGTCCATGGCGAGACGATCGACATGGAGGTGTGCTGGTTACAGTCTCGCTACGACAAAGCGGGTCCCGGCGGAGGCATCGCCGATTACATCAACTGCCCGCTCGACAAGAGCCAATACGATGGGTTCATCGCAGCGCTGCTTGCCGCGGAGAAGACCGCGTTCAAGGACTTCGAGGCCGCGACCCCCTATTTCGAGGGCTGCCTCCCCATCGAGGTGATGGCGGAAAGGGGCGCCGACACGCTCCGCTACGGTCCCATGAAGCCGGTCGGTCTCACCAACCCGCGCCAGCCGGAGGTGAAGCCCCACGCCGTGGTGCAGCTTCGCCAGGACAATGCGCTCGGCACGCTGTGGAACATGGTGGGCTTCCAGACCAAGCTCAAACATGGGGAGCAGGCGCGCGTGTTCCGTACCATCCCCGGTCTCGAGCGCGCCGAGTTCGCAAAGCTCGGCGGGCTCCACCGCAACACCTTCCTCAACAGCCCGAAGCTGTTGGACCACCAACTTCGCCTCAAGGCCGATCCGCGCTTGCGCTTCGCCGGACAGATCACCGGGGTGGAGGGCTACGTGGAATCTGCTTCTATCGGGCTCATCGCCGGGCGCTTTGCCGCGGCGGAGCGGCTCGGGCTTGAGTTGTCGCCTCCCCCGCCGACCACGGCCTTGGGCGCATTGCTGCACCATATCACCGGCGGGCATCTCAGCGTGGGCGGCGAAGGAGGTGCGCGGAGCTTCCAGCCGATGAACGTCAATTTCGGCCTGTTCCCGCCGATCGCGGCCCCCTCTCATCCACGCGGAAAGGGCCCGCGCAGCAGCAAGGCCTTCGAGAAGAAGCGCGCGCTTGCGTTCCGCGCGCTTGCCGATCTCGATGGCTGGCTCGCCCGTCCCGCCTCGGTGGCGGCGGAGTAGCGGGACTTACTCGGCGCGGCCGAGAACGAGCCACATGCGCAAAAGCGTGAGCTCGAAATCCGGCTCCTTGTAGCTGCCGTTCAGATTGTCGATCAGGACGGTGCCGGTCAGGCCGGTGCCTGAGCCCTTGATCTCGAGGGGCCGGTGATCCTGCGTCAGCGGCCAGCCTCTGCGGTAGATCTCCTTCACCGCGTCCCTGATGTCGAACTTGACCTCGTCCCCATTCGCAAGACGTGCCGTGAGCAGATTGTCGGCAAGCTCAAGATGCACGGTGCCGAGACCCTCGACGGCGACGGTCTGCGGCGGAATGGCGACGGGCACCGGGCCACCCGACTCGAACACGACCGGGCCGATGACGTGGGCGTCCTTGGGTAGTGCGACCACCGCCGGCACGTCGGAATAATGGGTGAAATAGGCGACGCCCGGCGTATTTCCCACATCGGGGCGAAGTCCGAGGACCACGAGCATGTCGCGCGCGGTCTCTTCCGGCGTCTTGCCGGGAGCGAAGGGATCGTTCGGCAAGCCCTCGAACCAGGGCGCCAGCACGCCGAGCGCGCGGTGAGTGTTGAGATACCATTCGATGGTCCGGACCCGCCCGGCATCGGTGCCGAGCGGATTTTCCTCGCTGCTCTCTGACCGCGCCACGAGCTTGCCATCGACCAGCATCCCCTTGGCGGTGAGCAGCGAGGCAAGCTCGGCCTTCTGGCTCAAGATCGAGAAGCCGATCATGCCGCCTGGCCCGAAGGAGGCCGCAAGCAGGAGCAGCGCCAGCACGCCCGGCACCAGCCTCAAGTCGAAGTCGCCGCCGCGCAAGACGCGGATGACGGCGAGGATCAGCGCCCAGACGCCCACGAGCACCATCAGGTAGCGGTCCTCGGTAAGGCCGTAGTCGCCGACGCGCCGGGAGACGGCAATGGAGAGCAGCACCACCGGCAAGGCGGCGAGCCATACCCAATAGCGCCAGAACAGGTGAACGAGCGGGCCCCCGGTCTCGCGCACCGGATAGCCGAGGAGGAGCGTCGCGGCGCCTACCAGAAGATAGCCCACTACCATGCTGCCAAGCGTGCCCTTGGGTAGCTCCCAGGCGAGCACGATCTTGATGGCGTAGGCGTAGAGAATGGCGGTGTAGACGAGGAGGAGCGGACCGAGCACGAACTTCACGAGCGCGGCCACCGCGCGCATGGTGAAGTCCCCCTCTTCCAACTCGGCGATGGGGTCGGTGAAGTTTCGCGGCGCGAAAGCGAGGAAGCTCACCGGCGCCACGAAACTGAGGCACACGGTCCAGATATATTCGTCCATGTGCGGGGACAGGGTAATGCCGAAGAGCAATTGCAGCGTCTCGTGAATGACGTAGAGGCCAGCTCCCAACAGGGCGGCGCCGACCAGAGCGAGCAGGGCGCCGAGCCAAAGCCGGTGATTGAACAGCCAGAAAGTGGTGTTGCTCTCTTTGCGGCCAAGGTGCCCGGAAAGGCCGACGAGAAGGACGAGCGCTCCGAGGAGAAGCGGCGGACTGAACCAGATATCCCATTGCAGCCAGAACAGACATGCAATCACGACGATCCCGAGCACCCACAACAAGACGCGCGTGAAGAGAGTGCGCCTCTGGGATTCGACGTAGAGATCGACCGCCACTACCCAGAGAAACGAGGCAGCGAGAGCCCCCATGACTCTCTGCTCGAAATCCCCGTTGTCGTGAAAGAGCTTGTAGAACGTGAGCAGTGCGGCGATGGCGACCGCGAGAGGAAAGCGCGAGACGGCGATGCTGAGATCGGGAAGCCGGCTTCGCCACCAGGACCTGAATGCTCGCTCGCCCATCTTGAGCCTCCGCTTCCCTCGCTCTAGCGCCAGCGCGCCATGCGCCACAGGCGGTAGAGCGGGTTGATGTCGGCGATCTCTCGCAAAGGATCGCGTCCGCTCTTCTCCAACGCCGCAAGATAAGGGTCAACCAGGCAAAGCGGCAGGAAGGCCTTGCGGCTCCGAGCGTCAAGCTCGACGACGTGGCGCTGGGCCTCGGCCAGGGCCCCCCTCGCTTTTCCCCGCAGCTCGGCGAGCACGGCAAGCAGACCTTCGCTCGTCTCGCCGGCAAGCACGCGCTCGCACGATGTCCCGTGGCGGATGAGCGCATCGGCCGGTAGATAGACGCGGCCTTCCCGCGCATGTACCGGCAACGCCCGCATCAAACCGGTGAGACCGTAGGCCATGCCTGCTGCCGCTCCTGCGCGCCCAAGAGATGGCTCCCGTGCTCCGAGGCACTCAGCCGCCAAGGCGAACAACGCGCCCGCGGCGTCCCTAAGATAGGCTTCGAGCGCCGGCCAGTCGGGCATGATCCTGGTTGCTACATCGAACGTTCGGGCATCGATGAGGGTGGCGATGCGCTCAAGCGACAGCCCGCGATCCTTGATCATCGCGCCGACAGCGTCGGCGACCGGATGGCCGGCGGCTTCGCCGTGTGTTGCGCGCTCGATCGCCTCGCGCCACCATTGGAAGCGGATGGCGCCGAGATCGGGCTCGCTCACCTGCTCGGCGACGCGGGCGAGCTCGACGTTGAAAGCGTAAAGCGCGAAGAGATCGGGCCGCGCGTCAGGCGGGGCGAACAGGACGGCAAGGCTGCGGTCGGGATCGCCTTCCCGCGCGATGCGTCTTACGGTGTCGCCTCGCTCGGCCTCATGCAAGGTCCGCTCGCCTCAATCGCCAGGCTCAAATGCGCGCCGGGGCGGCTCCCCTCCCCTTGGCGGGCGCCGCAGCTGCGCTGAACGCCTCGCGCTTGACGCCGAGGATCAATTGCAGCGGCGACGCCACGAAGATCGAGGAGTAGGCGCCGATGACGATGCCCCAGCACATGGCCAGCGCGAAGCCGAAGATCGTCTCGCCGCCGAAAAAGAGGAAGGGCAACATGGCGAGGAAGGTGGTGACATGGGTCAGCACCGCGCGCGACAGTGTCTCGTTGATTGAGACATCGAGAAGTTGGACGAGCGGCATGCGCTTATATTTGCGTAAATTCTCCCGCACCCGGTCGAAGATGACGACCTTGTCGTTGAGCGAATAGCCGATGATGGTGAGAAGGGCGGCGATGCTCGACACGTTGAACTCAAGCTGGAACAAGGAATAAAGGCCGATGGTACCGGTCACGTCGTGGATGAGGGAGGCAATGGCCGCGACGGCGAACTGCCATTCGAAGCGGAACCACACATAGATCAGGATGCCCAGCATGGCCACGACCACGGCGATGGTGCCGCTGGCGATCAGCTCGCCGGAAATGGTGGGGCCGACGATCTCGACGCGGCGGTACTCGACGCTGTCGCCGAGCGCCTCCTTAACCTTGCCGATCGAGGCCTGCTGCTCCTGCTCGGTCGGCTGGGAGGCTATGCGAATGAGGATGGCATCGGGAGCGCCGAACTCTTGGATCTGAACCTCGCCGAGTCCCAAGCCGCTGACCTTGCTGCGAATGTCGGCGAGGTTGGCCGGACTTTCCTTGGTCTTAATCTCGATCAGCGTCCCGCCTTGGAAATCGATGCCCATGTTCAGCCCGATGGTCGCGATGAGAATCAGGGGGACCACGGTCAAGAGTGCGGAAATGATCCAAGTGATCGTCCGCATCCCGACGAAATCGATCTTGGTGTCGGGAGGGATGAAATGGATGCCTGTGAACATACGGCTATTCCTTAAATCGGTATGAGCTGCGGCCGCGTCCAACGCAGCCAATAGGCGACCATGAGCCGGGTGACGGTCACGGCAGTGAACATCGAGGCGATGACGCCGACGGTCAGCGTTACCGCGAACCCCCGCACCGGTCCCGAGCCGAGCCAGAACAGCACCAGCACCGCGATCAGCGTCGTCACGTTTGAGTCGACGATGGTGATGAGTGCCCGCGAATAGCCCGCATCAACTGCAGCAAAGGGCGATTTTCCGGCCCTGATCTCCTCGCGAATGCGCTCGTTGATGAGGACGTTGGCATCGACGGCAATGCCGATGGTAAGCACGATTCCGGCAATACCGGGCAGCGTCAGTGTCGCTCCCATGAGGGAAAGCACGGCGAAAATGAGGGCGATGTTGATGAGGAGCGCAAGGTTGGCGAACAGGCCGAACAGGCCGTAACCCACCAACATGAAGATCATCACCAGGGCGAGTCCCATAAGCGCCGCCTTCTTGCCGGAGGCGATCGAGTCGGCGCCGAGGCTCGCGCCGACCGTCCGTTCCTCGATGACGGTGAGCTTGGCGGGTAGCGCGCCGGATCTGAGCAGCACGGCGAGATCGTTGGCCTGTGCCACGGTAAAATTGCCGCTGATCTGGCCGGTGCCGCCGAGGATCGGCTCGCGAATGACCGGCGCCGAGATCACCTTGTCGTCGAGGACGATGGCGAAGGGCAGACCCACATTCTCCTGCGTCACCTTGCCGAAGCGCGTGGCGCCGGCGGCATCGAAGCGGAACGTCACCACCGGTTCGCCGGTGCGCTGATCGAACCCGGGTTGCGAATCGACGAGATTGGCGCCGCTCACCAAGACCTGGCTCTTGAGCACGTAGGGTATCGGCGCCGTGCCCTCGGGCGAGCCCTTGGGCGCACCGATCCCATAGACCAGCTCATCGCCGGGAGGAACCTGCTTGCTCGCGGCAATTTGCACTGCGTTGGCAGAGGGGTCGACCAGCTTGAATTCGAGCTTGCCGGTCTTGCCGATCAGCGTCTTCAGGCGCTCGACGTCTTGAATGCCGGGGACCTGGACGAGAATACGGTTGCGGCCTTCGCGCTGGATGCTGGGCTCGGTGGTGCCGAAGGCATCGACGCGCCGCCTGATGGTCTCGATTGAAGCCTGAATGGCGGACCCTAAGCGGTGCGTCATGCCGACATCGGTGAGGGTCAGGGTGACCGCGTCGTCGCCTTGGCGAGCGACGTCGATGTCGTAGCCGGAGAAGCCCGCGAACACACTGCCGCCCACCGGCTGCGCGAGCTTCTTGAGTTCGGTGTCGGCCTTGTCCATCTCGGCGGCGTCGCGGATTTTCACCGAGACGCTGCGTGTGGCGACGTCTTGGGAAAGATCGGTATAACCGATGTGGGTGCGGCGCAGCGTCTCGCGCACGTCACCGCGAACGGTGTTGAGCCAATCATCGACCATCTCCTTCTCGTCGAGCTGGTAGAGGAGGTGCGCGCCGCCCTGGAGATCGAGGCCGAGATTGACCTGCTTATGGGGAAGCCAGGCCGGCATGCGCGCCATGGTCGCGGCGGGAAACATGTTCGGAAGCGCAAACAGGATGCCGGCGACGACGATGCCGAACACCAAGATCAACTTCCATCTTTGAAAATGCAGCATGGCCGCTCTTGCAACTCCAGATCAGGCTAGCGGTTGAAGCGATTGAGCTTGAAGGGTTTCATTCCGAGCTGGCCTTGGCCTTTGCAGCCGGAGCGGCCTCCCCCTTGCCACGCACCTCGGAGACCGTGGAGCGCACGACCTTGATCTTGACCCCTTCGGCGATCTCCACCTGAAGCTCCTGGTCGTCAACCTTCGTCACCTTGCCGATGATGCCGCCGGAGGTCACCACCGTGTCGCCGCGGCGGACGGCGGCGACCATCGCCTGATGGTCCTTGAGCCGCTTCTGCTGCGGCCGGATCATGAGGAAATACATGATCCCGATGATTAGCATGGTCGGGACGATCAGGCTATTCAGGTAGTCGAAGGCGCCTGGGGCGGCTTGAGCGTAGGCGATACCGGTCATTGCTCCTGTCCTTTGCTTGGCTTAAGGATGGCCGCCCTCGGCCAATGAGGCCCTGTTCGTCGTCCGACCGGGCCCCTATCTCGCGAAGGTGGCGCGACTATAGCCACCTCAATCGCCTTTGCAACGGGCGCGACATGAACTTTCAGGAGCCGATTTCCGGGCTTATCGAACGGATTGCCCGGGCGATTGAGCGTCTGGTCCCGCGCGAGGCGGACCCGCCCGACTTCGAAAGCCACGACGCCTTCGTCTGGCAGGCCGAGACCGAAGGCTTCCTCCCCATCGAGGACGTCAATCGCCTGCCGCTTCCGCTGCTAAAAGGCATCGACCGGATGCGGGACACGCTCCTTGCCAACACGATGCGTTTCGCCCGCCGGCTTCCCGCCAACAACGCGCTCCTGTGGGGCGCGCGGGGCATGGGCAAGAGCTCTCTCGTCAAGGCCGTGCATGGAGAGGTCGGCGGCCGGCTGAAGCTCGTCGAGATCCATCGCGAGGACATCGCCTCTCTGCCCCGCCTCCTCAACCATCTGCGCAGCGAGCCCGGCCACCGCTTCATCCTCTTCTGCGACGACCTCTCCTTCGAGGCGGCGGACACCTCCTACAAGTCGCTGAAGGCCGTGCTCGAAGGCGGCATCGAGGGACGGCCGCCCAACGTGCTCTTCTATGCAACCTCCAACCGCCGCCATCTCATGCCGCGGGAGATGGTGGACAACGAGCGCTCGACCGCCATCAACCCTGGCGAGGCCGTCGAGGAGAAGCTCTCGCTGTCGGATCGCTTCGGGCTGTGGATCGGCTTCCACAATTGCAGCCAGGACGAGTATCTCGACATGGTGCGGGCCTATGCCAGGCATTACCGCCTCGACATCAAGGACAGCGTCCTGAAGGAAGAGGCGCTCGCCTGGGCGCTCGGACGCGGCAGCCGCTCGGGCCGCGTCGCCTGGCAGTATATCCAGGACCTCGCCGGGCGCTTGGGAAAGCCGCTTTAGAGCATCCTCATTTGCGGCCTCACCCTGAGGAGGCCGCTGTAAGCGGCCGTCTCGAAGGGTGGCCCATGCTTCGAGGCGCGCATCTCGATGCGCTACTCAGCATGAGGCATCACCTGCTGCTTGTTGCTAGTCGGCGCTGGCCGCCTGATCGCTCATGAACTTGGTGGGATCGACCGGCCGCGAGCCCTTGCGCAGCTCGAAATGTACCTGCGGCTGGGTGACCGAGCCGGTGGCGCCGGCCTTGGCGATGATCTGGCCGCGGCGGACCTTGTCGCCGCGCTTGACCAGGATCTCATCGTTATGGGCGTAGGCCGACACCCAGTTATTGGCGTGCCTGATCAAGATGAGATTGCCATAGCCCTTGAGCTCGTTGCCGGCGTAGGCGACGACGCCGTTCTCGGCGGCCTTCACCGAGGTCCCTTGCGGGACCGCGACGTCGATGCCGTCATTGTGTCCGCCGTCAGGCTTGGTGCCGAACTCTGAGATGACGCGTCCCTTCACCGGCCAGCGGAAGCTGTTGCCCGACATGGGCTCGGGCGTCGGCAGCTGATCGTTGCTTGCGACCCGCGGGCTCCCCTCGCCGGTGATCTCAGGCGAGGCGGCGACGTCGTTCGCCGAAGCTTCCGGTTTCTTGTCAGGCTTAGCAGACTTGTCAGGCTTGGCCTCGGCCGCCTTGCCGCCCGGCTCAGATTCCTCCTCAGCAAGAGAGGTGCCTCCCGGCGCGGGGATGGTGGTCGTCTTGACTACGTGCACGTCGGGCGTCGCTTTTGGCATCGCGGGCTTCGTGTCCTTCGCGGCCACGACCGGCGCTGCGCCCTTGCGCGGGATGACCAGCACCTGGCCGATCTGGAGGTTATCGGCACGAAGCTTGTTCCGCGCGAGGAGTGCCTTCTCGTCGACGCCGAGCTTGTCGGCGATGACATGGGGCGTGTCGCCCTTCTGCACCTTGTAGGTCGACTCAGGTGCGGAGGAAGCAGCTGCCTCGACCCCTTTCGAGCCGGCGCCAGGGATGATCAGGTCCTGGCCGATATGCAGGCGCCCATCGGCGAGATTGTTGGCGCTCATGATCCCCTCGACCGGCACGCCGTAGCGGCGCGACAGGACGGAGAGCGTATCGCCCTTGGCGACCTTGACGTGGCGGCCCGAAGCGGCGCCACCCATGACCGCAGGCTCGGCGCGGGGTGCTCCTTCCGGGCCGTAATTGGCCTGCTGCGATCTTAAGCGGGCGCTCGGCGCGGGCGAGTAATTGGCGGTCGGTCGCGGCGTGTAGGACACGGGCGGTGGCAGACTGGTCCGCGCAATTTGCGCGCCCGGCTGCGATCCCCCGGAATTATAGACCGACTCCGACGGAATCGGGACGGACGCGGTCTCGGTCAGATCGGCATTGCTGCTGTCGGAGGAGTCGGTGAGAGAGAAGGATGGGAAGTCGAAGCGCGACGATGAGCTGCAGCCGGAGACGGCGAGCGCCACGCCCGCTACCGCCAAGAGTCCACAGGCGCAGCGGCCATAACTCGACCAGAACGCCGGCTGTCGCATCCCTCTTGCACCCCTGGCAAAGCCCGTCCGAGGAGTAAAGCGCGCGAGGGGTTAACAAGCTGTTAAGACTCTTCGCCAGAGGGCCGAAAGGATTCGCCGAACAAGGGCTTAGGCGTCTTCCCGCCTCGCGCCGCGCGCTGCCTTTGGCTGACGCGCGCCGACCCCTGCCCGGCCATGCACGAGCGGCACGAAACGGACCGCGAGCAGAGGCTTCTCAGTGAACCCTTGCTCGGTCTTGTCGATCTGCACGAGCTGCTGCGCATCGCGTGACTCGCCCAAGGGGATGATCATGCGGCCGCCCACCTTGAGCTGATCGAGCAGCGCCGGCGGGGCCTCGTGCGCCGCCGCCGTGACGATGATGCGGTCGAAGGGCGCTTGCGGCGGCCAGCCGAGCCAGCCGTCGCCGATGATGGTGGTGACATTGGTGATGTTGAGCCTGGCGAAGCGCCGCTCGGCGGATTTCTGCAGCTCCCGCCAGCGCTCGACGGTGTAGACCCGGCGGCAAAGATGCGACAGCACCGCCGCCTGGTAGCCCGAGCCGGTGCCGATCTCGAGGATCTTGTGGCGCTCGTCGAGATCGAGCTTCTCCGTCATGAAGGCGACGACGAAGGGCTGCGAGATGGTCTGCCCGCATTCGATGGGGAGCGCGATGTCCTGATAGGCGTGGTCGGCGAAGGCATCGTCGACGAACAGCTCGCGCGGCACCCGCTCGATGGCGCGGAGCACCTTGGTGTCGCGGATGCCGCGACGCCTGAGCTGCATGATCAGACCGATCTGGTCTTGCGCGGATGCCATGACTGGATCCACCCCCCTTACGAGGCGGTTTCCCGAGTATCTGACGATTCTTGGGCGCTGTCCTGAAGACTATCGCGCTTCACTCCGCGGGCGCGATCTTGGTGAGGCCGCCCATATAGGGCTTCAGCACCTCGGGGACGCGCACGCTGCCGTCAGCTTCTTGATAGTTCTCCAGAACCGCGATCAGCGCGCGGCCGACGGCGACGCCGGAGCCGTTCAGCGTATGGACGAAACGCGTCTCCTTGGCACCTTTGGCCTTGTAGCGCGCGCTCATGCGGCGGGCCTGGAAGTCGCCGCAGTTCGAGCAGGAGGAAATCTCGCGATACGTCCCTTGCCCCGGCAGCCACACCTCGATGTCGTAGGTCTTCTGCGCGGCGAAGCCCATGTCGCCGGTGGAGAGCACCACCGTGCGATAAGGAATTTCGAGTCTTTTCAACACGGTCTCGGCGCATTCTGTCATGCGCTCGTGCTCCTCCGCCGACTGCTCGGGCGTGGTGATGGAGACGAGCTCGACCTTGGAGAATTGATGCTGGCGGATCATGCCGCGCGTGTCCTTGCCGGCGGCGCCGGCCTCGGCGCGGAAACAGGGCGTCCAGGCGGTCACGCGCATGGGGAGGCTACCCTGTTCGACTATGTCCTCGCGAACGAGATTGGTCAGCGGCACCTCGGCTGTGGGGATGAGCCAGCGGTAGAGCTCGAAGCGCCAAAGCTTGTCCATCCACTTCCCGGCAGGATTTTGAAGATAGACCTCTCGGAATAGAGCACCTTCCCTCTGAATTGATTGAAGCGCTTCCTCATCCTGCGATGACCAAGGTGCATCTGGATCGTCTGTTCTTTTCAAGCCGTGCTCGGTCATCTTCAGTTTTGGCCCGTCGATATCGGCTACCCATTGTAGCGTGGGGTATTGATCCTTTCGGAATTTCGGAAGCTGTGCAGTCCCAAACATGACTTCGTCCCGCACGATCAGCGGCGGATTTACTTCCGTGTAGCCATGCTCGCTCGTATGCAAATCGAGCATGAACTGGCCGAGAGCGCGTTCGAGACGTGCCAGAGCACCCTTGAGCACGACGAAGCGCGCGCCTGACAGCTTTGCCGCCGTCTCGAAATCCATGAGCCCAAGCGCCTCGCCAAGCTCGAAATGCTGCTTGGGTTGAAAGGAAAACTTCGTCGGCGTGCCGA
Organism: Hyphomicrobiaceae bacterium UBA4118; assembly: GCA_002383105.1. Taxonomy (GTDB): domain Bacteria; phylum Pseudomonadota; class Alphaproteobacteria; order Rhizobiales; family Methyloligellaceae; genus Methyloceanibacter. The sequence goes on from DFXC01000068.1 coordinate 15,951, forward strand.
CCTCGCGCAGAACTTTGTTGGAGTCTGCGTCAGGCCCAACCGGGACATCGGCGGCGGGAATGTTCGGGATGTGCGCTAGGAGCAAGTGCCACAGCCTATTGACCTCGCGCTCGGCGGCCTCGCCGTCTTGGATCGCGGTCTTGAGCCGCGCCACCTCCTCTTTCAGGGCTTCGGCACGTGTCTCATCCTTGGCTTGCTTGGCCTGGCCGATCTCCTTTGAGGCGGCGTTGCGGCGGGCCTGCGCGTCCTGCAATTGTTGAATCGTCGTACGGCGTTGCTCGTCGAGGCTCAGAATTCGATTCAACGTGGCGCCAGGATCGTCGAAGCCGCGATCCGTCAGCCCTTTGACGAAGGCGTCGGGATGATCGCGAATCCATTTGATGTCGAGCACGGCTGATTCCTTCGGGCGGCCCGCAGTGAATCGAAGCTCCGTATAAGGCCCCGCCCCCTTATTGTCATCGCCCGGGTTCCCCTATGTGATGACCCCTCACCCTTTCCGCCAAACGACTTGCTCGGTTCCCCTCGCAAGATCCTGGCGGAAAGCCCTCTCCCACAAGGGGAGAGGGTACGATCGCCGGGCTGGTGATAAAGCACATAAAAACAATTAATTAGTTGCTGGCTCTAATGCGCTGACCTTGTCAGGCTGCATTTAGATAGCTCTGTAGGTCTCGCAAATAGGTCCAAATCCTGGGCCCG
>DFXC01000002.1:0-2368 GCA_002383105.1 Hyphomicrobiaceae bacterium UBA4118
AAGGTGATCAGCGTGCGGGTCAGGATATTGGCGCCTTCGACGGTGATGCCGACCGGCACCATCTGATAGGCGCCCTGGATGTAGTTGCTTGGCCCGTCGCAGATGCCCCTGCCGCCATGGATGTCGAGCGCATCGTTGACGCTTTGGCGCATGCGCTCCGTCGAGACATATTTGAGGAGCGCCGAGATGACGGCGGGCTTCTCGCCGGCCGACACCATGGAGGCGGTCACGGCGCGGGCGGCCTCGAGCTCGTAAGCCGCCTCGACCATGCGGGCCAGCGGCTCCTCGACGCCCTCCATGAAGCCGATCGGCAGATTGAACTGCTTCCTGATGCGGGCATAGGCCGTGCTGGTGCGGAGCATCGACTTGGCGGCGGCGGCGCTCGTCGCCGGCAGCGAGATGGACCGGCCCGCGGCAAGGCAGCTCATCAGCATGCGCCAGCCCTGCCCAGCCCGCTCGGCGCCGCCGATGATCCAGTCGATGGGAATGAAGACGTCACGGCCGCGTGTCGGGCCGTTGGGGAAAGAAGCTCCGGCCGGAAGATGGCGCCTGCCGATCTCGACGCCTGGATGGTCGGTCGGCACGAGCGCCAAGGTGATGCCCACGTCCTCGCCGCGCCCAAGAAGGTTCTCCGGATCGAACAGGCGGAAGGCAAGCCCAAGCAGCGTGGCCTTGGGCGCAAGCGTGATGTAGCGCTTGTCCCAGGTGAGCCTGAGCCCAAGCGTCTCCTTGCCCTCGTGGAGCCCGCGCGTGACGATGCCGATGTCGCGCATGGAGGCGGCGTCGGAGCCCGAGAAGGGACCGGTCAACGCAAAGCAGGGGATCTCCTCGCCGCGCGCGAGCCTCGGTAAGAAGTGCTCCTTCTGGGCATCCGTGCCGTATTTCTCGATCAGCTCGCCAGGGCCGAGCGAGTTCGGCACCATGACGATGGTGACCCCGTCCGGGCTGCGCGAGGAAATCTTGCCGAGAATGAGCGACTGCGCCTGGGCGGAGAAGCCCAAGCCGCCATGCTGCTTGGAGATGAGCATGCCGAGAAAGCCGTTGTCGCAGACGAAGCGCCAGATATCGTCGGGGATGTCGTGCAGCTCATGACGGATGCGCCAGTCGTTGAGCCGCTTGCAAAGCTCGACCGTCGGCCCGTCGAGAAAAGCGCGCTCCTCGGCGGTGAGCGTAATGGGGGCGACGCGGCGGAGCTTGGCCCAGTCCGGCGTTCCTCCGAACAGCTCGGCGTCCCAGCCGACGGTGCCGGCTTGCAGCGCCTCGCGCTCGGTCTCGGAGATGATCGGCATTGCTCCTTTCAGAGCGCGATAGGCCGGCAGCGTCACATATTTCCGTCGCAGATCCTTGTAGGAGAGCGCGAACAGGGCCCCGGCAATGAGCCAGCCGAGAAGCGCCCAGAGCGTGAGGACGGGCCGATGCAGATGGCCGTGGACGAGCCCCATCTCGGCGCACAAGGTGAAGACGGCGGCCGCAAGCGCCCACAGCCTGAGCGGGGCGCGGTTCATGGCCAAAGCAAACAGGGCGAAAAGGCATAGAAGTGCGAAAATGAACTCAGCCATGGGCGGCCTCTAAACTCGCCTTGGGCCTGACCCGTCCCCGACCGGAGAGCCCTGTACGGGCGTTTCTTTCCGCCGGTGCAACAGGCCCCGGTCCGGATTTGCGCCCTCTATGGTCCCGATGAGCCATCGACTCAAGCCCTTTCGTGCGTCTTGGGGGCAGTGACCGTCCAGCGTTTCGAATCGGTGGATGGTCATCTTGCGGCCAACAGATTCCCAGCGGATTAACGGGTGCTCTGGCTGGCAAGGCCGACCCCCTAGCCGGTCTTGGGCGCTTCTTCCGCGCCAAGCATGCGGTCGATGGCCACAAGCACGAGGCCGAGCGCGGCGAAGGTCGCGGCGAGTGCGGCCATGTTCACCGGCACTCTTTCATAGCCGAGCTCGCTCACATTGAGGAAGGGATAGGGGTAATAGCCCGTCACCGCCCCATGGATCAGCGAATAGGCGGCATAGGCGATGGGAAAGATCAGCCACCCTAGGACGGACTTGGCGGCGATGGTTCCCTTGGGCACGAACAGGAGCCAATCGACCATATAGAGGCCCGGCGTGGCGACATGCTCGATCATGTCGGCGACGAGCTGCCAGCCTTGCGGGTTCCACAGCGGCCGCAATATCACGTGGTAGATCGCCGCCACGATGATGATGTAGGTGGCAAGCGCCGTCCGCACCGAAGGTCGCGAGAAGAACGCCGCAAGAGCCGAATTCGGCGCGAGCCAGGGCAGCGTCATGGCGAGCGCCACGAGGATGTTCGACAGCATCGTGAAGTAGCTGAAATAGCGGATCGTCGCTTCAATGATGGCGACGTCCGGCTT
>DFXC01000002.1:2567-4608 GCA_002383105.1 Hyphomicrobiaceae bacterium UBA4118
ACCGTTCCATGCTTGTGCTCCCCATTTCATCCACCGGGCCGTGGCTTGCATCGCGCTCATCCATCGGCTGACTAATCCACAAATACGCGCAGTTGCCGATGGCGGATGGCCTCCGCACACTTCACTTTCTTGTGCCCTTTAGGCGAATTGGCTAAGCAGGGGCAGGTAACGAACGGCCAAAGCCGCTGGGTACAAAGAATCATGTCAGAGCCAGAGCGTCCGCAACTCAGCCCCTATCAAGTCGAGCTCGAGGCCGGCAAACGCTATGCCTGGTGCCGCTGCGGGCGGAGCAAAAAGCAGCCCTTTTGCGACGGATCGCATGAAGGCACGGGAATCGAGCCCCTGACGTTCACCGCCGAGCGCACCGAAACAGCGCTGCTTTGCGGCTGCAAGGACACGGGTGATCCCCCGTTTTGCGACGGCTCGCATTTGCTGCTTTGATTTTGAGCATGCGTAAGGCGCGTGCAGCGTTGTACGCGGCCAGCCCTTCTTGCTAAGAAGGGGCCATAAGCGGGCGCCCGCGTCCCAGCATAAGCTCTGCAAGCCCATTCAGGGGGAAAGGCGAGGCAGGCGCCATCCATGGCCTATTTCGTTCAGCAGCTGATCAACGGGATCGCGCTCGGCTCGATCTACGGCCTGATCGCCATCGGCTACACCATGGTCTATGGCATCATCGGCATGATCAATTTCGCTCATGGCGACATCTTCATGGTCGGCGCCTTCATCGCGCTCATCGTCTTTCTCGCGCTGATGAGCCTCGGGGTGACCATGATCCCGCTCGCCCTCCTCCTCGTGCTCCTCATCGCCATGCTGCTCACCGCGGTGTGGGGCTGGACGGTCGAGCGCATCGCCTACCGGCCATTGCGCGAATCGTTCCGGCTGGCGCCGCTCATCACCGCCATCGGCATGTCGATCGTGCTGCAGAATTTCATCCAGGTGGCGCAAGGGGCGCGGGTGAAGCCGCTGCAGCCGGTGGTCACTGGGGGCTACGTGCTCTTCGAGCAGGACGGCTTCTCCGTCAATCTCTCCAACATCCAGATCCTCATCGTGGTGACGACGCTCATCCTCATGTCGGTGTTCTGGCTGATCATCACCCGCACCGCGCTCGGCCGGGCGCAGCGCGCCTGCGAGCAGGACCGGCTAATGGCGGCGCTCTCGGGCGTCAATGTCGACCGCACCATCTCGCTCACCTTCGTGCTGGGCGCTTCGCTCGCTGCCGTGGCGGGGCTCCTTTACCTCCTCTATTACGGGGTGATCGACTTCTACATCGGCTTCGTCGCCGGCATCAAAGCCTTCACGGCGGCGGTGTTCGGCGGCATCGGCTCGCTGCCGGGCGCCATGCTCGGCGGTCTCGTCATCGGCTTGATCGAGACTTTCTGGTCAGCCTATTTCACCATTGAATACAAAGATGTAGCGGCCTTCTCGATACTCGCGATCGTGCTCATCTTCTTCCCCACCGGCCTGCTCGGCCGTCCCGAAGTGGAGAAGGTTTGAGCGCCTTGGTGGAGCCCGGCAAATCGTTCGGCGGGCGGCTCCAGTCGGCGATCGCCGACGCCATCATCGCCGGCTATATCGCCTTTGCGCTGTTCTGCCTGCTCCTTGGGGTGAGGACCGTCGACAACGTCACGGGGCTTACGCTCAAACCGCGCCCCGGCGTGCTTGCCGTCGCCGTCAGCATCGTGGTGTTCGGCCGCCTCGTGCTCAATCTTTTCGTGTGGCAGGCCGACTATCCTATCACCAGGCCCTTCGCCAAGCTCTTCACCCGCGATCCATTCGATCGCCGCGACGTCATCGTGCTCGGTATCGTCGTATTCATCTCGGCACTCGTGCTCATCGTCGGCAGCATCGTCGGCGCTCCGGCCTACCAGCTCATCTCGGCCTGCGTGCTCGCTTTTGTGGGCGTGGGGCTGGTGCGGCGGGCGATCGTCTATTTCTTCCCCGATCTGCCCTATGCGCGCATGTTCACCATCGGCGGCATCGCCTTTGCAATCCTCTTCCCGATCTGCTCCTACCTCCTGGAGAAGGCCTTTCACCTCGGGCT
>DFXC01000002.1:4789-10946 GCA_002383105.1 Hyphomicrobiaceae bacterium UBA4118
CTCGGTTATGTCGCCTTCTATGCGGTCGGCGCCTATACCTTCGCTCTGCTCGCCACGACCTTGGGCTGGTCGTTCTGGATGTGCCTGCCGATCGCGGGCGCCGCTGCCGCGCTATGGGGCGTCATTCTCGGCTTCCCCGTGCTCCGGCTGCGCGGCGACTATCTCGCCATCGTGACGCTCGCTTTCGGCGAGATCGTGCGCATCGTCCTCCTCAACTGGACCGAGGTGACCAACGGGCCGAACGGCATCTCCGATATCCCCAAGCCCACCTTTTTCGGCCTCCCCTTCTCGGCCAAGGGGGGCCTTACGTTCAGCTCCTTTTTCGACCTCCGCTACGACCCGCTGCAAGGCATCATCTTCCTCTATTACGTGATCCTCGGGCTCGCCCTCATCACCAACCTCGTGACCCTCAGATTGCGGCGGCTGCCCATCGGGCGCGCCTGGGAAGCGATGCGCGAGGACGAGATCGCCTGCCGCTCGCTCGGCATCAACACCACCATCACCAAGCTCACCGCCTTTGCCACCGGCGCGTTATTCGGAGGGCTTGCGGGAAGCTTCTTCGCCACCCGCCAAGGCTTCATCAGCCCCGAGAGCTTCACCTTCATCGAATCCGCCATCATCCTCGCTATCGTGGTCCTGGGCGGCATGGGGAGCCAGCTCGGCGTGGCCATCGCCGCCATCGTCATGGTCGGAGGCTTCGAGGCGCTCCGCCATACGCAAGGGCTGCAGAGCATTTTCGGCGAGGGGTTCGATCCCGCGCTCTACCGCATGCTTCTGTTCGGCATCGCCATGGTGGCCATCATGGTGTGGCGGCCGCGCGGAATCATCTCCTCGCGCACGCCCTCCATCGTGCTCGATGAGGGGCGCCCCATACCAACCGATCTCGCCAAAGAAGGCCGGGCATGAGCCCGTGGCAGAGCGACCCGTTGCTCAAGGTCGAGCACCTCACCATGCGCTTCGGCGGGCTGACCGCCGTCGACGATGCGTCGTTCGAGGTGGGCCGGCGCGACATCACCGCGCTGATCGGACCGAACGGCGCCGGCAAGACCACGGTGTTCAACTGCATCACCGGCTTCTACAAGCCGACCGAAGGGATGATGAAGCTCGACCATCCGGATGGGCAGAGCTTCAATCTCGAACGGCTCGACGACCACGACATCAACGCCCGCGCCCACATCGCCCGCACCTTCCAGAACATCCGGCTGTTTTCCGGCATGACCGTGCTCGAGAATTTGATGGTGGCGCAGCACAATGTGCTGATGCGCGCCTCGGGGCTAACCATCGGCGCCATCCTCGGCCTGAGCGGCTTCGGCAAGGCCGAGCGGCAGGCGGTCGATCATGCGCGGCATTGGCTGGAGCGGGTCGGCCTCACGCGCCGCGCCGACGAGACGGCGGGCGAGCTTCCCTACGGCGATCAGCGGCGGCTCGAGATCGCCCGCGCGATGTGCACGCGGCCTTTGCTCCTTTGCCTCGATGAGCCGGCAGCGGGCCTGAACGCGCGGGAGACCGATGGGCTCAACGAGCTGCTCTATTCGATCCGCGCGCAAGAAGGCATCGCGCTCCTTCTCATCGAGCACGACATGAGCGTGGTGATGCGCATCTCAGACCACGTCGTCGTGCTCGACTACGGCAAGAAGATCGCCGACGGGACGGCCGATGCGGTGCGCGGCAACCCGGTGGTGATCGCTGCCTATCTCGGCGTCCCCGATGAAGAGCTTCAGCTGGTCGAGCGCGAGGTGCGCCTATGAGCGAGAAGCTGCTCGAAATCAAAAAGGTGACCTGCTGCTACGGCGTGCTGCCGATCCTGCATGGCGTCAGCCTCGACATTCGTCCCGGAGAGATCGTGGCCTTGATCGGCGGCAACGGCGCCGGCAAGACAACCTTGATGATGACGATCTTCGGGCGTCCGCGGGCGAAGGAAGGTCACATCCTGTTCGACGGCGAGGACGTCACCCAGCTTCCCACCCACAAGATCGCTCGCCTCGGCATCGTGCAGGCGCCGGAAGGCCGCCGCATCTTCTCGCGCATGACGGTGCTGGAAAATCTACAGATGGGCGCAATCATCTCCGACGATCCGGCCTATTTCGCCAAGGACCTTGAGCATGTGTACACGCTCTTTCCCCTGCTCAAGGCGCGCCGGTATCAGCGCGGCGGCACGCTGTCAGGTGGCGAGCAGCAGATGCTCGCCATTGCCCGCGCGCTGATGGGACGGCCTAAGCTCCTGTTGCTTGACGAGCCGTCGCTGGGCTTGGCGCCGCTGATCGTGAAGCAGATCTTTGCGGCGATCCGTGCGCTCAATGCCGACTATGGCCTGACCGTCTTCCTCGTCGAGCAGAGCGCCTATCATGCGCTCCGGCTCGCCCATCGCGGCTATGTCATGGTCAATGGCAGGATCACCATGAGCGGCTCAGGGGCCGAGCTCCTCGGCAGCCCCGAGGTGCAGGCGGCCTATTTGGAAGGGGGCGCGCAGAGCGCCGGCCAGCAAGGAGCGCGCCCTTGACCTGGCTCTCCGACGACGGGTTTCGCGTGTTCCTCGCGCTGACCGTGATCTTGGGCGGCGGCGCCGCCTTTCTCGGCGGCCGCGGGCTCGCACGCTCGTGGAAGCCGTTCGGCCGCATCTTTTTCTACATAGCGCTGCTCGCGGCCGCCGTGCGCTTCTTTCACTACGCGCTATTCGACGGCGAGCTCTTGTCTCTCTACTATTATCTCGTCGTCTATATTGTGCTGCTTGCCGCGGCGAGCCTCGGCTTCCGTTTCATGCGGACGACGCAAATGGTCACCCAATATCGCTGGCTCTACGAGCGCACGAGCCCGCTCACCTGGCGGGACCGGGGCGCGTAAAGCGACGCTGGCGCTCCCGGCCCCCGCCAAATGATGTAAACTCGCACAGGTCTTTTCCGAGGGAGGTAGCAATGAAGCGTCTTACCGGGCTGATCGCAGCCCTGGTTGCGGCCGTTTTTGTGGCGGGCTGCGGCGGTGGCGATGACGACAAGACGACGCCGATCGCCGTCGTCGGCCCGGTCACGGGTCAATACGCCTCGTTCGGGGCGCAGATGAAGAACGGCGGCGAGATGGCCGTCGAGGACATCAACGCCGCGGGTGGCGTGCTCGGCAAGAAGCTCGATCTCGATATCGGCGACGATGCCTGCGATCCGAAGCAGGCGGTCGCCGTCGCCAACCAGATGACCGGCAACAATGTGGCCCTCGTCGCTGGCCATTATTGCTCAGGCTCATCGATCCCGGCGTCGAAGGTCTATGCCGAGTCGAACATGGTGCAGATCTCTCCCGCCTCGACCAATCCCGCCTTCACCGACGACCGTGCCGGCCCCAACATCTATCGGGTATGCGGCCGCGATGATCAGCAGGGCGGCGTCGCCGGCAAATATCTGGCGAGCCATTTCGCCGACAAGAACATCGCCATCATCGACGACAAGACCGCTTACGGCAAAGGCCTCGCCGAGGAGACCAGGAAGGCAATGAACGCGGCCGGCAAGCAGGAGGTCCTGACCGAGTCCTACACCGCCGGCGAGAAGGACTACTCGGCGCTCGTCTCCAAGCTCAAGCAGGCCAATGTCGATGTGCTGTACCTCGGCGGCTACCATACCGAGGCCGGACTGATCGTGCGCCAGATGCGCGACCAGGGCATGGCCACCATCCTCATGGGCGGCGATGCGCTCATCACCCAGGAATACTGGTCGATCACCGGCCCTGCCGGCGAAGGCACGTTGATGACCTTCTCGCCCGACCCGCGCAAAAACCCAGCCGCCGCCGAGGTGGTCAAGCGCTTCAAGGACAAGGGCATCGAGCCCGAGGGCTACGTCCTCTACACCTATGCCGCGATCCAAGCCTGGAAGCAGGCGGCGGAGAAAGCAAAGTCGACAGAATCGGCCGAGGTGGTGAAGGCGCTCAACGACACCGAGTTCGACACGGTGATCGGCAAGTTCAAGTTCAACGAGAAGGGCGACCCCAACCTGCCGCCTTATGCGGTCTATCGCTGGTCTAACGGGACCTACGAGGAGATCGGCGAGGAGGCGGCCAAACCCGCGGGATGAGTCCACGTTCCTTTGTCATTGCCCGGCTTACCTGCCTTCGCCGAAGCGAAGCTCGGCTTCGCGCAGGCAGGGCCGGGCAATCCAGTAACCCCGGCCTTCGTAAGTAATAAGAGTCGGTGGCTACTGGATTCCGCTTTCGCGGGAATGACAATCCGTGGAGGACGGCCCAACGCGAGCGTCTAGCGCTTCTTGGCGCGCCGCTCCTCGGCCGCAAAATACTTCTCGAGCTCCTTCTCGACATGCACCAGGTCGCCGGGGAGCGGGAGCCCGAGCGCCTTAAACTCGTTCAGCTTCTCCATGACGCGGAGGTAGAACTCGTGGGGGTCCCCGGGCGGAGTGTCCATCTGGTTGATGAGGAGGGAAAGTTCCGCCTCAAGATCGTCGAATGCCATGGCCTGGCGCCTCCTTCCCCGCTTCGCTTGGTCGGGGATCGGACCATAAATGCACGGCCCCGGCAAGCGGCCCTCCCTGCCGCGACGATTGCCGCCGGGCAATTTCCCCTGCATAGTCGAGCCCGAGTGGGGCGCGTAACGGGCGGGATGCGGCAATGGAAAAGGTGACGTTTGCCAAGGTGGTCGGCTTTGTGCTGGCCATTCTCTTTGCGCTGGCGATCGGCGTCTCCATGTGGGCGCTGCTCGGTGGAGAGCCCGGCAGCATCGCCAGCGAGAAAACCAGGGAAAGCTTGCGCATCGTTGGCTTTGCTGGTGCCCTTGCCGCGCTCGCCACTTGGTGGGTGCAAGGTTTCGCCGCCAAGCGCGGTTTCGTCGTCCGCGTCCTGTTCGCATTGTTCGTTTTCGTGGTCGCCCTTTGCAGCTTCGGCGGCCTGCTCAAAGTCCTTTACGTTATGTACACTTATCCCAATAAGGTCGATTGGTCCTTCTTGGGTCTTTATTGGGCGTCGCAGGAAAACCTCATCAATTTCGTTATTGATATTGTGCTGACTCCGCGGTCGGCTTATGCCGCCCTGATCCTGGCGGCTTCGATCTATGTTGCGCTGTTCGGTCCGCGTGAGCCCAAGGCCGTCGAGATCTGATTGGGTCAGGCGATTTGAGCGCGGCCCGGCGCTCTGCTAGAGGTTAGCGCCTGCCCGCATCCTTCCCCGGGAAAGGCTCAACTGCTCGCATGATCCCCCGTTATAGCCGCCCCGAGATGGCTCGCATCTGGGAGCCCGAGACCAGGTTCCGCATCTGGCTCAAGATCGAGACCTATGCCGCCGAGGCCATGGCCGAGCTCGGGCTTATCCCCAAGCACGCGGCCGAAGCGGTGAGGAAGCGCGGCGGCTTCGACATCGCCCGCATCGATGCCATCGAGCGGGAGGTAAAGCACGATGTCATCGCCTTCCTCACCTCGGTGGCCGAGCATGTGGGGCCGGAAGCGCGCTTCCTGCATTTGGGGCTCACCTCCTCGGACGTGCTCGACACCTGCTTCAACGTCCAGCTGGTCGAGGCAGCGGACCTCCTCGTCGCCGACATCGATGCGCTTCTTGCCGCGCTCAAAAACCGCGCCTTCGAGCATAAGGACACGCTGACCGTCGGGCGGAGCCACGGCGTCCACGCCGAGCCCACCACCTTCGGTCTCAAGCTCGCCGTCGCTTACGCCGAATTCTCGCGCGCCCGGGAGCGGATGGTCCGCGCCCGCGAGGAGGTCGGAACTTGCGCCATCTCAGGGGCGGTCGGCACCTTCGCCCATGTCGATCCGCGGGTTGAGACCTATGTGGCGAAGAAGCTGGGTCTGCGGCCTGAGCCGATCTCGACGCAAGTGGTGCCGCGGGACCGCCATGCGGCCTATTTCGCCACGCTCGCGGTGGTGGCGAGCTCGGTCGAGCGGCTCGCCACCGAGATCAGGCATTTGCAGCGCACCGAGGTGCTCGAGGCCGAGGAATATTTCAGCGAGGGCCAGAAGGGCTCCTCCGCCATGCCGCATAAGCGGAACCCGGTGCTGTCGGAGAACCTGACCGGCCTTGCCCGCGTGGTGCGTGGCTACGCGGCGCCAGCGCTCGAGGACGTGGCGCTGTGGCACGAACGCGACATCTCTCATTCATCGGTCGAGCGGGTGATCGGGCCGGACGCCACCATCGCGCTCGATTTCGCGCTTCATCGGCTGAC
>DFXC01000002.1:11160-12200 GCA_002383105.1 Hyphomicrobiaceae bacterium UBA4118
CAGCGCGTGCTGCTGGCGCTGACCGCGGCCGGCGTGCCGCGCGAGGAGGCCTACCGGATCGTGCAGCGGAATGCCATGAAGGTCTGGGAGCAGGGCGCCGATTTTCTCGAGGCGCTCCTTGCCGACAAGGACGTGACCAAGGCGCTCTCGGCCGAGGAGATCCGCGCCCAGTTCGACCTCGGCTATCACACCAAGCATGTGGACACGATCTTCGCCCGCGTCTTCGGGAGGCCCTGAAGCTTAAGGCTTGGATTTGTCCTCGTTCGTCATGGCCGGGCTGACATCGTAGTTGGTACCGGTGTCGCTACTGTAGTCGATGGCGTTGTCGGCGTTATGGCCGCGGAAAATATGCGGCATGTAGCGATAGCGGTTCCGCTCCTGCGCTATCATGAAATAGTGCCGGCGATAGAACGAGGGCTCGATCGCGAAATAAGGCGGCAGCTGATAATACCAGTCGGCCTTGGGGTAGTAGCCCGAGCGGTAGAGATAGCGCGGATAGACCGGTAAGACTTCTGCCTCTCGTGCATAGGGCCCGCGGCGCACCGCTTGCCGGGGGGCGGCGGCGCTGACCGAGAGTCCGCTCTTTGTGGCATAGCCGGAATAGCTGTTCCAGCCGACCTTGCACCAACTGCCCGAGCAGGCACCGACATCGACGCTGGCGCCGGCCGGTATGGTGAGGAGGAGTTCGGTATTGCTGCTCGGCGCCGCCCGCAAGGCGAGATCTGTCGTCGTCGTCCCATTGCGCGCCGACGCGGCACCGGCGGAAAGCGCGAGCGCAACAAAAGCAATCAAGATGCGGATGGGTAATCCCATGTCATGCCCCCACTTCGTCCCCGGGTGCCATCTTGGCACAGGCTCGGGCGTGCGTCAGCTATGAGTTATTACGCGGTGGCTTGGCGCTTGACCTCGACCGCGGCCTTGCCGAACCAGCCGGCATCGGTGCCGACCGCCACGACGTCCCAGCCCTCAACCACGCGAGGCTTGGCGAAGTCCGCGTCATTGGCAAAAACCAGAGCGATCACAGACATCTCGCGGCATTT
>DFXC01000001.1 GCA_002383105.1 Hyphomicrobiaceae bacterium UBA4118
TCGCGCAGGAACACGTTGAACCGGGTGAAGGCCGGGTAGAGCGCGGGCCGCACATAGTTCTTGAGCGAGACCACGCTCGGCAGCTTCATCTCGAAGGAGGGGGAGCGGACGCTTCGGTCGTATTCCGAGACGATGTTGACGCGGTCGAGGAACACGGCCTTGACCGCGTCCTGCCAGCCCCACAGCGAGAGCGGATAATAGGAGAGCGGCCGAAAGTCGGCGTTGAGCACGAGCGCGGGGAAGGTGCCGGGAGCGGCCGATGCGGTTGCGACGTTCAAGGCGATAATTCCTTCGACTCGCCCGTCGCACTCGAGCTTAAGCCTCCTTATGCGGCGGCATACTATAGGGGCATGTCGAGAATGTGAAGCACCCAAGATGCGGTAGGTTTGGCTCTCACAGGGCGTTTTGGAGGGAGGAACTCATGGTCAATGGGGTTGAGAGGCAGCAGGGCGGAAGGATCATTCCGGCCTTGCGCTATCGGAATGGAGCGGCTGCCATCGACTGGCTCTGTGCGGCCTTTGGCTTCGAGAGGAAGATGGTGGTGCCGGGCGAGGGGGGCTCAATCGCGCACGCGGAGCTCACGCTCGGCAACGGCATGATCATGCTCGGCGACGCCGAGACCGAATATGGCTGGCTCGTCCAGCCACCGGCGCCCCCCGCGCGCGTCAACACGCAAGGGACCTATGTGGTCGTCGCCGATGTCGATGGCCATTACGCCCGCGCCAAGGCGGCGGGAGCGGAGATCGTGCTCGATCTCAAGACGCGAGACTATGGCGGCCGCGACTACACCTGCCGCGACCTCGAAGGCCATGTCTGGACCTTCGGCACTTACGATCCTTGGGTGAGCTGAGCGGCGGCGAAGGCCTGCTTCAGGAAGGCGCCGCCGAGACGCAAGCCCTCGCCGTCGATGCCGTGGCCGATGCCTTCGGCCACGTGCCATTCGACGGGAAGGCCCAGTTGGGCGAGCTGCTCGCGGGCAATGAGCATGGCATCGACCGGGATGACCTCGTCCATGTCGCCATGCACCAGCAGAATCGCTGGCGCCGATCCCGGCTGTTGCGGCAGCGCCGCAACATCGGCAAGCGCGCCGGAATAGCCGACGATCGCCGCAGGCGAAGGATTGCGCTGAAGCCCCACCGCGAGCGCCATCATGGTCCCCTGGCTGAAGCCGACCAGTGCGAGCGCGCGGGCTGACAGATTGTGCCGCTTCAGCTCGGTGTCGAGGAAAGCATTGAGGGCGGGGCCGGCCTGCTTGACGCCGCGGTCGAGCTCGCCCGCTTCGCGAAAGGTGAGGTTGAACCACTGCCGGCCCACGGGCGCCATGCCGCAAGGCTCCGGCGCATGCGGCGAGACGAAGGCGGCATGGGGCAGCAGCCTAGCCCATTCGCGGCCTAAGCCGATCAGGTCATTGCCGTCGGCGCCATAACCGTGAAGGAACACCACGAGCTGCCGCGGTGCTCCCCCTGCGGCCGGCGATAAGCGCGGTCCGTCGAGAGGTGGCGCCATCTAGATGGCCACCCGTAACGCCGTGCGCGAGTTGCTCTTACTTGCCCCCGGCACGCTCAGACAGCCTCTTTGGGAAGCTCATCGGCGGAGTGCGCGTTGAGTTGGCCGTAATTCTGGATGCCGATGTCGTTCAGAAGGTTGAGCTGGGTCTCGAGATAATTGATGTGGCCTTCCTCGTCGCCGAGCAGCTCCTCGAACAGGTCCATGGTCACGTAGTCCTCCTCTTTCCGGCAGGCGGCGCGCGTCTCCATGTAAAGGGCGCGGGCGCTATACTCTGCCTTGAGGTCGCATTCGAGGATCTCCTTGATGTTCTGGCCGATCATCAAGGGATCGATATGCTGCATATTGGGGAAGCCCTCGAGGAAGATGATGCGGGTCACGAGCTTGTCGGCGTGCTGCATCTCCTCGATCGATTCCTCGCGCTCCTTCTTGGCGAGCCGGGTGAAGCCCCAGTCGTCGAGCAGCCGGTAGTGCAACCAATATTGATTGACGGCGGTGAGCTCGTGCGTCAGCGCCTTGTTCAGATATTCGATGACGCGTGGATTCCCCTTCATTGTCCTGTCCTCCTCTCAACCTTTGAATTGATCATGACCTGTTCTTGCCGCTCAAGCTAGGAGTCCTCGATGGGCGATCGGTGAGGGACCGAGGCCGCGGAGCTTGGGCCCTCCTCGTCATAGGCAACCATCAGCTTGGTGATCAGCGGCAGGCAACTGCCGCAGGACGGACGCTTGCCGAGATGGCGGTAGATGGTTCCCGGGGTCAGCACCACGAAGGGGTCGGCCGTGCGCAGCGCCGAGACCGCTTCGGCAATGTCCTTAGACGTGATCATGGTACAGGAACAGACGATCATGCCCTCTCTCTAAGGCATGACGGGTGGTTTTGTCGTCATCGGAGCGCGCTGGCCTTGATCTCGCTCAAGCCATGCGCCCTTTAGATCGCAATCGAGAAAGCCCGCGGGGTTAAGAGCGCGGCTTTAATTGACCGGGCTCGGGCTGCTGGATCTTGGAGCCTCGATCACGAGCCCCCAGTGCTCCTCGTGAGCATGCTCGACGGTCCGCTCGCAAGAGCAGGAGGCGCCGATGCGGGCATCGTCGGTCCAGTGGCAGAAGCCGCTCTTACCAAAGGGAGCTGAATCTTGTGAAGCTTTGGAACTTGTCTCATGCCAGGAACAGAGCCGCCCGTGATTGATGCTGGTGCGCTTGACGCGCGACGCGACGGCGACGACAAGGGCGGCCCTGGCGACCACTGCCGCGTCGGGCGCTTCGAACGCGCGTGCCACCGGGGAGGCAAGGCAAGACAGCGTAGCGACGGCAGCAAGCAGAACCGCGACAGACCGCACGGTAAGATCGCGCTTAATCAAGTCCTGGTGCTGCGACATGGCGTTGCCCTCTCGTGGCAAACCCGGCTTGGGTGCTGTTCCGAATATAGAGGTTGGCACTTTCGTTATGAACGCCGCCTGAATAAACTAGAGCGGCGCACCGCGGCGCTGCGACTTGCGGACCGCATAATAAGCCCAAAGCAGCCTCGCGGCGACAGATCTCCAAGGTCGCCAAGCCTCCGCGATGTCGACCATTTGCCGGAGTCCGGGCCGCGTTTCGAGGCCAAGGGCGTCTCTCACCGCGTGCTGCAGGGCGAGGTCGCCTGGCGACCAGGCATCGGGTCTTCCCAAGCAGAACAGGATGTAGATGTCGGCCGTCCAAGGCCCGATACCCTTAAGCGCCGTCAGTTGCTCGTGGATGGCCTCTTCGGGCGCGTTTGTTAGGGCGTCGAGGTCGAGGTCACCCGTGTCGATCGCTTCCGCGACGCCATGGAGGGTGGAGATCTTGGCCGCCGAGAGGCCGGCGCGGCGGAGGTCTTCCTCCGGAACGGCGAGAAACGGAGCGACTGCGAAGGGCTGCACGCGCGCTTGCAGCCTTTGCCAGATGGCCTTGGCGCTTGCGACTGAGAGCTGTTGGCCGGCAATAACGCGTGCCAGCCCCTCGAAACCAGGTGGACGGCGGCGGAGCGGCGGGTTGCCGGCAAGCGCATGCACGCGTGCCATGTGGGCGCAGGAGGCAATGAGCGCGGCCACGCCTTTCTTTATATCGCGTTCTGAGGTGATCCTGCGCTCGCCCAATTTGCCGTAATTCTCCCGCTGCTTAGCTAGATTTCGCCATAGCAATTTAGCCGAGTTTTAAGTGATCTCTGCCAAGCTGTTGACCGGTTTGGAAACCAGGGTGGGCGACCGGTCATGCGACCTGAAGACTTTCGGCCTGAGGATCTCTTTGCGCAGATCCAGGCTCTCGTCGACGGCCTCGCGGCAGAACGCCGCGCCCGGGAGGCTGCCGAGGCGGCCGACAAGGCCAAGTCCGAGCTTATTGACATGATCGGCCACGAGCTCCGCACGCCCATGCAGGGGGTCATCGACATGAGCGCGCT
This sequence comes from Hyphomicrobiaceae bacterium UBA4118, assembly GCA_002383105.1. GTDB lineage: Bacteria > Pseudomonadota > Alphaproteobacteria > Rhizobiales > Methyloligellaceae > Methyloceanibacter. The sequence continues at coordinate 3,925 of DFXC01000001.1, forward strand.
CCTGCTGGCGAGCCCGCTCGACGGTACACAGCTCCGCTACACCGAGACGCTGGCGCAGTCGGCGCGGAGCCTGCTCGACGTGCTCAACGACGTCCTCGATTTCTCAAAGCTCGAGGCCGGGCGCTTCGAGCTCGACCAGGCGTCCTTGGACCTGCACGAGCTGGTCAATAGCGTGGCGGCGGTCTTGCAAACGCGGGCCAACGAGAA
>DFXC01000127.1:0-10818 GCA_002383105.1 Hyphomicrobiaceae bacterium UBA4118
GGCCTGGACCGGACTCTCAGCGTGGGCTTGTCAGTCTCGACCATCTTCCTGTCGTGGCTGCTAATACACACGGTGTTTGCGCTTTATTACGCGCACGAGTTCCACAGCGAAGCCAAAGGCAGATCGCGCGGCCAAGGCGGGGGACTGAGCTTTCCCGACGACAGCACGCCCGACTATCTCGATTTTCTCTATTTCTCCTTCGTGGTGGGAACCACGGCGCAGACCTCAGACGTGGTCGTGTGCTCGCGCGCCATGCGCCGCGTGGTGATGCTGCATGGAATTTTGTCGTTCTTCTTCAACACCGCAGTAATCGCGTTAGCCGTGAACATCGCCGCGCAACTCGTTCAGGGCTGAGCCGCCGCGCGGGCGCCGCAGGCCGTCGCCGGCGCCGGCTGCAGCAGGAACAGCGCATGCTCGGGGTTGTCGGACGAGAGCACGACAAAGGCCTCGAGATCGACCCCTGGCACCAGCGCGATGTGCTCGGTGTCATGGAGCGCAAGCTTCATGTTCTTGGCCGCCGGCTCGAGCGAGAATTGCCCAACGAAAAAGCCGTCGGTGACGCAAGAGAGCCGGTCGCCCACGACAGAGCAGCGCGCGCCGCCGAGATTGGAATAGGTGTCGCCCGCGTTCCGCATCTTGGCGGTGACCTTGGCGAGATATTTGCCCGGATCGCTATCGCCGGCAGGCTCGCGCGTGCCGATCGCGAGCGTCATCGCCGTCACCTTCTGCCCGGGATGCTTGTTGAGATGCGCGGCATCATAAACGTGGGTCCAGCATCCGAGCAAGGGGTCGGGGGCCTCTGCGGCCTCTTCGGCAAGCGAAGGCGCGCCCAAGAGCAAGACTGCTGAGAACGCAAGCCACTCGATTCGCATGCCTGCCCCTACTCCGCGGCGCTTCGTCCGATGGCGTTCTGGCCGAAACGGCGCTCGATATAGTCGAGCACCATCTGCTTGAAATCCGCTGCCGCCCCGGGCCCTCTGAGCGTCGCCACCTTCTTGCCGTCGATGAACACGGGCGCGGCGGGCGCCTCGCCGGTCCCCGGCAGAGAGATGCCGATATCGGCCTGCTTCGATTCGCCCGGCCCATTGACGATGCAGCCCATCACCGCGACGGAAAGTGTCTCGACGCCCGGATAGCGGCGCTTCCACTCCGGCATCTCGGCGCGGATGAAGTCCTGGATGTCGCGGGCAAGCTCCTGGAAGGTGGTTGACGTGGTCCGCCCGCAGCCCGGGCACGCGGCCACCAGCGGCACGAAGTTGCGGAAGCCCATGCTCTGGAGCAGCTCTTGCGCGACCTTCACCTCGAGGGTGCGGTCGCCGTTAGGCTCTGGCGTGAGCGAGATGCGGACCGTGTCGCCGATGCCCTGCTGCAAGAGCACGCCTAGCGCGGCCGAGGAGGCGACGATGCCCTTCGACCCCATGCCCGCTTCGGTCAGCCCGAGATGCAGCGCGAGCTCAGAGCGGTCGGCGAGCATGGAATAGACCGCGATCAGATCCTGCACGGCGCTGACCTTGGCCGAGAGCACGATGCGGTCGGCCCCGAGGCCAAGCTGAACCGCGCGCTCGGCGCTGATGAGTGCCGATTGCACGATCGCCTCATGCATCACTTCGCGGGCATTCTTCGGCGCCGGCGCCTTCGCATTCTCGTCCATGAGCCGGGTGAGCAGATCCTGGTCGAGGCTCCCCCAATTGACCCCGATGCGGATGGCCTTGCCGTGCTCAAGCGCGATCTCGACGATCTCAGCGAACTGCCGGTCGCGCTTCTCCTTGAAGCCGACATTGCCCGGGTTGATGCGGTATTTGGCGAGGGCGGCGGCACAGGCCGGGTGCTCGGCAAGCAGCGTGTGGCCGTTATAGTGGAAGTCGCCGATCAGCGGCGCCTCGACGCCGAGAATATCCAGCCGCTCGCGGATATGGGGAACCGCGGCAGCGGCCTCGGCCCGGTCCACGGTGATGCGCACAAGCTCTGAGCCGGCGCGCGCAAGAGCCGCGACCTGGGCCGCCGTCGCGTCCACATCGGCCGTGTCGGTATTGGTCATCGACTGCACGGCGATGGGAGCATCGCCGCCGACCGTGACCCCTCCGACCCTAACCGGTATCGAGCGTCGCCGTGTAAGACTATCCATAACCCAAGGATACATCACATTTGTGGAGGCTTTGCCAGCGTCCGCGACGGGTCTCATCCTTCGAGACGGGCGCTTGCGCGCCCTCCTCAGGATGAGGGATTTCGACGCCTCATGGAGAGGAGCGGCCGAAGGCCGCGTCTCGAACCATGAAGTCCCGGCACCCTGGCGAGGACGCGGCCTTTTCGCACGCCAATGACGAGCGCGGCAAGAAGCGCCGCAGCCATCGCTCCCCCAGCTCCGGCGAGCGCCGTTGGGAGATCGGGGATACGGTCGGAGGTGAGGCCCTGCAACGCCTCCAGGACGCAAGCCAGCGCCATGAGCGCTCCCGCCACGATGAACGGCCTAGGCCAGGCGACGCAGAGAATTGCCGTCGCGGCGAAATAAGCGAGGAAGTGCTCGATGAGCCAGTGCAGGCCCAAGCGGATCTGCCAGGCGACGGGAACCAGCGAGTCTGCCGCGATCGCCGCGATCAGCAGAGCGCCGCACAGCGCAATCCACCGTGAGATGGAAATAGAGACCATGGGGAAGCATAATCCCCTCGCCCCTGCGGGGAGAGGGCTTTCCGCCGCGATCTTGCGCCCCTCGGGCGGCGCTCCTGCGCAAGTCGCATGGCGGAGAGGGTGAGGGGGTGGAAATCAGCGAAACTTGCTCTACCGGTTCCCCCTCACCCGACGAAGCCGTTAAGCGGCTTCGTGCGACCTCTCCCCGCTGGGGAGAGGTGTTGAGCCTAAGCCGCCAGCGCGGCGGTGAGCGTCTCGATATTGTTGCGGAACATGTCGAGATAGGTGCCTGCCGGCCCGTCGGGGGGCGATAGCGCGTCGGTATAGAGCGTGCCGCCGATCTTGGCATTGGTCTCTGATGCGATCTGGTCGAGCAGGCGGTGGTCGGTGATGTTTTCCATGAACACCGCCGGGATCTTCTCGGCCTTGATCTGGCGGATGATCTTGGCCACGTCCTGCGCCGAGGCCTCGCTCTCGGTGCTCACGCCCTCGGGCGCAATCACCTCCAGCCCGTAGGCCGCGCCGAAATAGCCGAAGGCGTCGTGGCTGGTGATGATCTTGCGGCGCTCCCTGGGCAGCGCCGCCAGCGCCGCCTTCACGTCGGTTTCTTCCTTGGCGATAGCATCGAGATATGTGTTGGCGTTGGCCTCGTAGGTGGCCTTGCCGTCCGGATCGACGGCGATCAGCCCGTCGCGGATATTGGCGACATAGAGCTTGCCGTTGGCGAGGCTCTGCCAGGCATGGGGATCGGTGATCGTCTCCTTCTTGCCCCCCTCCTCCTCGACCATGGTGCGCGGCTTCACGCCGGTCGAGGCGACCACGACCTTGCCCTTGAAGCCCGAGGACTTCTCCAGCCGGTCCATCCAGCCCTCGAAGCCGAGGCCGTTGGTGAAGAGGATGTTGGCGCCTGCGAGATTCTTGGCGTCGGCCGGGGTCGGCTCATAGACGTGGGCGTCGCCGTCGGGCCCGACCAGCGTGATCACCTCCACGCGGTCGCCGCCGACTTGCTTCACCATGTCGGCCAAGATGCTGAACGAGGCGACGGCCTTGACCTTGCCGGCGGCCTCCGCGCCGCCCGCTAGACCGAGGACCAGCGCAAGCGCCAATCCGGCCTGCAAAAGAATGCGTTTGGTCATGACGGGACACTCCTTCGTTTGAGAGGGGGATTCAGGCTTCGAGATGCTTGCGCGGGAGGAGGCCCCAGATGAGGCCGCTTTTGAGCCCGAACAGCAGAGAGAACAGATAGGAGATGCCGCAGAGAAGGATGATGGCGGGGCCGGTGGGGACGTTCGCGTAATAAGAGACGAGAAGCCCGGTCAGGCTCGCGGCAAACGCGCTTCCCACCGCGACCAGGATCAGGCCCGAGACGTCCTCGGCCCAGAAGCGCGCGGTCACGGCGGGGAGCAGCATGATGCCGACCGCCATCAGCGTGCCGAGCGCCTGGAAGCCGCTCACGAGATTGAGCACGACCAGCACGAGAAACATGAGATGCGTGGGCGAGCTCAACGCGCTGGCCGAGCGCAAGAAGTGTGGATCGAAACATTCGAGCACGAGCGGGCGGTAGATGACCGCCAAGACCGCAAGCGAGACGGTGGTGATCGAGGCGACGAGATAGAGCGCCGCATCGTCGAGGGCGAGCACGGTCCCAAATAGAACATGCAACAGGTCGACATTGCTGCCCCTGACCGAGACGATGAGCACGCCGAGCGCCAGCGACACGAGATAGAACGCGGCGAGGCTCGCATCCTCGCGCAACACGGTGGAGCGGGCGACGAGGCCGGCGGCGAGCGCCACGGCGAGCCCCGCGGCAAACCCGCCGAGGCTCATGGCAAAAAGCGAAAGCCCGGCCAGCAGGTAGCCTATGGCAGCACCTGGCAGGATGGCGTGGCTCATGGCGTCGCCCATCAGGCTCATGCGCCGCAGCATCAGGAACACGCCGATGGGCGGCGCGCCGAGCGACAGCGCGAGGCAGCCCACCAGCGCCCGGCGCATGAAGGCGAACTCGACGAAGGGCTGGGTGACCGGGTCGATCATGCGGGTCGCCGCTCCTGCCGGCCCTCACCCTCGTCGCGCGCGCAAATCTCGGCGTGCTCGTCGAAGGCTTCGACCAGCTGCCGCGCCTTGGCGAGATTGGCGGGCGTCAGCACTTTGTGCGTCTCGCCCCAGGCCACCACCTCCCGCGCGATGAGGAGCGTCGTCGGGAAATGGGCACGCACCTGATCGAGGTCGTGCAGCGCGGCAAGCACGGTGCGCCCTTCACCGTGCCAATGGAGGATCAGCGCGATGAGATCGGCGATGGTCTTGGTATCGACGGCGCGGAACGGCTCGTCGAGCAGGATGAGGGAGGCGTCCTGCAGCAGGAGCCGCGCGAACAGCACCCGCTGGAACTGGCCGCCCGAGAGGGCGCCAACGGGGCGGCTTGCGAGATCGACCAGCCCGACCGTAGCCAGCGCCCGGGCGACGTCCCGCTTGCCCCTCTCGTCGAGCCCGCGCCAGGCGCCGATCTTGCGCCACAGCCCCATGGCCACGCAGTCGAACACCGAGATGGGAAAGCTGCGGTCGATCTCGATCTGCTGCGGGAGATAAGCGATGTCGCGCTTGTTGAGGCCGTCGAGCTTGAGGCTGCCGCCGAGCGGTTTCAGCTCCCCCATGATGCCCTTGAGCAGGGTCGACTTGCCGGCGCCGTTAGGCCCGACAATGGCGAGAAGCTCGCCGCGCACCACCTCGACGTCGATATGATGCACGGCCGGATGCCGGTCATAGCCGAGGGTCAGGTCGCGAAAGCTGATCGCCGGTTCCACGTGCGCCGACAAGGTCATGCCAAGGCCCAAGCGACCGCGCCCCAAAGGAGCCCCGCCGCCGCAGCAACCAGGCACAGTCGCGCCGGCACCGAGAGGCGCAACAGCGAGATGCCGGAGGCGACGGGCGGATTGAACTCGGCGTCGAGCCTCTCGCCCTCGATCACCCTCCCCGGGGCGACAAGCGCCACGTGACGATGCCGTTCCTCCCGTCCTCCCGCCCGCATCGCGATATCCCTTTGTGCTTCAGAGCATGATCCGGAAAAGTGGGAACCGGTTTTCCGAAAAGATCATGCTCAAATAGAAAGCTAGGCGCTTCACGCCGGACGGCAGGCTTGGCAGAGACCGGCAAGCTCAAGCGTCACCTGCTCGGGCGCGATCTCCTCAGGTGCAAGCGCGAGCAAGGTGGCCTCGTCCTCGTCGGAGAGCGGAATCTCGACCACCTTCTCGCATTGGCGGCAGATGGCGAAGGCCAACCTGCCGTCGCAGGCGCCGTGGTCGCAGGCGATGAAGGCCGAGCGGGACTGGAGCCGGTGCACCATGCCCTTGTGCATCAGCTCGTTCAGCGCGCGATAGACCGTGGGCGGATGGGAGATGCCGGCCGTCCTCACCCGATCGAGGATGGCATAGGCGCTCATGGGCTCCTTGGCTTTGCGCAGGCAGGAGAGGATCTCGCTCTGATTGCGCGAAAGCTTAGGGCCGTGGTGGTGATGGGCGGCGTTCATACGCGATGATATAACATAACACGGCCGGTGGCGGTCAAGGCTCTTTGTCTCGGCGGCCGACCGTAGATCTTACGGACCCGTCCTTTCGGTGGAGGACAGCGCGGCCCCCGTGCTCGCGGGCCAGGTGGCGAGCCTTGCTCCATGCGTCTTTCTGCTTGGTCCACAACTCGAACCAGCCTTTTTCGTCGCGGAGACGCCATAAGAATTCCGGGCCACCCAGACTGAATGGATTTAGGCCACGCTCAACGTGCCATTCCTTCTTGCTCATGGGGAGACCTCTACAGCAGGAGCGGCCTTCACGGCGACGCTCCCATCCCCGTTCTGATGAGGTGGGGGAGATGTGTCGCCCTTGATCCTGGCCCGATCCGAGCGTCCAATAAAGCGATGCCCCACCGCATCGAGATCGTCGAGGGCGACATCACCAGGCTCGCTGTCGATGCCATCGTCAATGCTGCCAACAAGACGCTTCAAGGCGGTGGCGGCGTCGATGGTGCGATCCACCGCGCGGCCGGGCCTGAGCTGCGCGCGGCCTGCGCGGCGCTCGGCGGCTGCGAGACCGGAGAGGCCAAGATCACCCCGGGCTTTCGCCTGCCCGCGCGTTACGTGATCCACACGGTCGGCCCGGTCTGGGGCGGCGGCGAGCGGGGCGAGGATCGGCTGCTGGCGAGGTGCTACGGCAACAGTCTCGCGCTTGGCCTAAACCACGGCCTCGCTACAATCGCCTATCCGGCCATCTCCACCGGCGCCTATGGCTATCCGCCTGAGCGGGCCGCGCGCATCGCCCTGCGCACCGTCATCGCGGGGCTTGCGGGGACGGAGGCAATAGAGCGCGTCGTGTTCTGCTGTTTCGGCGCCTTGTCGCGCGAATCTCACGAGGCTGCGCTCGCCGCCGCGCGACGGCGCACCTGACCCGACGCGCGAACCAGTCCTTTGCGTCACGAAACTTCAGCGCTAAGGTGGGCGTTAAATGCGCTTGAGTCTTTAGAACGGCGAAGGCTGTACTCAGAGCGCGGTAAGGCAGAACAGGATGCCAGAGCTCGATCCGCTTCTCCTCTCGCGCATCCAGTTCGCCTTCACCATCTCCTTCCACATCCTCTTTCCGTCCTTCACCATCGGGCTTGCCGCCTGGCTCGTCGTGCTCGAGGCGCTGTGGCTGAAGACCGGCAAGGCCATCTATCTCGACATCGCCCAGCATTGGACCAAGATCTTCGCCGTCTCCTTCGGCATGGGCGTGGTCTCCGGCGTGGTGCTCTCCTACGAGTTTGGTACCAATTGGAGCGAGCTGTCGCGCCGCGGCGGCAACGTCATCGGGCCGCTGATGTCCTACGAGGTGCTCACCGCCTTCTTCCTCGAGGCGGGCTTCCTCGGCATTATGCTGTTCGGCGCGAAGCGCGTGTCGAAGCCTGTGCATTTCTTCGCCGCCTGCATGGTGGCGCTCGGCACGGTGATCTCGGCCTTTTGGATCCTGTCGGCCAATAGTTGGATGCAGACACCGGCCGGCTTCCGCGTGGCCGACGACGGCGTGCTGCATGTGACGGACTGGGGCGAGGCCATCTTCAACCCGTCCTTCCCCTATCGCTTCGCCCATATGTTGGCGGCCGCCTATCTCACCACCGCCTTCATCGTCGCCGGCATCGGCGCCTGGTACATCTTGCGTGAGCGGAGCGTGGCCCATGGGCGGATCATGCTCGGCATGGGCTTGAGCCTGCTCGTCTGGCTCGCCCCGCTCCAGCTCGTGATCGGCGACATGCACGGGCTCAACACGCTCAAGCATCAGCCCGCCAAGATCGCGGCGCTCGAAGCCCATTGGGAGACCGGCAAGAACGTCCCGCTCATCCTGTTCGCGGTCCCCGACCCCAAGGAAGAGACCAACCATTACCAGCTTGCCATTCCCAACCTCGGCAGCCTGATCCTCACCCATGAATGGGACGGCGAGATCAGGGGCTTGAAATCCTTTCCGCCGGAGGACCGGCCCAATCCGATCATCCCCTTCTTCGCCTTCCGCATCATGGTGGGCATCGGGACGATCATGATCGCCGTCGGCATTATCGGGTCGATCCTGTGGCTGAGGGGACGGCTCTATACCAGCCGCTGGTTCCTCCACCTTCTGACCTGGGTGTCGCCGCTCGGCTTCCTCGCCGTGCTCGCCGGCTGGTTCACGGCGGAAGTCGGGCGCCAGCCTTGGACGGTCTATGGCGTATTGCGGACCGCCGATGCGGTGTCGCCGGTTCCGGGCGGCAGCGTGCTCGCCTCGATCATCCTGTTCGTGCTTGTCTACGGCATCGTGTTCGGCGCCGGCCTCTATTACATTGCCCAGTTGGTGCGCCGCGGTCCCGACGAGACCCCGCCGGTGCCCGAAGAGGACGAGGCCTATCTTTCGCACCGACCCATGGCAGCCTCAGGAAACCCATGACAGCGCCCGGACCCCTGACCGAGTTCCTCCCCGTGATCTTGCCGTTGATCTGGGCGGCGATCCTCGCGCTCGCCGTGTTCCTTTACGTGCTGCTCGGCGGCTACGACCTCGGGCTCGGCGTTCTTTTCCCGTTCGCTCCCTCCCACAAAGACCGCGACGCCATGATGAGCTCGGTGGCGCCCTTCTGGGACGGCAACGAGACCTGGCTGGTGCTCGGCGGCGGCGGTCTGCTCGCGGCCTTCCCGCTCGCTTATGCGGTGATGCTGCCGGCCCTGTACATCCCCATCATCCTCATGCTGATCGGGCTCATCCTGCGCGGGGTCGCCTTCGAGTTCCGCTTCAAGTCGCAGCGCTACCGCTTCCTGTGGGACACAGCGTTTGCCGGCGGCTCGATCCTCGCCGCTCTGATGCAGGGCGCGGTCATGGGGGCCTTCGTGCAGGGCTTCGCCGTCACCGACAACCGCTTCTCCGGGGGCGCCTTCGACTGGCTCACGCCCTTCTCCGTCGTCACTTCAGTCGCGTTGCTCTCCGGCTACGTGCTGCTCTCGGCGGCGTGGCTCATCATGAAAGGCGACGAGGCGCTGAAAGAATGGGCCTATGGCGTCTGCCGCTTCGCGCTGATCGTGGTGTCCGTGTTCATTGTGGTGTTCAGCCTGTGGACGCCGTTCCTGCATCCTGAGATCGCCGCACGCTGGTTCAAGCCGGGCAATATGGTGATGCTGAGCCCGGTGCCGCTGATCACGGCGGCAAGCGTCGTGGCGCTGTGGATGGCGCTTCAGCGGCGACAGCGCTACCTGCCGTTCCTGCTCGCCACCGCGCTCTTCATCCTCTGCTACACGGGGCTCGCGGTGAGCCTCTTCCCCTTCATCATCCCGCCGGGGATCACCATCTGGCAGGCGGCGGCAGCGCCCGACAGCCAGCTGTTCATGCTGTACGGCGCCATCCCGATTCTTCCCATCATCCTCGGCTACACCGCCTATTCTTATTACGTGTTCTGGGAGGCGTCTGAGCACGACACCTATCACTGACGCCGCATATCTTTCCAAGTGCGGAGTCCGTTTCCTGGATACCGGCTTACGCCGGTATGACGAGTGTGGCTCACCACTTGCCGGGAAGGTCGTGCTGGGCGAGACGGCGCTTGAGCAGCATGATCCTGCCGTAAGCCTGCTCGATGCGGAGGCGCGAGATGCGCCCGTCGCGTACCGCGTCGGCGATGATGGCGTGGATCTGCACCCCAAGCTCAGGGTCGCGCGACTTGACGTTGGAGAAGACGATGAGGTCGGTGCCGGCGTTGACCGCCTTGAGCACGCGCTCCTCGATCGAATAGTCGTCGCGCACCGCGCCCATCTCCATGTCGTCGCTGAAGACCACGCCCTGAAAGCCGATATAGCCCTCGGCGCGCAAAGCATGGATGGCGCGGCCCGATAAAGAGGCGGGCAGCCTTGCGCCGTCGCTGAAGCGCGGGTGATAGAGATGGCCGATCATCACCCCATCGAGCAGGCCGTCATGAGCGAGCTGCCGGTAGGGCTCAAGCTCGACCTCCCGCCAGGTCTCCGAGACATCGGCGAGCGCCTTGTGGCTGTCGGTGTGGCTCGAGCCGTGGCCGGGGAAGTGCTTGGCCACGGTGACGATGCCGGCTTCGCGATGGGCGAGGATGAAGGCGCGCGCCAGCGCGGTGACAGCATGGGGATCGGCGCCGAAGCTCCGCTCGCGCCCGCCGATCACCGGATTGTCGGGGTTGAGATTGAGGTCGACCACGGGGCCGAAATTGAGGTTGAAGCCGGCCTCTGCCAACTCGTCGGCCATCGTCTTGTAGAGGCGGATGGCGCTTTCCGGCGATGCGAAGCTCGGGTTCCTGCCGACGCTCCGCGCCGAGGGGAAATACGTGTATCCGTCGCGATGGGTGAGCCGCTGCACGAGGCCGCCCTCCTGATCGACGGCGATGAAGGGGACCGGCGCCGGCTTGGCATTGCGCAGGAAAGCGGTGAGCCCGCGGAGCTCCGTCTGCGAGCCGATATTCTCGGGGTAAAGCACCACGCCCCCGATCACCCCCTTGGCCAGCTGGTCGCGCACGGCCATGACGCCCGGGTCGCGCTCATCGGCTCCGGTAAAGCCCACCATGATCATCTGCCCGATCATGGGGTCGAGGTCGCTGGCCTCGGCAACGGCATTGGTATCGGCTTTCGGCTCGATGTCGAAGGCAAAGACGCTGGTCGCCAGCGCAATCGCGAGCAAGAGCAGAACCGCAGCCATCAGG
>DFXC01000127.1:11029-11473 GCA_002383105.1 Hyphomicrobiaceae bacterium UBA4118
TCTTCGTCATTGGCGGGACGCGAAGCAGCTTCATGAGTGGGTCGCGGGTTGGGAGCGGCCGTCAGGCGAAAAGCCACGGGCGGCAAACGGCGGACGGTGGCCGCTTTGTAGCTGCCCGAAGGGAGGCGGAGAAGCCGGAGATTCTATGGCGGAAGCAGCGGCGACATGCGCGACGCCCTGTCCTCATTTGGAAGAGTTCGAAAATCGTGCTACTTTAAGTGGAGCAAGCGAAGCATCGACGATCGGTTGATCGGCACGCGCCGTCCTTCGATTGTGTAGCGATCCCCAAGATCGTTCCTAGGACCTGCCCCGCCGGCCAACATTTAACCGAGGCAGGCAGATGTGCCGCCGACGAAGGCAAGCCGTAGCACCTTCAAGACACTTCCGACGAGGCGACCTAAGGCACTTCTGGCGGGGCGCCGCGCTTTCAAGCGAGTAATCTAC
>DFXC01000127.1:11807-14129 GCA_002383105.1 Hyphomicrobiaceae bacterium UBA4118
CGGTTTTGCACCTTTGGGGCTCGCTTAGCACTGGCCGGACCGCCCGCCCATAGCGCCGCACATCCCGCAAGGGGGGCTGATTTTCTCACGATTGTGAATAGACTGCGAGACACCGCCTCCATAGGACCGTGCTAGGGAACCGCCATGGTCAGCATCCGTCATTGCCGTGTCTTGCTTGCCGTAAGCCTTGCCGCGGCATTTGCGCTTGCGCCGCTCCCGGCCTCTGCCAAGCGCCACAAGAATCCCCCGCAAGAGACGCAAGAACCGCAAGAGGACTCTGCCGACGTGATTTTCAGCAAGAGCTTCGTCGGCAGGACTTATGACGACGATCTCGCAGTCGAAGGCTGGGACGAGATCGACGGCGGGCTCGTGGCGCCTCCCATCTATGTTCACCGCTATCAGCGCGAGGACGGCACCTATCTAGTGCTGACCAGCCGCGAGGCGGTGAAGGCAACCAACACAGCGCCCGCCTCCTACGTCGTGGTCGATGCCTTGATCGTGCCGAAACCACAAAAGGACGACGTCGAGTTCTCCATCGCCTGCGTGCAGGGGAAGGACGAGACGCTGAACTTCATGGGCGAGGCCAAGGGCAGCGAGGAGAAGGAATGGTGGACCGACGTCCGCCGCGCCTGGGAGATTTCGCTCGAGACCGGCCTGATCGCCTCGGTCCAGCCCAAGGGCATCCGCTGCACCAATGCCTCCTGGGGGCAATAGGAGCGCGCACATGAAGGCCAAGCTGAAGGACCGCGTCATCGCCGAGAGCGACGACATCATCGAGGAGGGCGGCTACCACTATTTCCCGAGCGCCGCGGTGCGCCTTGAGCTGCTCGAGAAGGCGGCGAAGACCGCGTCGGATCGCGCCTGCCCGCACGGCGTCCAGTTCTACGACGTGGTCCTCGACGGCAAGCGCCACGAACGCGCCGCTTGGGTATACGAGGCGCCGCGTCCTTCGATGAAGCACGTGGCGATGCGCTTCGGCTTCTGGGACGACGTCGAGGTTGGTTGACGCAGCGGCAGGGCAAGCGTTTTGGGTGCGACAGCCGGACTTGAACCCGCATCTCCCCGCCCCTACTCTCTCACCTGCCACGGAGAGATTTCAGTAGAACAGCGGGCGCTCTATCCAGTTGAGCTATGCCGCGACTCGTCGAGACGATCAGCTTACAGCGGCCGTCTCTAATTTCTTGACCTTCCGTTTTTTTAGATTGGCTGCCTTTGTGAACTCCGGTTCAATTGCCTTGAGCTTCTTTATGAGGCCGTCAAAGGCGTAGCCGTTGTTGATCTGAGACTTTCTCCCTGAGAATCGTTCAATGCGTTTTATGAGCCCCGCTTTTTCGAGCTCAGTGATGTACCGCTGAACCTGTCGGGGGCTCTTACCCATCCGTCGCGCGATCGTATCCTTTGCAGGATAAGGGTACTTGTCGGCATCCCACCAATGCTCGGCAAGCTGTGCAAGGACATTGAATTGGGAGGGGCTGATCCCAAGCTTGGCCTGCGCACGGAGGAGCAAATTCGGAAGCGCTGTGTAGCCGAACTTCAGGACCTGCGGGGACCACTTATCTTCAGCGCGTTTGCCAGTGTTCTTCTTGCTGGGAAGCGGGATTACGGTGGCCGATGGCTGCGAGGATGAGTTTGTCATGTCGCGGATATGCTCTCTAAATTTTTGTAGGACAAGCACTCGGGACTGCTCATGGGCAGTCAGATTTGACTACCCCTTACTGCATACTGCTGCGTACTACCCGTACCCTACGTGTTGAATGGCGATGGGTGCTTATTCGTAGGACGCCGGCGACTTCCGGCCACGGTCAGATATGTCTCCCGGGCTGAGGTCGTCAACGTCTCCCCAAAAATTGCTGTATGCGGACATCTCAAAGAGCGTATCGCGCACCGCCCGTCTCGAGCGAGGAAAATGCCAATGCGGCCATCAGGGCGCGGGTGAGTTGGGACTGAGCCACTACTCCCAGACCGGCAGCTTCTCTTGGGCGGCGAGCGCCGTCATGGCGGCTTCGAGCTCGGCCACGAAGGCGTCGTAGGACTCCTTGCCGTAAAGCGGCTCGCCGACGCTTACCGTGCAGTTGAACGGCACCAGCAGCGCCGAGCCTTTGGGCAGCGCCTTGCCGAGCCCGTGCATGAAGACCGGAATGACTGGGACCTTCGGGCGCGCGCGGGCCAAATGTCCGATGCCTTTCTTGAAATGGGCCAGCGCCTCGGGCTCGCCGCGCGATCCTTCCGGGAACAGCACCAGGATCTCGCCGCGGTCGAGCGCTTCCTCGCAGGCCGCGAGCGGATTGCCGCCTTCCTTGCCGCTGCCGCGCTTCACCGGAA
>DFXC01000006.1:0-143 GCA_002383105.1 Hyphomicrobiaceae bacterium UBA4118
AGGTCGAGAAGGCGCTCAAGATCGACGTGCCGACGCGCGAGGAGCAGCAAGAGATCGAGGTCTCGAGCCGCCTTTATCAGGAGGACGGCGCGCACTTCATGACGGCGACGCTGATGTACCAGCCTGAGCAGGGCGAGCCCAGA
>DFXC01000006.1:382-8334 GCA_002383105.1 Hyphomicrobiaceae bacterium UBA4118
ATAAGAGACAGAGCCTGAGCAGGGCGAGCCCAGAACGACGCCGGTCACCTTCATCCTCGCGGGTCAACGGCTCGTCACCGTGCGCTATGCCGAGCCGCGTGCCTTCTCCATCTATGTGACGCGCTGCAACCGGTCGGAGACCGACCTGAGAAGTGGCAGCGCCGTTCTGATCGGGCTGCTTGAGACCATAATCGACCGGCTTGCAGATTTCATCGAGCGCATCCAAGCGGAGGTCGAAGGACTGTCCCATTCGATCTTCGAGATCAAGGGCGGCGGCGCCTCGCGACAACGCCGCTTCGATGTTCTCTTGAGAGCAATCGGGCGGGAAGGCGAGATCGCCTCGAAGGCGCGCGAAAGCGCCCACTCGCTCGGCCGGCTGCTGACTTTTCTCGTTAACGCCGCCACCGGGCGGAAGGAAGACAAGCCGCTACAGGCGCGCATCAGGACCGCCGCCCGCGACGTGATCTCGCTGACCGATCACGCCACCTTTCTGTCCGGCAAGATCATTTTCCTGCTCGATGCCACGCTCGGCATGATCAACATTCAGCAGAACGACATCATCAAGATCTTCTCGGTCGCCGCCGTCGTGTTCCTGCCGCCGACGCTGCTCGCCTCGATCTACGGCATGAACTTCCATAACATGCCGGAGCTCGATTGGATGTTCGGGTATCCTCTGGCGCTGATCCTGATGGTGCTGGCAGCGGTATTGCCTTACATTTATTTCAAACGCAAAGGCTGGCTCTAATTTGGGCTTGCACGGGCGGCGGCGTCTCGCCACATTGGCCGGCAAGCGCAGACGCGCACCGTCAAGAGCCTCGAAGGAGAATTCGAATGTCCATGCGAACAGCCGGACTTGGTCTTGCCGCGATCCTGGCAGCGATGACGCTTGCGCCCGTGCCGGGCTCTGCCGCGCCTCTCGTCGTCGTCGACAAAGGGGCGCAGACTTCCGATCTCCAGGCGATTGGCTACAAGCGCCGCTATTGGCGCAACTACGACCGCGGCACGTATGTGCGTGCGCCGTTCAGTGAAGTTGACACGCGCGGAGACACGTGGGTCGCGGCGCCCTTTGTCAGAGTCTATAACGGCCCGGCGGGCACCTGGGTACGCGCCCCGTTCGTGAATCGATGGATTCCCCGCTAGCCGTCTCCCCTTTGATCCGCCGCGAGCTGCAGGCTGAGTGCTAGATCGCGCCCTGAGCAAGCGACCAGGCGAGTGCCGCGGTGGCGGTGAGCGCCAGCGTACCCGCGATGCCGAAGCGGAGGCCAAACAGAAGCAGGCCCGCGAGGATTGCAAGCGACAAGGCCTCGACATTGAGGCTTGCGAGGTCCGGCGTCCAAAGCCGCAAGGGACCGTGCCACACCGCGGCAACGCTGCCGAAGATGACGTGCAGCGCGAACCACAGGCTCAAATTGAGGATGACGCCGACGACGGCGGCAGTGACGGCGGCAAGGGCTCCGGCGAGACGGGGGCTTGCGCTGAGCCGTTCGACATAAGGTGCGCCAGTGAAAATCCACAGGAAGCACGGCACAAAAGTCGCCCACAGCGTGATGGCGGCGCCGAGCAGGCCAAAGGCGAGCTTCGGCTCGCCGCCGTGGCGGAAGCCCGCGAGGAAGCCCACGAACTCGGTCACGAGGATGAGGGGGCCGGGCGTCGTCTCGGCCAGGCCGAGCCCGTCAAGCATCTCTCCCGGGCTCAGCCAGCCATAGGTCTCGACCGCCTGTTGCGCCATGTAAGAGAGCACCGAATAGGCGCCGCCAAAGGTCACCACGGCAAGCTTCGAGAAGAGCAGCGCGATGTCGGTCGTGACATGGGCGCGACCGAAGAGCGCCGAAAGGAGAAGGAGCGGACCGATCCAGATCGCAAGCCAAAGCGCTGCCGTCTGGAGCGTCTGCGCCAGGGGGACGGGCGGTGGCGCGGTGAGCGGCGCGCCTTTCGGACCAGGCGAGGCGAGGGCAAGCAGCAAGCCGATCAGGGCGGCACCGGCGATGATGAGCGGAAAGGGTGCGTCGAGAAAGAAGATGGCGGCGAAAGCAGCGGCGGCGATGGCGACATCGTAGGGACCGCGCAGCGCCCGCCGCGCGACCCGAACGAGCGCCTCGGTGACGATCACGAGGACCGCGGCCTTGATGCCGACGAAGGCGATTTCGACGATCGGGACCTGGCCGTAAAAAGCATAAGCGACGCTGAGCGCGAGCACGACGCAGGCGCCCGGCAGCACGAAGAGGAGGCCGGCGGCGAGCCCCCCGATTGTGCCATGGAGGCGCCAGCCGACATAGGTGGCAAGCTGCATGGCTTCAGGGCCCGGCAGCAGCATGCAGAAATTGAGGGCGTGCAGAAAGCGGTCCTCGGCGATAAAGCGCCGCTCATCGACGAGGACGCGATGCATGAGCGCGATCTGGCCTGCCGGTCCGCCGAAGGACAACACGCCGATCTTGGCCCAGACGGAGAGCGCCTCTCGGAAGGTTGGTTTCTGTGAAGCTTCAATCGAGCCCATGGCAGCTCACTCCGTAGATGAGGCACAATGCCTTACGGAGCGGCGCTTGGGCAGGTCTGCCTCACGGGGCGGCCGCGTGAGCCCCGATGTGGCAATCCTAGAACCAAGCGCTGGCTGGGGCAATGGCGGCAATTCCTTGGCTTCGCTGGCTCTCGGCTAGTTCAGCGTGCGCTCGCGTGCTACCCAACATCGAGGAGGTACGAGCAGGACAATGGTGACGGCGCAATTGATTCAGGTGGCGGTATTCCTCGCCGCCGCCGCCATCGCCGCTCCGCTCGGCCGCTTCCTGCGCATGGGCTCGGTCCTCGGCTATCTCGCGCTCGGCGTCGTCATCGGCCCCTACGTTCTCGGGCCGCTCTATGCCCTCGACGACGTGGGCAAGCTCCTGCATTTCGGCGAGTTCGGTGTGGTGATGCTCCTGTTCGTGATCGGGCTCGAGCTTCGCCCGGTCAGGCTGTGGGCCATGCGCTCGGCGATCTTCGGCCTCGGCGTCGCCCAGCTCATCGCCACGGCGATCGTGCTTGCGGCAATAGGCGTGGCGCTTGGCCTCGCCACGGGTCAGGCCCTGTTTGTCGGCCTTGCCCTGTCGCTGTCCTCCACCGCCTTCGCGCTTCAGGTGCTGGAGGAGAAGGGCGAGATCAACACGCGCCACGGCAGGCTCGCCTTCTCGGTGCTGCTGTTCCAGGATCTCGCGGCGATCCCGCTCATTGCGCTCGTGCCGCTCTTCGCCCTTGGCGGTGCCAAGCCCACCATGGACATCAGCGCCGCCGTGCTCGCCATCCTCACGATTCTCGGCGTGATCGTGGCCGGGCGCTTTCTCTTGAGCCGGCTCTACCGGTTCGTCGCGGCCACTGGCGTGCGCGAGGCGATGACAGCAAGCGCTCTGCTGACGGTGGTTGGCGTGGCGCTAGTCATGCAGGTGGCAGGCTTGTCGCCCGCGCTGGGATCCTTCATCGCCGGCGCCCTGCTGGCCGATTCGGAATACCGCCATCAGATCGAGGCCGATATCGCCCCCTTCGAGGGGCTGCTGCTAGCCGTGTTCTTCATCGCTGTCGGCATGTCGATCGATATCGGCGTGCTGGTGGCCAAGCCCGGCGCGCTCTTGGCTATCGTCGCCGGCCTCGTGGTCCTCAAGGCCATCATCCTTTATTTGCTCGGCCGCCGGTGGCGGCTCGATAGCGCCGCCGCACGGCGCCTCGGTCTCGTGCTCAGTCAAGGCGGCGAGTTCGCCTTCGTGCTGTTCGGGGCGGGCGCTCTGCAAGGCGTCATCGACCAGCCCATGGCTAATCTGCTCACGCTCGCCGTGACCTTGTCGATGGCGGCGACGCCGGTGCTTCTCCTCATCGATGAGGCGGTGACCCGCGCTTTCAGGCCGGAGCCGCCGGAATACGAGATGCCGCCGGGTAGTGAACGGCACGTGATCGTCGCCGGCTTTGGGCGTTTCGGGCAGATCGTGGCGCGCATGCTCCGCGCCCGGCGCATCCCCTTCACCGCCCTCGATTCCAATATCGAGCAGGTGGATTTCGTGAAGCGCTTCGGCTCGAGGATCTATTACGGCGACGCCGGCCGGCTCGACATCCTGCGTGCGGCAGGAACCGACAAGGCGCTCGCCTTCGTGCTCGCCATCGACAATGTCGACAACTCGGTCAGGGTCGCCGAGCTCGTGCGCCGGAACTTTCCCGACCTACCGATCTATGCCAGAGCGCGCGACCGTATCCACGTGCACAAGCTCATGGATCTCGGCGTCACCATCATCGAGCGCGAGACCTTTCTCTCGGCGCTCGAATTGACGAGGAGGCTGCTGCGCGGCTTAGGCCTCAGCCCTGCCGAGGTGAAGCGACTCCTCGAGACCTTCAAGCGGCAGGACGAGAAGCGCCTCTTCGACGACTACAAATATTATACCGATGTCGAGAAGGTGCGCGCCAACGCGCTAACCGCTGCGGTCGAGCTCGAGGAGCTGTTTGCCCGCGACGTGAAAGAGCTGGACGAGCAGGTCGCCTCCCTCATCGGTGAGCGGCGAGATGATCGAGGATCAAACGGTTCAGCGCGGCCGGATGAGTGAACGGGCTCATATGGCCAGCGCCCTTTAGGCTTTCGAGCGTGGCGTCTCCGGCGACAGCCACCAGCGCCAGCGGCCGAGCCAATAGCTCATGAAGGCGGCGGCCGCCGCGCGGTCCTCACCCTTGGCCACGGGGCCGAGCACGGCGAGGCCGAGCTGCTCGACCTCGGCCCATTCGGGCCGGCCCTCCTGCCGCAAGAGCTGGAAGGTGACCGGCTCGACCAGCGTGAGGCTTTTCACGCGGCGCCCGAGCGTGCGCGCGGCTTCGAGCGCCAGGGCCGCACCGTAAGAATGGCCTACGAGGTGAAGCGGGCCTTTGGTCTTCTTGGCGACGGCAAGCAGCACGTTCACGTCGGCATCGGTGCTGAAGGGCTCTTCGGCGGGCCACGGGTCTGACCGTCCATAGCCGATGAAGTCGGGGGCCAGCACCCGCCAATCGGATCGAAGCGTCTCGATCAGCGGCAGCCATTCCCTGTGGGAGGCGCTCGAGCAATGGCCGATGACGACAGCGGGACCTTTGCCCTCATCGAGATAGGCGATCTCCACGCCGCCGACGGTGAGCTGCTTCATGTTGCTTTCTCTAATCCCCCCTCCCCCGGCTTGGGACCTAAAGGTCCAAGCCACTCTCTCCCACGAGGGGAGAGGGGTTGGGACTCGCGTAGCATCAATATCCCCTCGCCTCTTATGGAGAGGGCTTTCCGCCGCGCTCTTGCGCGAGCGAACCTCTTGCGCAAGTCGCATGGCGGGAAGGATGAGGGTAGTCAGTCGCGCTTCGCGTGCAGATGGCTGATCGGCCAGGCAGGCGCGACTATCCGGGCAGAGCGTGCTCGGGCTGTGCGGAGGTGGCGGCAGCTTTCTGCACCGCGCGCTGCACCTTCTCGAAGGCGCGCACCTCGATCTGGCGGATGCGCTCGCGGCTCACCCCGAACTCGCTCGATAGCTCCTCAAGCGTGAGCGGCTCGTCGGTCAGCCTGCGCGCCTCGAAGACGCGGCGCTCCCGTGCGTTCAAGCCCTTCAGCGCGTCGTTCAGCATGCCGCGGCGTTGGTCGCGCTCCTCGGATTCGGCAAGCGCGGTCTCCTGGTCCATGGTGTCGTCGACCAGCCAGTCCTGCCATTCGCCGCTCTCGGCATCGTTGCGCACCGGCGCATTGAGGGAGCTATCGCCGGCAAGCCGCCGGTTCATGGACACGACGTCCTCCTCGGTCACGCCAAGCCTGGTCGCAATCAGCTTCACCTGGTCGGGCCGCAAATCGCCCTCATCGAGCGCCTTGAGCTGGCCCTTGATCTTGCGCAGGTTGAAGAACAGCTTCTTCTGCGCCGCCGTGGTGCCCATCTTCACGAGGCTCCACGAGCGCAGGATGTATTCCTGGATCGCGGCCCTGATCCACCACATGGCATAGGTGGCGAGCCGGAAGCCCTTGTCGGGATCGAAGCGCTTCACCGCCTGCATCAGGCCGACATTGCCTTCGGAGATCACCTCACCGACGGGCAGGCCATAGCCGCGATAGCCCATGGCGATGCGCGCCACGAGCCGGAGATGCGAGGTGACGAGCTGATGCGCCGCGTCGCGGTCGCCATGCTCGCGCCAGCTCTTGGCGAGCATGTACTCCTGCTGCGGCTCCAGCATCGGAAATTGTCTGATCTCTTCGAGGTAGCGCGTCAGTCCGCCATGCGCGCCGACACTCGGCAAACTTCTTGCAGCCATGAGAGCCCGTCTCCAGCGGCCTAAGGCGGCCGCATTCTTCCCAAACCTAACGGCCCCCCGGCGATTCCCCTCTATAGAACCTTTGCCACCGAGATTAAAGCCTAGCACGCGTTCACAGTTCCTTGAAGGCCGCAACCATCTCGCCGAGATCCTCAGGAAGCGGA
The DNA here is from genome assembly GCA_002383105.1 of Hyphomicrobiaceae bacterium UBA4118. Taxonomy (GTDB): domain Bacteria; phylum Pseudomonadota; class Alphaproteobacteria; order Rhizobiales; family Methyloligellaceae; genus Methyloceanibacter. The sequence goes on from DFXC01000006.1 coordinate 6,805, forward strand.
CTATTAAATTTGAGTAATGTGCCGGTAACCGGGTGGACGAAGGCAAGCGTTGCCGCATGCAGAGCTTGGCGGTCGAGGCTCACGAGCTTGGTGCTAAGGGGCTCGGGAAGCTTGCGGAGCTTAGACTTGAAGCCCGGGCCGTAGAGCGGATCGCCGATCAGGGGATGGCTGATATGGGCAAGATGCACGCGCACCTGATGGGTGCGGCCGGTCTCGAGCGTGCATTCGAGCAGCGAGGCGATGGGCTCGGCGCCGCGTCCGAAGGTCGCGACCACGCGCCAATGGGTCACAGCCTCGCGGCCCTTGCCGGCAGGCAGCACTGCCATCTTGGTCCGGCTCGTGGGATGGCGGCCTATGCGTGCATCGATTCGTCCGTGGCTCCGGGCCGGCGCTCCCCACACCAGCGCGAGATAGCCCCGCTCGAGCTCGCCCGAGCGGCCATGGTCGGCGAATTGGTCGGCCAGCGCGTGGTGCGCTTGATCGGTCTTGGCCACGACCAGAAGGCCGCTCGTGTCTTTGTCGAGGCGGTGGACGATGCCGGGCCGCGCCACGCCGCCGATGCCTGAGAGGCTCGTCCCGCAATGGGCGATCAGCGCGTTGACGAGCGTGCCGGTGGCGTGCCCTGCGCCGGGATGCACGACAAGCCCGGCCGGCTTGTCGATGACGATCAGCGCGTCGTCCTCATAGACGATGGTGAGGGGTATGGCTTCGCCGCCGAGCGCGGGCGCCACGGCATGCGGGAGAATGAGCTCGAAGCGCTCGCCCGGTTTGACCCGATATTTCACGTCCTCTATGGTCGCCCCGCCGCATGAGGCGTGGCCCTCTTTGATCAAGGTCTGCACGCGGGTGCGGCTCAGCTGCGGGAGAAGCTCGCTCAAGAAGCGGTCGAGCCGCTGGCCGGCATGGTTCGGATCGGCTTCCGCCATGAGCAGCTCGGCGGGATTAGTTTTGCTTGGAAGTGGCATGAGGTCTCAAACGATGGCTGTGGCCGGCGAGCCCGACAATACTCCCTTGCCGGGGACGGTGTTCACCCCGCGTCAGGTGCGGGTGCTGAAAGTTGCCGTGATCGTGATGGGGCTTCTGCTCGTCGGCGGCTTCGCCTTCGTGCTTGCAGCCATTGTCTATCAGGCCTCGCGTGGAGGGCAAGACGGAGCGGCAGCAGGCGGCGCGGCGCCGAACGGGGTCGAGACCGAGCTCGCAATAGCCAAGGATGCGACCGTGGGCGCGCTCTCCCTTGACGGCGACCGGCTCGCAATCCATCTGAACTCGGGAGCGGGCCCTGAGATTGCCGTGGTCGATCTGAAAACCGGGAAGATCGTCGCCCGCATCAGGCTCAAGCCGCAATAGGCCTTGATCGGCCTTCGAAGCCCACGCTATAGCTTTAAGCCTGGGCTTCGAGAAAGCGCACGCCCCGTTCGTCTAGTGGCCTAGGACGCTGGCCTCTCACGCCGGAAACAAGGGTTCAATTCCCTTACGGGGCGCCACTTTTTCGACCATTCAGTCTTCTTACCCAACTTTTACCCAATAAGC
>DFXC01000202.1:0-1004 GCA_002383105.1 Hyphomicrobiaceae bacterium UBA4118
TCCCTGATGGCAAGCGCCAGCTCGCCGCGCTTGAGCGCAAGTGCGGCATCGCCGAACAGCTTCCTGCGCCAGCCGCGCAACACCGGAGCATCGGCATTGTCACCGCGAGCGATCTCCTCGAGCTCATCGCTGGTGGCGATCAGCTTCGGGGCCACGCCATGGCGGCCTGCGGTCGCCTTGAGCAGCACCCGCAACAGATCAACCACGGCCTGAGCCTCAGGGGGCATCGGCTCGCCCCGCTCGATGGGCGGGACGGTCTTGGGGTCGCGCTCGAGCCCCCGCGACACGGCCTCGAGCACGGCGCGGCCGCGCATGGAGCGAGCAAAGCCGTTATGCAGCGTGCGCAGAGAGCCGAGATCCTCCACGGTGCGCGGCCCTTGGCTGGCGATATCGTAAAGCGCCTCGTCCTTCAGGATGCGGGCGCGGGGCACGTCTTGCGTCTGCGCCTCGCGCTCGCGCCAGGCGGCAAGCTCCATGAGCACGGCAAGCGCCTTCGGCGTCTTGATGCGCATCTTGAGGCGCTTCCAGGCCTGCTCGGGATGCAACTCGTAGGTGGCGGGGTCGGTGAGAACCGCCATCTCCTCATTGAGCCAGCTTGCCCGCTCGGACTTATCGAGCTGGGCTCTGAGCTTAGGGTAGAGGTCGCGCAGATGGAGTACATCGCCCAGCGCATAAATCAGCTGGCGCTCCGACAGAGGGCGCCGGCTCCAGTCGGTGAAGCGCGAGGTCTTGTCGAGGTTGCGGTTGAGCAACCGCTTCACCAGCATCGAATAGCTCACCGCCTCGCCGAAGCCGCACACCATGGCGGCGACTTGCGTGTCGAAGATCGGGTGGGGGATCACGCGCGCTAAATGATACACTATTTCAACGTCCTGCCGCGCCGAGTGAAACACCTTTAGCACCCGCTCATTGACCATAAGCTCGAACAAGGGGGTGAGATCGAGGCCGGGCGCCAGGCTGTCGACGAGAACCTCGGTGCCGTCCGACGCCAGCTGAACGAGGCA
>DFXC01000202.1:1267-5208 GCA_002383105.1 Hyphomicrobiaceae bacterium UBA4118
AAGGGCGCCGACCCTAGCCGGGCGCATGCCTCGGCGAGCTCTTCGTTACGCGAGATGAGGTTCATGGAGGCCGGGTATAGCCCATGCCCCCGCGCCAGGCCAAGGGCGCTGGGCCGCAAATATGCTGTCATCCCGTCCTTAATCGCCTGACGGTGAGGCGGCGAGGACCCGCCAGAGGACCTCGGCGTCGTGGCGCCGCCTGCGGGGCCCCGGCGTGTGGCGGCGATCAAGTCCCTGGCGAACCGAGCCAATCCCTAAAGTCTCGCCTGGTGTACCGCCTGTCCCTGCGAATTCGCCTGCTCAGCGCTCGGCACGGCGTGACCGGAAACCAGAGGGGCATGCACGAGCGAGGACATCAGCGAGAAGAGCGTCACCAGGGCGGCGACAGTCCATGCCGCCAGCGGTAAGCGCGTTCTTATGGGAAGCGTCTTGAGGATCTTGAGCATGTCAGGTCTCCCTCATTTGCCCCTGCCAGTGAAACGCCCGCCGACTCGCTTCGTTCCTCTGGTTCCCGGTTGCCTTGACAAGGGAGGGCGTCCCATGCGCTGTTCCGCGGCACTCGCGAAACCCTCGCCTTGCCTTCGCCAAGGCCCCATTCCCAAGCCATGCACGCCTATCGCACCCATACTTGCGGCGAGCTTCGCAAAGAGGACGTCGGCAAGACCGTCCGCATTTCCGGCTGGGTGCATCGTGTGCGCGATCATGGCGGGCTTCTCTTCATCGATCTCCGCGACCACTACGGGCTCATCCAAGCCGTCGCCGATCCGAAATCGCCGGCCTTCGCGAAAGCCGAGACGCTGAAGCCTGAATGGGTGGTGCGCATCGACGGCGAGGTGGTCGCCCGCTCGCCAGAGACCGTCAATCCCAGCCTGCCCACCGGCGCGATCGAGGTCAGGATCAAGGCCCTCGAAGTCCTATCGGAAGCGAAGGAGCTGCCCCTGCCGGTGTTCGGCGAGCCCGACTACCCCGAGGAGACGCGGCTCAAATACCGCTTCCTCGATCTTCGCCGCGAGAGCCTGCACAACAACATCATGAAGCGCCAGGCCATCATCTGGTCGTTGCGCCACCGCATGCGCGAGGCTGGCTTCTTCGAGTTTCAGACGCCGATCCTCACGGCCTCCTCACCTGAGGGCGCGCGCGACTATCTTGTGCCCTCGCGCGTGCACCCGGGTAAGTTCTACGCGCTGCCGCAAGCGCCGCAGCAATTCAAGCAGCTCATCATGATCGCGGGCTTCGACCGTTACTTTCAGATCGCGCCCTGCTTCCGCGACGAGGACGCCCGCGCCGACCGTTCCCCCGGTGAGTTCTACCAGCTCGACCTGGAGATGAGCTTCGTCACGCAAGAAGACGTGTTCAACACGGTCGAGCCGATCCTGCGCGGCCTGTTCGAGGAATTTGGCGGCGGCATGCCCGTCACGCCGAAATTTCCGCGCATCCCCTATGCCGAATCCTTGCGCAAATACGGCACCGACAAGCCCGACCTGCGCAACCCCATCGAGATGGAAGACGCGACCGAGCATTTCAAAGGCTCGGGCTTCAAGGTCTTCGCCGGCATGATCGAGATGGACGCGAACACCCGCGTGTGGGCGATCCCGGCCAAGGGCGGCGGCTCACGCGCGGTCTGCGATCGCATGAACGCCTGGGCGCAGAGCGAGGGGCAGCCGGGGCTCGGCTATATTTTCTATCGGGCCAGCGGGGCGACGGGAGAGACATTCGAGCCGATCCTGCCACCCGAGCTTAGTAGCCAAACGGCCAAGCCAGTAGAGATAGGACCACGTGAAATTGCTGAAGGCAGTGGCCCTGTGGCGAAAAATCTCGGAGCTAGTGCCACTGAAAGCATCCGGCAACAGTTGGGCTTGAAAATCGGCGACGCGGTCTTCTTCGTCGCTGGATTGCCCAAGGAGATGGCCAGCTTTGCAGGGCTGGCTCGCACTAAGGTTGGAACGGATCTCGGTCTCGTCGCGCAAGACCGCTTCGAGTTCTGCTGGATCGTCGACTTCCCCATGTATGAGTGGAACGAGGAGGAGGGGCGGATCGACTTCTCTCATAATCCTTTCTCCATGCCGCAGGGCGGCCTCGAAGCGCTTGAGACCAAGGACCCGCTCGACATCCTCGCTTACCAATATGATATCGTCTGCAATGGCGTCGAGCTGTCCTCCGGTGCCATCCGGAACCATAAGCCGGAGATCATGGAGAAGGCCTTCGCCATCGCCGGCTATCCCAAGGCGGAGCTGGAGCAGCGCTTCGGCGGCATGCTGCGCGCGCTCCACTATGGCGCCCCGCCCCACGGCGGGATCGCGCCGGGCATCGACCGTATCGTCATGCTCCTGTGCGGTGAGGAGAATCTACGCCAGGTTGTGATGTTCCCCATGAACCAGCAGGCCGAGGACCTGCTCATGGGGGCGCCCTCCGAGGCCACCCCTAAGCAGCTGAAAGAGCTGCATATCAAGCTCGACCTGCCGAAAACCAAGGGATAGGGGCCCCTGCGCGCTTGGAGCACATCCCGTTGCTTCTGGGCGCCCGGTATGATTTGCCCGCGAGCGGATGCCTGAGCTTCAATGATGCGGTATGATCGCCCCACTTGCGAGGCCAGCTCGCCAAAACGCGCTTCGGGAGGAAACGATATGTATGCCATGCGTGCTTGCATTTGGCTTGGCGCTTGCGCGGCGTTCGTGATCGGGGCCGTGCCGGCCTTGGCCGCGCCGGCGGGGAAGCTCAACATCGACACCTTTGTCGCGGCGTGCGCGGGGGACCCAAACGTCACCGAGGAGCCGGGGTTTGAGGCCGGCAAAGTCACGCCGAAGTCCTATTGCGACTGCGTCGCGGGCGAGCTCGGCAAAGCGAAGCTCACCCAAAAGGACGTCGACATGCTGACCAAGATGCACAAAGAGGAGATCAGCGACGCCGACGCCGAGGCCTATCCGACGCTCGAGGATCTGCTGAACGCCAACGAAGGCTACGAGGATTCTTGCAAGAAGAGCCTCGGCCTGCCGGCGGATGAAGGCACCGATGTCGAGGAGGCGCCGACGGAAGAGGACACGGTGCCGGACGACGGTCAGGGGGACGCGCCTTCAGGGGATGACGCCTCGCCGCCGGAATGATCGGGGCAGCCTCACCGGTCGCATCGCGGCGTCACGAGAAGCCAACCGTTGCGTTGCGCGGCGTGTGACGGCTTCTGATCCCGCAAACCAGACCGAGCTCCGCGCCCGGACGCTTGACGTGGCCGCATCACGGCAATCGCCGGGTCGCGACAAAATTCCATTATTTCGCGTGACAGCCCTACATCGGGGCCTGCGATTCGCGTTAAAGATACGTGGGACGCATCACGATGAGACACGGCAAAAAGACGAGAGCTGAGATGTCCGGCGGCCAAACCGCCGGCAAGGGAGGGCCTCTTTCCTAGAGCATGACCCGGAAAAGTGGGAACCGGTTTTCCGAAAAGATCATGCTCAAACAAAAGCCAGAGCGCCATGGGGATTCGATCTCAGGCGATCGCGCTCTGGCCAACGGGTCGAAAGGACTGAGACCATGTCATTAGGCGAGCACGTCTTCCTCTATTGCGAGCGCGGCACCAACGAAACGCTGCTCGGCGAGCCCATCAACGCCGTAAGCAATATCGCGTTCTTGCTTGCCGCTCTCCTGGGGCTTCATCTCCTGCAACAGCGCCCGCGCGAGGAGCAGAGCGCCGACCAGTATCTCTTCGTCGGACTCGTGTTCTTGATTGGCCTTGGCAGCCTCGCCTTCCACCTGCTCGCAACCCAAGGAACGGAGCTTGCCGACGTCATCCCGATTGGTATGTTCATGCTGGTCTATCTCGGCTTCGCGCTGAACCGCTTCCTCGGCGTGCCGCCCGGCTTCACTGTGCTGCTCGTGATCGGCTTCATGGGGATCATGGCGGCGACCATGCAGGTCAAATGCTGGGACGGGGGGATCGGCGTCCC
>DFXC01000202.1:5437-7394 GCA_002383105.1 Hyphomicrobiaceae bacterium UBA4118
CCCGGGCTGGCCGCGCTGATCGTCATCGGCCTCCTCATGGAGGAGCGGCGCCTCACGGCTGCGCCTTATGTGCTCGTTGCCGCGGCGATCTTCGCCGTCTCCGTCACCTTGCGGTCCCTCGATCTTGCACTTTGCGATGAGATCAAATGGCAAGGCCGTGCCACCGGCACCCATTTCGCTTGGCACCTCCTTAACGCGATCGTGCTCTTCCTGCTCATCAGGGCGAGCCTCGAAGTCAGGCCGTCTTTAGCGAGCGCCGAGGACGGGCAGGCGCTCGAGACCGAGCATGAAGAGGTTGCGCCAGAGACCGAGGAGGAGGCAAAGGAGGACGACGCGCCGGAAGAGAAGCCGAAGGCACTGTTCCCGGCCTGACGGATCCTGCAAGTTCCCCTGACGCGGGCGTAGCGCGCCGGAGAGGGCGCCGGAAGCGGACGTGGTGGAACTGGTAGACACACAGGACTTAAAATCCTGAGGCCGAAAGGCCGTGAGGGTTCGACTCCCTCCGTCCGCACCAACTTCTGATCGGCTACTCTGGTGCGGCGCCACCGCAATGGACTCCGTCGCCATTCGCGTATGGACCTTTCTATCGCCGGATCGGAAAACCCAATCGACAAGGTGGCCCCCGCTTCGTAGGCTGATCTAAATCAGAGGCCGTCAAACGGTGGCGACGAGCCAAGGGGAGGGCGCGAGAAATGAACGAGCAGCCTCAACGCAAGACGTTCTTCGGCGGGTGTCCGCACGACTGCCCTGATACCTGCGCCATGATTTACGAGGTTGAGGATGGCAAGCTCGTCGAGGTCAGGGGCAACAAAGAGCACCCGATGACCCGCGGCACGCTGTGCGTGAAGCTCAAGGACTATCACGACCACCATTACAATCCCGACCGCGTGCTCCATCCCTTGCGCCGCGTCGGCCCAAAAGGCTCGCGCCAGTTCGCCCGCATCTCCTGGGACGAGGCCATCGCCGAGATCACCGCGCGCTGGACGGACATCATCGCCAAATACGGCAGCCAGGCGATCATGCCCTACAGCTATCTCGGCAATGAAGGGCTGGTGCAGGGGCTCACCGCGGGCGATGCCTTCTTCAACAAGCTCGGCTCGACGGTGAACGAGAAGACCTTCTGCGCCTCAGGCTCATCCACAGCATGGCTGTTGACCGTGGGTCCGACCGGCGGCGTCGATCCCGAAAGCTTCGTCCATTCAAAATATATCGTGATCTGGGCGTGCAACTCGATTTCCACCAATCTGCACCACTGGCCGTTCGTGCTCGAAGCGCAGAAGAAGGGCGCCAAGTTGGTGGTGATCGATAGCTATCGCTCACGCACGGCAAAGCATGCCGACTGGCACATCATGCCGAAACCCGGCACTGACGGCGCGCTCGCCATGGGCATCATCGCTGCGCTGATCAGAGGTGGCCATGTCGACCAGGATTGGGTGGAGAAGCACACGGTGGGCTTCCCCGAGCTTGCCGCCCGCGCCGCGGAGTTCACGCCCGACTATGTCGAGCAGGTGACCGGCGTTCCGGCCGAGGACGTTGCCCGTTTCGCGCGCGAGTTCGCCACCATCCAGCCTTCCGTCATCCGCATGGGGGTCGCGCTCGAGCGTCACGCCGGCGGCGGGCAGACCATCCGCGCGGTGTGCGCGATCCCTGCGCTTGCGGGGTCCTGGCGTCATGTCGGCGGCGGGCTGCTGCAGATGCCGCTCTGGGAGTTTCCCGTGGCTTGGGCGCGCGTGTCGCGGCCGGACTTCATCAGGCCCGGGACCCGCGTCGTCAACAATCTCCAGCTCGGCCGCGCGCTCACCGGCGCGATGCAGCTCGATCCGCCGATCATGGGGCTTTACATCTACAACACGAACCCGGTGAGCCAGGCGCCCGAGACCAACATGATCGTGCAAGGGCTCAAGCGCGAAGACCTGTTCTTCGTGACGGCGGAGCATTTCGTCACCGACACCGCCGC
>DFXC01000202.1:7669-8454 GCA_002383105.1 Hyphomicrobiaceae bacterium UBA4118
CGACATGGAGTATTTCCGTAAGCACGGTTATTTCCATCTTGCCGTGGGCACGCCTGACGACCGGCTGCCGCATGCCGACGGCAAGTTCCCGACGCCGTCAGGCAAGGTCGAGTTCCTGGTCAACGGCGCCAAGAACTTCGTCGCTCCGCCCTTCCGCATGATGTACGAGGCGATGCAGTCCGGCGAGGACGTCGATCCGCTGCCCGGCTATGTGCCGCCGCGGGAGAGCGCTGCGAGCAATCCCGCCCTTGCCGAGCGCTATCCGCTCAACGTCATCTCGCCGAAGAGCCATGGCTTCCTCAACTCCTGCTACGCCAACGAGCCCCACAAGATCAGAGGGCAGGGCGAGCAGTTCGTGCTGATCAGCCCGAAGGACGCCGCCGCGCGCAGCATCCGCGAGGGCGATCCGGTTCGCGTGTTCAATGACCGCGGCGATTTCGAGGGGTTGGCCCGTGTCACCGACGACGTGGGTGAGGGGGTGATCGTGGCGACGCTCGGCTATTGGCGGAGCCTCAACCGCTCAGACGGCTCGGTGAACTCGATCTCCTCGGCCGAGTTCTGCGGGCTCGGCCGCGCCCCGACCTTCTCCGACAATCTCGTCCAGGTGGCCCGGGTGAATTGATGCTTTGACGCTATTCGGCGGCGACGTGTGACGCGCCTTCGGCCTTCACCTCTTGGATGACGGTGAAGCCCTCGAACTCGGGATGGCCGAGATAGAGCGGCTTGTTCGCGCCGGTTCCGCCATGCGCCTTGCGGAAGGCGTCGGACCGCGTCCAATCGAGAAA
>DFXC01000039.1:0-5140 GCA_002383105.1 Hyphomicrobiaceae bacterium UBA4118
CGCAGCACCTTCACCCATTTGCCCTTTTCGAGGTCCTTGTAGTGCTCGAAGAAGTGCCCGATCTGCTCGACCAGGATTTCGGGGAGGTCGCGATAGCTGCCAACCCGCTTGTAGTAGGGATGTAGCTTGTCGGTGGGCACGGCGATGATCTTCTCGTCGACACCCTTCTCATCCTCCATGAGTAGCGCGCCGATCGGCCGCGCGCGCACGACCGCACCAGGCGCTACCGGCGTGGGCGCGATCACCATGCAGTCGAGAGGATCGCCGTCCTCCGACAGCGTATGGGGGATGAAGCCGTAATTGGCCGGATAGAACATGGCGGTGTGCAGGAAGCGGTCGACGAACATGGCGCCGGACGCCTTGTCCACCTCGTATTTGACCGGCGCGCCGCCTTGGGGGATCTCGATGACGACATTCACCTCGTGCGGCGGGTTTTCGCCAACCGGTATGTGGGAGAGATCCATGGTCCGTCGTCCGTGATTGCGAGGAACGAAGGCGAGGCGGAGAGCGGATTACTCGGCCGCCTCGTGCAGGGCAGCGAGGCCGGCCAGATGCTTCTCGGCGTCGAGCGCGGCCATGCAGCCGAGCCCTGCCGCGGTCACGGCCTGGCGATAGACGTCCTCGGCAACGTCGCCGGCGGCATAGACCCCGGGCACGCTCGTCGCCGTGGAGCGGGGCGCGGTGATGATATAGCCCGATGGCTTCATGTCGAGCTGGCCCTTGAACAGGTCGCTTTGCGGGGTGTGGCCGATGGCGATGAAGATGCCGTCGATGGGGAGGCTGATGGTCTCGCCGGTGAGCGTGCTTTTGAGCTTGGCGCCAGTGACGCCGTGTGGATCGTGATGGCCCACCACCTCCTCGAGCTCGGCGTTCCACATCATTTCGATCTTCTTGTTCTTGAACAGGCGCTCTTGCAGGATCTTCTCGGCGCGCAGCACGCCGCGGCGGTGCACGAGCAGCACCTGGCTCGCGATATTGGCGAGGTAAAGCGCCTCCTCAACGGCGGTGTTGCCGCCGCCCACGACGATCACCTTCTTGCCGCGATAGAAGAAGCCGTCGCAGGTGGCGCAGGCCGAGACGCCGTAGCCCTTGAAGCGCTCTTCGGACGGAAGCCCGAGCCAGCGCGCCTGCGCACCGGTGGCGATGATCAGGGCGTCGGCGGTGTACTCGGTGTGGCTGTCGCCTTTGAGCCAGAAGGGCTGCCGCTTAACGTCGACCTCGACGATATGGTCGCGGATGATCTCGGTGCCGACATGCTCGGCCTGGAGGCGCATCTGCTCCATCAGCCAGGGGCCTTGGATCACGTCGGCGAAGCCCGGATAGTTCTCCACGTCGGTGGTGGTAGTCATCTGGCCGCCGGCGTGGATGCCCTCGATAAGGAGCGGCTTCAGCATGGCGCGCGCGGCGTAGATGCCTGCCGTGTAGCCGGCGGGGCCTGAGCCGATGATGATCACCTTGGCGTGGCGGGAAGCCATGGGGGGCCTCTTAGTTCAGGTAGGTTGGAAAGAGGTAAGCGCAAGGGCGCTCGCGCGCAAGCCACGCGGTTTGCACGGGTTGGTGAGCGGCGATTTAGGCTTCGGTGTCAAGGCCAAGCGCGCGCCTGATGGCAGAGGCAACGACCTCAGTGTCGTTGATGGGCGCGTAGGTCCAGGCCTCGAGGCGGCCGGTGAAGGGGCGGGTGGCGCCACGCTCCTGCATCAGGGTGTGGAAGCGCGCCAGCCGGCGCGAGTTGCCCTTCAGGCGCTGCACATAGACCGGCTTGTCGGTGCCTGCCGCCTCGGTGACCATGTTGACCGAATCCTCGGTGGCGACGATGGCGTCGGCGAGGGCAAGGAAGGCGAAGTAGGGATTGTCGCCGGTGCCGTCCCAGACGATATGGGGCACGTCCTTGATGGCGGCGGACAGCGCGGCAAGCGCCTCCGGCGAGGTGCGACCCGACGGCGTCACGAGCAGCGACGCGCCGTTCTCGTGGGCGAGGCGCGCGAGCTTCGCCCCAAAGGAAGCGGCATCCTCGGGCGGGAAGCTGAAGGCCTGGCTCTCGCCGCCGAGCAGCACCGTGACGTGCGGGTGGGGCAGGGAATCGAGCTGGACCGCAAAGCCCTTGGCCGCGTCGGCGAGACGCGGGCCGGTGACGCTATGCACCGCGCCGAAAGTCGTGATCACATTCCGGCCTTCGAAATTGTCGTGCACCGGCGCCGCCACGAGATCGAAGAGCTCGGGCGGCACCCTCGGATTCTGGATGTGGAGACCAAAGGCGGAAGCCGCCCGCTTGATCGCAAGCGCGATGGGCACGCTTCGCCTGCCGATGGAGATGACGAGGCGGGGCCAGGGGGGCGCGAGCGGCTTGTTGGACTCGACCGAACGAAGGAGGCGCTCGGGCGGCACGTGGATTTGCAGCCGCGCCGGCAGAAGCCGCATGGCGCCTTTGATACGCACGCGCTTCAGGCTGAAGGGAAGGCCCACGGCCTCGGCCACGGCGATGCCTTGCGCCTCCATGCCGACGGAGCCGTCGGTTACGATCCGGGTTTTTGGCCCCTGGCCTTGCGGCTGGCAGCAATCAGAGCCTCGGCACCCTGCGGCGCGGGGTGCGCAGCTGGTGGCTCGGAGGGTGTCTCCCCAGCGCCGCCAAAACTTCCGGAACGTAAAACGCTCAATTTCTTTTCGATTCTTTTGGCTGGAGGACTTAAAATTGCGCGGGGTGCGCCCGAGTCACGGTGCCCGCGCCGCCTTCTAGCCCGTGGTCCCCCAGTCGTCCAGGGAGCAGCTATCATGCGTTCAGCCCGCCTCGATGCCACCGACTGGCGGATTTTGCGTGAACTTCAGGCCGACGGCCGCATCACCAATGTCGATCTCGCCCGCAAGGTGGGGATCTCCGCGCCGCCCTGCTTGCGTCGCGTGCGTGCGCTGGAGGAGGCCGGGATCATCAAAGGCTTCACCGCGATCCTGAACGACAAGGCGCTCGGCTTCGACGTGACGGCCTTCGCCATGGTCGGGTTGCACAGCCAGGCCGAAGCCGATCTGATCGCCTTCGAGGAGCGGGCGCGGAGCTCTCCCATCGTGCGCGATTGCTACATGCTCTCGGGCGAGATCGATTTCCTCTTGAAGTGCGTGGCGCCCGACTTGAGCGCCTTTCAAGATTTCATCATCCACGAGCTGACCGCGGCGCCCAATGTGGCAAGCGTCAAGACCTCGCTCGTCATCCGCGCCTCGAAGCACGCGGCGGGCGTGCCCATGGAGCTTGCGGGCGAGGGGAGCGCCGCGGCAAGACCGGTCGAGCGCGCGCCGACGTGACGGGCCCTTCTCTCCCGGCAGCGTCATGAACGAGACTGTGTCCGGCAACCCCATCCTCGTCGAGGTCACGAGAGGTTCGCTCGTCGAGAGCCGCCATTCAGGTGCCATCGCCATCGCCATCGCCGACGCACAAGGGCATCTGCTGCTCGGGCTCGGCGACGTCGGACGCCCGGTCTTCCCGCGCTCGGCCGTCAAGGCGCTGCAGGCCATTCCTCTCGTCGAGAGCGGGGCTGCCGATGCCTTTGGGCTTGGCGAGGACGAGCTTGCCGTGGCTTGCGCCTCTCACAGCGGCGATGCCGTTCATCTCGAAGCGGTGAGGAGCCTTCTGGCCAAAGCGGGACTCGATGAAAGCGATCTTGCCTGCGGCGCCCATTGGCCGGTAAGCGAAGCCGCGACGCGGGAGCTGATCCGCGCCGGACGGCGCCCCCAAGCCATCCACAACAATTGCTCGGGCAAGCATGCCGGCATGCTTGCGACAGCGGTCTATCTCGGGCTCGATCCACGCGGCTACGAGCGGCCGGACCATCCGCTGCAAGTTATGATCGCGCGAATCATTTCAGAGACTTGCGGGGTGGAGCTCGAGCGGGCCCGCATCGGCATCGATGGCTGCTCGGTGCCGACCTGGGCGCTGCCGCTCGGCGCTCTGGCGCAAGGCTTTGCGCGACTTGGGACCGGGGAGGGGCTCAGCCCTGAACGGGCGCGCGCCGGGCAGAGGCTCGTGCAGGCCTGCTTTGCCTCACCGGTCCTCGTCGCCGGCGAGGAGCGCTTCGACACGATCGTGCTGCGTGACCTTGCGCCTTCCGCCTTCGTCAAGGGCGGCGCCGAAGGGGTGCACTGCGCGGCGCTGCCCGAGCTTGGGCTTGGGATCGCGCTCAAGATCGACGATGGCGCAAAACGCGCGGCGGAGCTGGCTCTAAGCGAAGTGCTCGCCGCGCTCTTGCCTCAGGCAAGACCGGTCCTGGCCAAACAGCTTGCGGGCGAGGTGCTGAATTGGCGGAGCATCAGCGTCGGGCGCGTCGCCGCAAGCGCCGAACTTGAGCGGGCGGTTGGCACGCTCAATGAGCCTCGCAGCCATGTCAGGGGCCAGCTAGCGGGCGATGTTTGAGTAGACCGCGAGGTTGCGGTAGGCCTCGGCGCTGGCGTGGGCAAGATCGGGGCCGATCGGCGTCGGGCCATTCATGGCGCGGATCGCCCCGTCCTTCGACCCCGTGATCAGATTATCGGTGATAAGAGCCGTACCGGCCGACGGATCGGTCGAGACGCCGATGCCGATATGGGCGTTGCGGATGAGATTGTCGGTGACGCGCGGAGATAGCTGACCCAGCCGATGGCGATGCCGAAGCCGGGAGCGTTCTCGATCACGTTGCCGCTCACCACGGTATCGGCCTCGATGGAGATGCCGTTGCCTCTGGAGTCGGGGTCCTTGCGGAAGAACAGGTTGCGGACCAGGTTGCCCTGCACGACGGCAAGCCGGCCGCCGTCGTTGAAGTTGGTCACCGTGATGCCCGTGGCCGCCTTGTCGACGATGTTGTTGGCGATCACAGCGCCCTCGAAGGCGAACTCGGCATAGAGCGCGACCTCGCCTAGCCGGGCACAGGAATTGCCGATCATCTGGCAATTAGAGCCTGAATTGGAGCGGATCGCCGAGAAGGCGCAATCGGCGATGCGATTGCCGCTGACCATCACGCTCCCTGCGCGAAACACATTTACGCCATTGCCGTTCTGCCCATCGCCGCCGCTCTTGGCGGCAATGCGCTCAATGCGGTTCGACGTGACGATGGTGCCGTCCTCGCCGGCGTCAGAGCGCCACACCAGGATGCCGTTATCGCCGCAGTCGCGCACATGGTTA
>DFXC01000039.1:5345-7371 GCA_002383105.1 Hyphomicrobiaceae bacterium UBA4118
CTGATCCGGCCGGACACCTTGCGCAGCATCACCCCGTCCTCGGCGCTGCCGAGGATGCGGCAGTCCGAAAGATAGAGCCCCTTGACCTGCGCGGCCACGAGGAGGGCCCCGCCATCGATGGGCTTGGCGTCGCCGGCGAGCGTAAGCCCGGTCAAGCGAATGTCGGCCGCGTCCTCGATGCCGATGAGCCCACCGCCACCGTTGAAGCGAAGGACGGACTTGCCAGGCACGCCTTGGATTTGTGTGCCCGATTTCAGCTCGAGCTTGGTGGTCGTGTAGTCGCCCGGCGGGAGGAAAAACGGCGTGCCCGATTGCGCCGCTTTATCGGCCGCCTCTTGCAGGCTTGCCGTCTGGTCGATGCCGCCTCCGGGCACGATCCCGTAGGTGCTGAAGGGCTGCGGGAGGTCCGGCTCCTCGCGCGCGTGCGTCGTGCGCGGGCCTGAAGCGAGGGTCACGCCAAGGCCAAGGGTGCCGAGCATCGCTTGCCTGCGCCCGACGGTCATGACTTAGGCCTCCTTTGCATTCAAGCGCGCTTCGCTCAGAGCAAATCCGGGGCCAGTTCGATCTTCCATCGGCGTTGCCTCGGCGCGCTCGCTTGCAAAGGCAAGGACAAGGCGCAACGTCTCCTGGGCGGCGTGCAGGAGTGCAGCCTCGCTGAACCGCCCGCCTTGGGCGGCCGCATGAGGCACATGCATGAAGAGCGCAAGCGGAGGGCTCTCTTGCCGGGCGGCCCATTCAAGCGAGAGATAGTAAAGAAAATTGCAGAGATAGCGCCCTGCCGACCGTGACGTTTCAGCTGTGTGGCCGCGCGCTCTGAGGCCGGCGGTGAGTGCCGCTGCCGGAAGCCCAGTGTCGAGGCGGTCGGGCCGCTCGGCAAGGATCACCGGACTTGCCGGCAGTTTCCCCAAGACGTCGGCGCGGGGCAACGCGCGGTTGTAGGCCGAACGTTCGATGCGGAACGACCGAGCGCGTTCGCTGAGACCAAAATGAATCATTACACGGGGTTGCAACGTCTCGTAGAGACGAGGCGCGAGCGCGGCTACGGCCTCCCATTCGGTAGGCAACACCGCCGCATGGAGCTCGCAATCGAGCCCGAGGGAGGGGGCCCGCTCGGCCAGCGTCTCGGCAAGCCAAGCCGAAGGATTCTCGGTGACGCCGGGAAATGGACCGAAGCCCGTGAGGAGGACGCGCGGTCTTGCCATGCTCTTGGACTTAACCTGGGGCCCAGGCGAGAGGGAAGCGATTTCCCCTGATGCGGTTACTCTGCGTCCTTGATGCCGGCGAGACGGCCAAGCTCATGGGCCGCGGCGGCAGGCGTCATCTCTCCCGCGCGAACCTTGTCTTCAAATTCGCGGAAGTGGCGCGAGACGCGCTTGCCGCTCTTGAAGGCGGCGAGAAGGCGTTGCTCGAAAATCTCCCGCATCCAGGACGCAGCCTGATCCCGGCGCCGCTCGAGAAGGGCGCCAGAGGCGGCGAGCGCTTCATGCCGTTCCTTGACGTTGGTCCAGAGCGCGTCGAGCCCCGTGTTTTTTCGCGCCGAGAGCGTCAGCACCACGGGCTCCCAGTTCGGATGGCCCGCAGCGAGAATGTGGAGCGCCGTCCGATACTCCATCGCCGCGCGATTGGCGCGCTCGATCTGGTCACCGTCGGCCTTGTTGACGGCGATGATGTCGGCGAGCTCGAGTAGCCCGCGCTTGATGCCTTGCAGCTCATCGCCGGCGCCGGGGATGGCCACCACGACGAAGACGTCGACCATGTTGGCGACGGCGGTCTCCGACTGGCCGACGCCCACGGTCTCCACCAGCACCACGTCGTAGCCGGCGGCCTCGGCAAGCGCGATGGTCTCCCGCGTGGTCTTGGTGACGCCGCCAAGGCTGTCGCCGGCGGGAGAAGGGCGGATGAAGGCGGATGGTTCGGTGGCGAGCCGGCCCATGCGGGTCTTGTCGCCGAGGATGGAACCGCCGCTTCTTGACGAGGTGGGATCGACGGCGAGGACCGCGACCTTGTGGCCTTGGCTTATGAGATT
>DFXC01000148.1 GCA_002383105.1 Hyphomicrobiaceae bacterium UBA4118
CGCAGCAGGCAGCGGATCGGCTTAATGCCGCGGTCGACGAACTCGAAAGTTTCCTGCGCCGGGTCTTTGCGGAAGGTGAGGGCGGCGTTTCCGCCCCAGCTCTGCAAGAGCAGGTACGCTTTCTGACCGAGGAGCGCGACCGGCTTCTCCTCGATCTCGATGCCGAGCGCAACCGGGTGCGCCGCCTCCAAGCCGCCAACGACGAGGTCTCTGACCGGCTCGAGGCGCTGATGGGAACGCTCAAGGACCTAATGCCGGCGGTGCCGGGATAAACTGCCAAGCGGGGGTTTTGCATGGGACAAGTCAGCGTCACGTTGAACGGCCGGACCTATCGGCTCGAATGCGGGGAGGGCGAGGAGACCCATCTCATCGCTCTTGCCGAATATCTCGGCTCCCATGTCGACACCATGAAGCGCAAGTTCGGCCAGGTCGGCGACGACCGGCTGATCCTCATGGCCTCGTTGCTCGTCATCGATGAGTTTTGGGAGCTTCGGCGTCAGATGCAGGAGATGAAGACCGCGTTGGCCGAAGCGCGCCGCGACAAGTCGGCAGGCGACGAATCGGCGAAGTCCTTCAAGGCCGATCTCGCCGCCAGGGTCAGCGCCGCGGCTGACCGGCTGGAGTTGCTGAACGAACGTTTCGGGAGCGAAGCGAGCCCGGTCATCAGCCCGGTGAAGCGCTCTTAGCTTGGTTGCATGAACCGGTTCCTTCTTTCCCGGATCATGCTTCAGTCGCTTTGATCGGTTTCTTCCGGTATAGTTCGAGGCGGCGGGCTGCGAGGTGCGTTAGGAGCACAATCCCAGGGCCCTATAAGATCCTAAGGGAGCCGACCCTGGCGGGGACCGTGGTCTCCGTCACTTGGCGCCCACCTACATATGTAGGGAAATCCGGGGTCTACGCTCCGACGGCCATCGTGGCCTCGCCCCTCTTTTGAGGTTCTCGCCGAACCCTGTCCGCCCCCAAATCCAACAAAACTGGCGACGCACGCCGCGATTCGGTATTGACGCCTTTGGAGACGTGAGGCGGATCGGCGGCAGGCATGCGTATCTTGTTTCTGGGGGACCTGGTCGGCCGGTCCGGGCGCGGCGCAGTCATCGAGGCGTTGCCGAAACTGCGCGAGCGCTACCGCCTCGATTTCGTGGTGGTGAACGGCGAGAACGCCGCCGGCGGCTTCGGCATCTCGGAAGCGATCCTGATCGAGCTTCTCGACGCTGGCGCCGACGTGGTGACCACAGGGAACCACGTCTTCGACCAGCGTGAGGCGCTCGTCTTCATCGAGCGCCACGATCGCCTGCTGCGGCCAATCAATTTCCCGCAAGGCACCCCCGGCAAGGGCGTCGGGCTGTTCAAAGCCAAGACCGGCGCCGACGTGCTCGTGATCAATGCCATGGGGCGGGTGTTCATGGCCGACCTCGACGACCCCTTCCGCGCCGTCGAACGCGAGCTCGAAGCCTGCGGCCTGAAGACCGGCGCCGACGCCATCCTCATCGACTTCCACGCCGAGGCGACCTCCGAAAAAGAGGCAATGGGGCATTTCGTCGACGGGCGCGCAAGCGGCGTGATTGGCACCCATACCCATGTGCCCACGGCCGACGAGCAGATCCTCCGAAGCGGCACCGCCTATATCAGCGACGCCGGCATGTGCGGGGATTTCGATTCGGTGCTCGGCATGGACAAAGAGGAGCCGCTCAGCCGCTTCCTCACCAAGATCCCGACCGGGCGCTTCGCGCCTGCGCTCGGGGAAGCGACCCTGTGCGGGGTGGGCATCGACGTCGACGACGCGACGGGTCTCGCCCGCGCCATCGCGCCCCTGCGGCTCGGCGGCAGGCTATCGCAAACCGAGCCAAAGTTTTGGCTGCCTGAAGCGGAGACGTCGTGAACCCCGCCGCCTCACCCTTCGAGACGGCGCTGCGCGCCTCCTCAGGGTGAGGGCCTCATGCTGAGGAGCGCCCTTTGGGGCGCGTCTCGAAGCATGAGCGAGTATGCCTGATTCAAGCCGAGCGGAGCTTGGCGCCCGCGCCGTTGATGCCCGACGCCCGGCCATGGGCCAAGAGGCGCCTCAAGCAGAAGATCGCCTCGTCGAGATGGAGAAGCGCGCGGTCGGCATTGCCGCTCTCGTCGAACAGCGCGACGCGCGCCCTGGCGACGTGATCGGCGGCCTCGCCGCAGAGCTCCGAGAGCGTCACGGTGGGCATTACCTTGTCCTGTGCCTTGGCGGCGGTCGCCTTCGATTTCTGCGTCATGGTTGCCCCTCGAGTTTCGCGCCAAACGGCGCACGCGGTCCGGTCTGCAAGCCTTCTGTTGTCGAGCCATTAGGGTTAAGGCTTCGCTAAGGGGCCAGTCCGGTCAGTGCGACCTAGGCTGCTATGGATTTTGCGATGCTGCAGCCCTTAGAGCGCTATCGAAATCGCAATGGCGCTCTAGGCTTTTGTTTGAGCATGATCTTGTCGGAAAACCGGTTCCCACTTTTCCGGATCATGCACTATAAGTCGCGGCCTGACCGAGGGCCGGTAACCAACAGGGACGCGGGGCCATGGCTGGCCATTCGAAGTTCAAGAACATCCAGTTTCGCAAAGGGGCGCAGGACAAGAAGCGCTCCAAGCTCTTCTCCAAGTTTGCCCGCGAGATCACGGCGGCGGCGAAGATGGGCCTGCCCGACCCCGCTATGAACCCGCGGCTCAGAGGCGCGATCCAGGCTGCGCGCGCCCAGAACATGCCCAAGGACAATATCGAGCGGGCGATCAAGAAGAGCCAGGAGGCGGGCGGCGCCAATTACGAGGACATGCGCTACGAGGGCTTCGGCGCCGGCGGCGTCGGCGTCATCGTCGAAGCCTTGACCGACAACCGCAACCGCACGGCAAGCGAGGTACGCTCGATCTTCTCCAAGTTCGGCGGCAATCTCGGCGAGACCGGCGCCGTCTCCTTCATGTTCGACAAGCTCGGCGCCATCGAGTTCGACGCCGCCAAGGCGACGCCCGAGGCGATGCTCGAAGCCGCCATCGACGCCGGGGCTGAGGACTGCGAGTCGAGCGGCGAAGGTCACCTCGTCTATTGTCACCCCGACGAGCTGCACCACGTCGCCAAGGCGCTCGAGGCCCGCTTCGGCGAGCCGCGGGCCGCGCGCATTCTCTGGCGCCCGAAAAGCGGCGTGCCGGTCGACGAGGAGGCCGGACAGCGGCTGTTGCGCATGATCGATGGGCTCGAGGACTTGGACGACGTGCAGGACGTCTATTCCAACTTCGAGATGGCCGACGAGGTGCTTGAGCGCCTGAGCGCTTGAGGCGCGGCAGCTAGCGGCGCATCGCCAAATCCCTAAGCCCGAACTCAGGGGTGGATGCGACTGATCTTGGTGCCTTCGAGCGTCAAATTGTACAT
>DFXC01000019.1 GCA_002383105.1 Hyphomicrobiaceae bacterium UBA4118
CTGGAGCGACCCGCTGGTCGGGGTATCGAGCGCGCCGATGAGATTCATGAAGGTCGATTTGCCGGAGCCCGAGGCGCCGGTCACGGCGAGATACTCGCCGCGCGCCACCTCGACGCTCACGCCCTGGAGGGCGCCGATGACGCTGCCGCCGAGCCTATAGGTCTTGACCAGGTCGCGGGCCACGATCTGCGGGTCCGCCGATTTTGGTGCCGGTCCCCGCGTCTTGCCGCCCTCCGTCTCAGCCCTCACGGCGTCCCCTCACGCACCCGCAATACCACCTGGGCTCCTTCGGGCAATCCGTCGACAACCTCGGTGAAGCTCTGGTCGGCGAGGCCGAGCCTGACCTCGCGCGGCACGAGCGCGCCGTTCTCATAGGCCCACAGCGTCACCCGGCGCGGGCCGTTCGGCCTCTGCCGCTGCATCTCCTCGTATTTCTTGTACTTGTCGGGGGAGAGCATGGCGCGCAGCACCTTGGCGATGCGCATGCGGGCCTGCTCGCGGACGTCGTCCGAGGCGGGTGCTGAGCCCGGCGGCCCGGCGTTCTTGATGGCGGCAAACTCGGCCTCGAGCGCGGTGCGGACCTTGCCCATCTCGTCGTCGCTCAGCTCGAGCTGAGTCTTGAGTCGCTCCAGCATGCGTGAGCCGCGGTCGCTAAGCTGGCTGACGCCGGTCGACATGCCGTCCTGCACGATTGCCGCCTGCGCCGGCCCTCGCGGCTGGAAGCGGAGCACCTCGTTTGGCACCACCACGACCTGCTTGTGCTCGCCGGTGACAATCTCGACATTGGCGGTCATGCCGGGCAACAGCCGGCCGAGCGGGTTCTCGGCGTCGATCACCACCGTATAGGTGACCACGTTCTGCAGCGACACGGACGCGAGCCTGATCTGTCTGACCTTCCCCTGGAACGTTACGTCGGGATAGGCATCGACGGTGAAGCTGACGACGTTGTCGCTTGTCACCTGGCCGATATCGGCCTCATCCACCTGGGCGAGGATCTGCACATGCGCCAAATCCTCGGCGATGGTGAAGAGCTTCGGCGCCGTCATGCTCGCGGCCACGGTTTGTCCAGTCTCCACCACCCGGTCGATGATGACGCCGTCGATTGGCGAGCGGATATAGGTCCGGTCGAGATCGATGCGGGCGCTGTCCAGAGTGGCCTGGCGCTGGGCGAGCGTCGCCTTGGCGTTGTCGACTTGCGCGGCGGCAGTAGCGACGTCGGCCTTGGCGCTCAGCTGGGCGGCGAGTGCGGCGTCGACGGTGGACTGGGAGGCGGCGCCCTTGGTGACGAGCTGCTCGGCACGGGAAAGATCGAGCTCGGCCTTGTGCAGATTGGCTGCGGCCCGCTCCACGCCCGCTTGTTGCAGGGCGATATTGGCCTGGGCGATGGCGACCCCCGCTTCCTGCTCGCGCACCGAGGACTCAAAGGTGGAGGATTCTATGCGGGCGAGGACCTGGCCCCGCTTGACCGGCGAGCTGAAATCAACATTGAGCTCGCCGATCTTGCCAGAGATCTGCGTGCCCACGTCCACGGTGACGAGCGCGCTCACAGCGCCGGTGGAGGAGACAACGCGCCGCACGTCGGCGCGTGTGGCCGCCACGGTCTGGACGTCGAGCTTCCCCGTCGGGGGATGCTGCAAATAATAGTAGCCCGCTCCGCCCGCCAAACCGGCGACGAGAAGTATCGTCAGCCAACGCGTGCTCATCGATCCGTCCGCATTCCCTCAGCCATCCGCTCTTAGCACGGCGGGTGCCGAGTGAATCGTTACAAAACGGCAAGGATATGAACGCGGTAGCGTGGCGCGGTTAAGGCGGGGAAGGCTCCCCGCAAGGGGTCCGCGTCATCTGAACATGAAGCCATGGTGTCACAATATCGCGCCCCGCCGCAACGATAGGAAGCAGCAGAAGCAAGAGCGCCGGCTTCTGGCGCCAGGCTTATTTGAGCTCCCAGGTCACCTGCACCTCGATGTCGAGCTTCTCGGTGCCCGGCTCGATCGGAACCGCTTTCGCCGTCGCCTCCATCATTGGAGGGGCCGCCGCGAAGCGTGGCACGTAGCCGCCTTGCTCGCTGATGGTCATCACCGGCCCAAGCTCGGCACCGGCAGCTTCGGCATAGAGCTTGGCCTTGGCGATGGCGTCTTCCATGGCAAGCTTGCGCGCCTCGTTCTCCATCTCTTCCGGCTTGGCGATGCCGAAGGAGATGCCGCCGATCGAGTTCGAACCGGCCGACACCAGCTGGTCCAGGATGGCGCCGAGCTTGCCGATCTCGTGCGTGGCGACATAGACCGAATTGTAGACGTTGTAGCCGACGATGCGCCGCGGCCTGCCGTCGTCGCGATCCTCATAGCGCGGGTTCACCGAGAAATTGGTCGTCTGGATGTCCTCAGGCGCGATGCCTTCGCTCTTAAGCGCGTCGACGACCTTGGTCATGGCGGCCGTGTTCTTGGCCAGAGCGTCCTTGGCGGTCGGCGCCTGGCTCTCGACGCCGGCACTGACATTGACCATGTCGGGGGCGGCCTTAACGCTGCCCTTGCCCGATATCGTGATGGTGCGCTTTTGCGGCTGGTCGTCTGCCAGTGCCGGGGGCGTTTTGATGGAGAGGGAGGTCGCGAGCAGGACAAGCAAGGCGACGATGCATTTCTTGAAACTGGGTGCCATGGATCCCTTCCGAAGTTGCCCGCCCCAGGGGAGCATTGCGCCCGGGCTTAAGAAGCGCAAATTAACTTCCGGCAATTCGCGCCGATGTCCCGAGTCTGCTATGAGGCGGAAATTGGGAGAGCGACAGCATCATCCCGAAAAGTTGCAGACTTTTCGGACGAGATGATGCGTCAGAGACAAAAGACCTGGAGCGACATCCTAATTGATCCTAAGGGATGTCGCTCAAGGGGGCCCGTAGCTCAACTGGTTAGAGCCGGCGGCTCATAACCGTCTGGTTGGAGGTTCGAGCCCTCCCGGGCCCACCATACCTTCGAAGGTATAGCCGAGAGCGTTGATTTCTCGTGCGTACCATTCGGCAACGAGCTCCTGGGTGCGAGGGGTATAGAAGGTCTGGTAGCTCGTCGCATGGTCACGCGTCCGCGTGCGATTGGTGTGAGGGACATCGATCGTTTCGTTAACGCCGATGTGCTTCAACACGCTGCTCAGATCCTCCTCCAGCCGCTCATACCGTCCGACATAGTCGACGGCGATTTCAGACTTGTCACCGTAAATTTCAAAATTCCACACATAGGCGTGTTTCCGGCTGTTCATAAACCGATCGAAGTTCGGCTTCAAAAGCTTGGTTTTGGTCTTGTAAAAGTACCACGAGATTTGCCGGTCCCAGGGATTGCGCTCGAAGGCGAATTTAAAATAGCTGCGCCAGATTTGCTCGCCGAGATAGACCCGTGCGCGCCAAGCAGGCATATGCTCGAAAAAGCCGACGGTCGGGTGATAGTAGCGTTCTGGCCGCCCTGTCACGCGCCGCCAGAGGGGCGGCTTCGGAACGAGCGGATGCTGCAGCCGATAGTTCTGTGGACCGCGACCCTGGCGATCCTTTTCGCTCGCTTCGCGATACGGCGTGATGATGTCATCGGGACCGCAGACTTGGACGAGCGCCGCTTCGATGCTCGTGCCTGCCGTTTTGATCGTCTTCAGGAAAATGAACTTATGCTCGTGCGAAACGATCATCGGCGTCATCAAAAGCTGTACCCAAGCAGCTTGATCTCGTTCTGGTACCAATTGGCGACCAGGGCGCGGGTGCGCTCATCATAGTACTCTTGATAAGGCCTTGCAGGGCGGAACGAACTCTTCGCCCTCGGCAGCTCGATTTTCTGGTCGATTCCGAGGATTTGCAGAACATGCTCAAAATCCGCGACGAGGTTCTCGTACCTGCCCAAAAAGTCAAGTGCGGGCAAACCGTCGATGCTATATATCTCGTAGTTGTTTAGGCGCGCTCTGCGATCATGGTCGAGGAAATGAGCAAAGGAGGCGGGTCTCGCCTTGCCTCTGTGTCTGAAGTGGTAGTGGGAGACTTGCCGATCCCAAGGGTCCCGGTCGAAAGCAAATTTGAAATAGCTATTCCAGATGGCGGGCCCGATATAGGAGGCGACTTCGGCTGCCGACATATGGTTGTAATAGCCATAGTCCGGCGGCCCGATCTTGAACCAGCGGCGCTTCCATATCGGTCGTGGCGACTTGAACCAGCCATGCCGTCGCCAGTTTTGCGGCCCAAGGCCCGTCCGCAACGCCTCGTCGACGGCGGTGATAGGCGTAATGATATCGTCAGGCCCGCAAATCTGGCAGAGCGCGAGCTCAATGCTTGTGCCTGCCGTCTTCTTGGTTTTGAGAAAGATGAATCGATGCTTATGGGACAAGATCATTGCTGCGCTAGCCGAGAGAGCGCCAGAGGTTCATCAGCTCGAAGGGAACAGGCAGCGGCGGCGGTGAAGCGGGCACTATGGCGACTGCTCGCCACGCTTCGCGCGAGGGCCCTCCCGATAAGGCGGAATCCGCTTTGAACTCTTTTATGACAAGTCCGGACACTCTCTGACTTCGCAATGGCCAAACTCTTCCGCAATCTTATTCGGTCCGTGGCCAAGGATGTTGCTCACGGCCAAGCCGCCTTCACCCTCTCACGACCCGAGCTTTCACTGCGCGCAGAACTCCAGCGCCGAGCCATGGAGCAAGCCGCCAACTTCGTCAAGGAGCAGATGCCACATGCTCTGTTCTGTGAGGATCGGCTCACCAACCTTGAATATGCATTGTCCCAACGACGACCGGGGTCCATCCTTGAATTTGGCGTGTACAAGGCCATAACCACCAATTTTATGGCTCGCCTCTGTCCCGAAACCACGATCTATGGCTTTGACAGCTTCGAGGGCTTGCCCGAGCATTGGTCAGGCAACCGGTTCTCCCGACGAAACTTCAATCGTCAAGGCAGACTGCCGCGAGTGGAAAGGAACGTCGAACTTATCGTGGGATGGTTCGAGGACACTTTGCCAAGCTTCCTGGAAAGGGTTCCTGGACCGTTTGTGGCTATTCACATTGACTGCGACATTTACAGCTCGACGCGCTTTGTCCTCTCAACGATCGCGACGCGCTTGGCCGAAGGTTGCGTGCTGATCTTCGACGAATTCTTCAACTACCACGGCTATCATCTTCACCAGTTCAAGGCCTTCCACGAGTTCCTCTCCGAGACCGGTGCAAAGCCTGAGTACCTGGCTTTTTCGGGTCAGCAGGTCTCGGTGCGCCTCCACCTCCCAGGTGGTGGCCCGACGGATCGGGCACCGTAAGATTACGAGCCTTAGCCCGCTGCGGGCCCATCTCTCCCACTGCGCCTGCGGG
Organism: Hyphomicrobiaceae bacterium UBA4118; assembly: GCA_002383105.1. Lineage (GTDB taxonomy): Bacteria > Pseudomonadota > Alphaproteobacteria > Rhizobiales > Methyloligellaceae > Methyloceanibacter. Next base: position 5,320 of record DFXC01000019.1, read on the forward strand.
CGCGATGGAGCACCAAAGCTAGGTGAAGAGGTAAGACGACGAAAAGCACGAAGGCGATGGCACTCAAAAGGGCGACCCAGAAAGGGCCGCCCACTTGGTTGTTGACGGCGACACCAAAGGCCACCGCGACGAACAGGATCGCAAGCGCAATGAGTGCGCTACCGATCGCTGATATGCCATCACGTAACCACTTGGGCATCGCGTCTTTTCCGAATTTGCTTCAGCCCCCGAGGCGGCGCGGCTGCCTGGAACGCCATCCACTGATCTGCCATCAGCGTGACCGGGCGTCCACCCCCCGACTCGCATCCGAGCAACTCTATGCTCGTCGGTACCCGCTCAGAGGTGAGGTGAATTGGCGCCCGACTCGCCCGGCTATGGCAAGTGATTTTGTCGCCCCCCGCCAACCCTGCCAATAGAACATTTGCATGACATGGGATCGGAGCCAGCCGGCAAGGTTATAGGCAAGCCGATGTCGCGCAGTCGGCTAAAGAGCTAGCTTCTCAGCCGCGCGAGCCAGATGGCGAGGTCCTCGAGGATCGCGCCGAAATGGATCTCTGACACTTGCAGCGCGGCGGCGATGTCCTTGAGCTTCTTGCGCTCCTCTCCGGCGATCCGGTCGTCGGCGAGCAACACGAGATAGGCGGCCCTGATCATCTCCTCCTTGGTCCCCTTGTCGAGCACCTTCGCCGCCGCGGCGAACTCGGCGAGCACCTCGCCTTTGGCATTGGCCTCGACGGCGCTTGCGACCTCGTCAGCGCTCAGCGTCCGGCCCGACTGGTCTTTGTAAACTTGCTGGATGAGGCCGATCTCCTGTGCATCGAGCCGGCCGTCGGCCGCGGCGACCGCGACCATGGCCTTCAAGATCCAATCGGCATCCGCATTCGCCGCTCTGTCCGCCAATTTTGCCTCCTAGACTGCTTTGCCGTGCCGATTGTGGTGGGACGCGGTCCATTTGCCAAGCCGCCTGAAAACGAGCCTTTGAACGGGGCGCCAAGGTTGCGCTATGACGCGAGGCGCGCGCGCGCTTCATCGAGCCCAGGCGGAGGCCGGACGGTATTCAATTGACGCCCCTCAAGGTCATTTTCCTCGCCGACACGAGGCCCGGCCACTACCACCTCGCGCAAGGGGTGATCGCCGCGCTTGCGCGGCTCCGACCGGTCGAGGTCACGCGCATCGAAGTGATCCGCAAATGGATCGTGCCGACGCGGTGGCTGCGGCTGCGCATCAACTCCAAGGGGCTCTTCCCGCCGCGCATGCTGCGCATGGCCTATCGCATCGACGCCGACGCGCTGCCCAAGGCCGATCTCGTGGTCTCGGCCGGCGGCGAAACCCAGATGCCGAATATCTGCGTGACGCGCTTCCTCGGCGTTCCCAGCATCTTCTGCGGCTCTCTTCTGCGCGGGCTCGGGCCAGAGAATTTCGACCTCGTCATCTCCTCTTACGCCAAGGACGCCGGCAGTGATCGGCACATGGTCGTGCTCAAGCCGTCCGCCATCGACCCCGATGCGCTCGGCCGGCCCGCCGTCGTGCCGCGCTATGGACCCGAGCTTCACCCGTGCCTCGCCGGCCTCCTCGTCGGCGGCAATGCCGGTCCCTTCCGCTATCGGGTTGAGGAGTGGGAGCGCCTGCTTGGTTTCATCGCCGAAATCGCCAAGGCCTGGGGGACCCGCTGGCTCGTCTCCACCTCGCGCCGCACGCCTCCCGCCGTGGCCGACCGGATCGCCGAGCTTGCCAAGGACGACAGCGTCGTCGCCCGCTTCATCGACTACCGCACGGCGGGGCCCGGGACTTTGCCGGAGGTCTTCGCCAAGGCCGAAGTGATCGTCTGCACCGAGGATTCGAGCACCATGATCTCCGAAGCCGTCTCTGCCCGGCTGCCGGTGGTGGGCGTGGCGCCCACCGCCCACCGCTTCACCGACGAGGAGCAGGACTATCGGAGCTTCCTGATTGCTAACGGCTGGTGCCGCGTGCTGCCCATTGCGGCGCTCACGCCGGATGCGTTCGCCAGCGCGCTCTCCGCGATCGAGCCGATCAAAGAGAACCCGCTCGATGCGCTCGCCGCCAAGCTGAAAGAGCGTCTGCCCGCGCTGTTCTGACGGTTGAGTCCCGCGTGGCGATTGGCTAGAAGCGGACCTAACGTCTTCCCGCGAACGAAAATCCAGGAGCTT
>DFXC01000017.1 GCA_002383105.1 Hyphomicrobiaceae bacterium UBA4118
CGTTCCGCCACGCCCGCCGCCCCGAGGTCGTAGGCGATATGGCGGTTGAGGTCCTGAGGAAGCAGCTCGAGGGTGCCGTAAGCCTCTGGGATCGTGTTCTCGGCGTGGTCGCAGAGGATGAGGAGGCCAAGGCCCGCGTCCCCCTCGATGCTGCGATAGGGCTTGTCGCCCAGGTCTTGTTGTAGAAGAGTGTCCAGACTTCGCTCCCCGCGTCCTTCCCCCGCGTCTCCTTACTTGCCCTCCCCTCCGCGCCGCGGCAAGAAAAAAGCTTGATGGCGGCCAAGGTTGCGACGCATTTACCCACGATTTTGAGCTTCCTTTTGCAGGCGAGAACTCGCTCTATAATCAGCCCGGGCTGGTCAGACAAACTCAACCAATTCGGTGCTATCTTTCGAAATTCGTTAACCGTGATTGCAGGCTTTGACAGGATGATGCTTGCTTCCAACGTGATCCGGCATGCGGGCAGCACCCCGTTGGCCGCTCCCTCCCGTAAGGGGCGGAGCGTCACCTCTTCGCTTGCGCTCGCCCTTCTCGCCGGAATCTGTGCCACCCCGGCTTATGCCGATCTCAAGCTCTGCAACACGACGGCGAGCCGGCTCGGCGTCGCTATCGGCTATAAGGACGCCGAGGGCTGGGCCACCGAAGGTTGGTGGAACATCGCCTCCCACACCTGCGAGACCCTGCTCAAGGGCGTTCTCATTGGCCGCTTCTACTATATCCACGCCGTGGACTACGATCGCGGCGGGGAATGGGCCGGCACTCTCTTCATGTGCACCGACGACAAGTCCTTCACCATCCGCGACACCAAGGACTGCGTGAAGCGCGGCTACAAGCGCACCGGGTTTTTCGAGGTCGACACCGGCGAGGAGCGGGACTGGACCGTCCGTCTCACCGATCCTGAGGGTGAAGCAAAGTCGCAATGAGGCGCAATCGCCGGGTCAAGATCGTCGCCACGCTCGGTCCTGCCTCCAACAACGAAGCGATGATGCGGCGCCTGTTCGAGGCGGGCGCCGACGTGTTCCGCGTGAACATGAGCCACGCGACACATGACGGTTTGCGCGACATTCACGCCATCGTCCGCAAGCTCGAGCTCGAGTTTTCCCGTCCCATCGGCATCTTAGTCGATCTGCAAGGCCCTAAGCTGCGCATCGGCAAGTTCGAGTCGGGCGCCATCAGGCTCACCGAAGGCGACGTGTTGAGCTTCGTCCGGCGCGAAGGGATCGGGGCCTTGGGGCGCGTGCACCTGCCGCATCCAGAGATCTTCCAGGCGGTGCAGCCGGGCCACACGCTTCTCCTCGACGACGGCAAGTTCAAGCTCCGCGTCATCGACGCAAGCGACGTGCGGATCGACGCCGAGGTCATGACCAGCGGCGTGCTCGGCAGCCGCAAAGGCATCAGCCTTCCCGATACCGTGCTGCCCTTGGGCGCCATGACCGAGAATGACCGCGCCGACGTCGACTACGCCCTTTCGCTCGGCGTGGCCTGGGTCGCGCTGTCCTTCGTGCAGCGGGGCGAGGACGTCGCCGAGGCACGCAAGATCGCGCGCGGCCGCGCCTCGGTGATGGCCAAGATCGAGAAGCCGTCGGCGCTCAACCACCTCAAGGAGATCATCGACCTCTCCGATGCCATCATGGTGGCGCGCGGCGATCTCGGCGTTGAGATGCCGGTCGAGAAGGTCCCGGGTCTACAGAAGCAGATCACCCGCGCCGCGCGGAATGCCGGCAAGCCCGTGGTGGTCGCCACCCAGATGCTGGAATCGATGATCTACTCGCACGCGCCGACCCGGGCCGAGGTCTCCGACGTCGCCACGGCCGTGTTCGAGGGTGCCGACGCCATCATGCTGTCGGCGGAATCAGCGGTCGGCAAATTTCCCGTCGAGGCGGTGGAGACCATGGACCGCGTCGCCATGGAGGTGGAGCGCGATCCTCTCTACGAGGCGATCATCCACGCCCAGCGCATCGGTCCCGAGGCGACCGGCGCGGACGCCATCTCGGCGGCGGCCCGCACCGTGGCCGAGACCCTGAACCTTGCCGCCATCATTTGCTACACGGCGTCGGGCGCGACCAGCTTGCGCGCCGCCCGCGAGCGGCCGGCCCAGCCGATCCTGGCGCTGACCCCGATCCCCGCCACGGGGCGCAAACTCGCGCTCGTGTGGGGGCTGCATTGCGTGCTTACCGACGATCCCCGCGACCTCGACGACATGGTCGCCAAGGCTTGCCGTATCGCCTATCAGGAAGGCTTCGCGCTCCCCGGCCAGCGGGTGATCATCTTGGCCGGCGTGCCGCTCGGGACGCCCGGCGCCACCAACATGCTGCGCATCGCCTTTGTCGGCGACGGCTCGGAAGACTACTAGCCCGCGCTAGATATCCTGGCCCTCGACCTCGTGGGACAGCTCCTCGATCGCCCGGCGCGTCTCATCGAGAAACGGGTTTACCGCCAGCGCCTTGCGATAGGCTTCGAGCGCCTCCTTCTTCGACCCCATCGCCTCGAGCACGATACCAAGGTCGTTGATCGCCTTGTAGTGCTTGGGGTCGAGGTCGAGCGCGTGCTTCAGATCGGCAAGGGCGAGCTCATAGTCCTTCTGCAGATAATGCACCGCTGCCCGCTGACGCCAAGCTTCGGCGTCGTCGGGTACGATGTCGATCGTCGCATCGAGGATCTTGAGCGCAAGGTCGAGGTCCGATTCCTTGACGAACCGCTCGGCGCGGCTCATCAAGAGATCGACCGTGTCGCTGCCGGACTGGCCCCATAGCGTCTCGATGGACTCGGTGATCGGCTGTGCCGCGGTGGCGTCCTTGGCGGCGCCGAGCTGCTCGTAGAGATTAGCCAGCACCTTGGGCCGTTCCAGAGGCGGCGGAAGAGGCATCTCGCCGATCGACGGGTCGATCTTGTCCTGCTTGTTTTCTTGCGCCGACTGAGGCCGCGCCGATCCGTCGCCGCCCTTCTCGACGCCGGGCGGCATGTTCTCGTCCGGCCCGGCCTCATCAGGCTCGATCGCGTCATCGGGCTGCTCCGCCCCGGCGCCGCCGGTCAGCGCGTGGTCGAACTGCTCGACGCGCATTGGCGACTGAGGCCCCTGCGCTGCCGCTTCAGAGCGCGTTCCGCACCAGGCGATGAGAGCAAGCGTCAGCGCCGCGAGAAGAAGGTTGGCCGGATGTTGCGTGCGGACCATGGTCGTCCGCCGTCAAAGCCATGCGGCGGTAGAAGGCTTTAGGCAGAGATGAGCCTTAAGCCGCATCTCTGAGCCCTAGCCCTGGCGCGCTTTGTAGCGGCGATTGGTCTTGTTGATGACGTAAAGTCGTCCCCGCCGCCTGACCACGCGGTTGTTGCGATGGCGGTTGCGCAGGGCTCTGAGCGAATTCTTGATCTTCATGGCAAGCATCCATCGTTGCAGGAAGGGGCCTCGGGCGAGCTTTGGCAATAGGCCACCCTCGAAGCTGGCGGACCATAAAAAGGGCGGCGGCCGCTGTCAACGTTTGGAGCAGAACCGGGGCGGTTGACAGCGTGGCCGCGTGTCCCTACACTTAACCACATGGTTAAGTATCAGGAGATGGCGCTCGACCGCACCTTTGCCGCGCTTGCCGACCCGACGCGACGCGCGTTGCTGGCGCAACTCGATCGGCGCGAGAACGTTTCGATCAGCGAGCTCGCCCGGCCGTTCCCGGTATCGCTTCCGGCGATCATGAAGCATCTCGACGTCCTGTCGGACGCCGGCCTGATCACCCGGACGAAGGCCGGCCGCACCGTATCCTGCCGCCTGGCCGCGGCGCCCATGCAGGAAGCCGTAAGCTGGCTCAACCGTTACGAGCGCTTCTGGTCGGAGCGACTCGATCGTCTTGCCGCGTTCCTCAAGGAGGAGTCATGTCCGTCCAACCCGCCGTCACCGCCAAGCCCAGCCTCACCCTTAAGCGTCGTCTCACCGCACCCCCCGGAAAAGTCTACGCCGCGTGGACGGAGCCCGAAAAAATAGCCAAGTGGTTCGGGCCGGAAAAGATCGAGACCTTGCGCGCCCAGGCGGACGCGCGCGTCGGCGGCCGCTTCCGCATCGTCATGCGCGGCGTCGACGGCGAGGAGCATGACGTCAGCGGCATCTATCGCGAGGTGGTCCCGAACGAGAAGCTCGTGTTCACTTGGGCCTGGCGCTCCACGCCGGAGCGCGAGTCGCTCGTCACCATCCTGATCAAGCCCGATGGCGGCGGCTCGCTTCTGACCCTCACCCACGAGCAGTTCTTCGACGAGGCCGCCCGCGACCGCCACGCGGAAGGTTGGGCCGGCTGCCTCGACAAGCTTGCACGTTATCTTTCGTAACCCTGAAGAGGAGAGTCACATGACAAAAGCCGCAGCAGCCCGTCAACGCGAGGACCATGCAGATATGTCGAGCCAGGGCGCCCATGGCACCTTCTGCTGGAATGAATTGATGACGCGTGACGTCGAGCGCGCCAAGCGCTTCTACCGCGACACCATCGGATGGACTTTCGAGGCGATGAAGATGGATTGGGGCACCTACTGGATTGCCAAGGCGGGCGAGAAAATGGCCGGCGGCATCTTCGAGCTGAAAGGCCCCGAGTTCGACGGCGTGCCGGAGAGCTGGATGTCGTATCTCGCCGTCGACGACGTGGACAAACGCGTCGCCAAAGCCGTCAAGGCCGGCGCCAAGCTGATGAGGCCGATCTTCGATGTGCCGGGCGTCGGCCGTATCGCCATCCTGTCGCAGCCTGGCGGCGCCGGCGTCGCCTGGATGACGCCGGTTACCAACTGAAGCGTCCAACCGCCGATCGATGGAGTCGAGCATGCAACCGCACCGAATTGTGCCACGCGACGAATGGATCGCCGCCCGCAAGACGCTTCTCGCCGAGGAGAAGGCGCTCACCCGCGAGCGCGACAGGTTGAGCGCCGAGCGCCGTGCGCTCCCCTGGGTCAAAGTGGAGAAGACCTATGTCTTCGACACGCCCGGCGGCAAGAAGACGCTCGCCGAGCTCTTCGGCGGAAAGTCCCAGCTCCTCGTCTACCATTTCATGCTCGGCCCAGGCTGGGAGGAAGGTTGCCCGAGCTGCTCCTACCTCGCCGATCATTTTGACGGTGCCGTCATCCACCTCGCTCAGCGCGACGTGGCGTTCCTCGCGGTCTCCCGCGCGCCGCTGCCCGAGATCGAGGCCTTCAAGAAGCGCATGGGCTGGCGCTTCGATTGGGTATCGTCGTTCGGGAGCGACTTCAACTTCGACTATCACGTGTCGTTCGCGGAGGACGAGGTTGGCGCCGAGGGCGACTACAACTACGAAAAACAAGAGATCGGAAGCGACGAGATGCCGGGCGCCAGCGTCTTCTACAAGGATGCCGACGGCACGGTCTTTCACACCTATTCGGCTTACGCGCGCGGTCTCGACATCCTGATCGGCGCGTACAACTTGCTCGATCTCACTCCCAAAGGCCGCGACGAGGCTGAGCTTCCTTGGACCATGGCCTGGGTGCGGCGGCACGACGAGTACGAAGGCACCAAGACATCCCAGTCCTGCTGCTCCGCGGAACCACGAGCCGGCGCCGCCGGATAACTCGGGTCACAGAAGGAGCACGCCATGCCGGTCGCCGCCCAAAAAATCCTGCCGTGCCTGTGGTTCGATACTGAGGCCGAGGAGGCGGCGAAGTTCTATTGCTCCATCTTCAAGGACTCCCGCATCGAGACGATCAGCCGCTACGGGAACGAGGGACACGAGAAGCATGGTCGAGAGTCCGGCTCGGTCATGGTCGTGGTGTTCGATCTCGAAGGGCAAAGATTCGTCGGCCTGAACGGCGGTCCCCACTTCAAGTTCACCGAGGCGATCTCGTTCCAGATCCACTGCCAGAGCCAGCAAGAGGTGGACTACTATTGGAGCAAGCTCACCCAGGGCGGCAAAGAGGTTCAGTGCGGCTGGCTGAAGGACAAATTCGGCCTATCCTGGCAGGTCGTGCCGACCGCCCTCATCGAGATGATGATGGATTCCGACTCCGCCAAAGTGGCGCGCGTGACCAAAGCCTATCTCCAGATGAAGAAGTTCGACATTTCAGCGTTGACGCGCGCTTACGAAGGACAAAACTCATGAATGCAAAACCAGCGATTAAGGCCACGCCGAGTACCGCCGCCGCGAAAACGGAGGGAAAGGAATTCACGATCTCCCGCGTCGTCGATGCGCCGCTCGA
>DFXC01000110.1:0-141 GCA_002383105.1 Hyphomicrobiaceae bacterium UBA4118
GGAGCGGGAAACCGCTCCAGTCTGCTTTCAGATCAGCCGCCCGGGTTGGTTGCACGAGGTGTCCGGTAACGGGTGCCCAAGATGAATGGCCATCGCCTCGCCGCCATCTGGCGGCCGAGGCACAGAACCCGGCTTACAGGC
>DFXC01000110.1:319-1023 GCA_002383105.1 Hyphomicrobiaceae bacterium UBA4118
CCGGCCTCCAATTTTCTGCGAGCCGCCAAGCGCTACTCGGCGGCCTCGACGCCTTGCGGCATCTTCTGCTGCTGGGCGATCTCCGAGGCCTTGGCGCGGGTCATGTGGGCGAGCTCGCGGCGCACACCCGCTTCATAGTCCGGATGCACCTTCTTGAAATGCGCCAGCTGCCGCTCGACGATCGTGTCCGGCACGCCCCACATCGCTTCGGCGCAGTTGAGGAAGAGGCGCTGACGCTGGCCCGCGTCGAACAGGTTGAACAGGGCCGTTACCTGCCGGTAGTCGTCGTTGCCGTCGCGGTGATTGTAGCGCTCGGCGTCGCCCGAGATCTTTAGCGGCGGCTCGACGAAGCGCTCGTCTTGCACGGCGCCGCCGAACGAGTTCGGCTCGTAAAAGGCATCGACGTTTCCGGTCTTCTGCTCGAAGAACCGCATCGGTCCGTCCTTATGATAATGGTGCACCGGGCATTTCGATGCGTTCACCGGCAGTGCCTCGTAATGGGTGCCGAGCCGGTAGCGATGCGCGTCGGCATAGGAGAAGATGCGCGCTTGCAGCATCTTGTCCGGCGACCAGGAGATACCGGGCACAACGTTTGACGGCGAGAACGCCGCAAGCTCGATCTCCTGGAAATAGTTCTCCGCATTGCGGTTGAGCTCGAAATAACCGATATCGATCGGCGGATAGTCGGCGTGCGGCCACACCTT
>DFXC01000110.1:1120-1481 GCA_002383105.1 Hyphomicrobiaceae bacterium UBA4118
GGCCACACCTTGGTGAGGTCGAATGGGTTGTACCAGTGCTTGCCGACGTCAGCCTCGGGCATGATCTGCACTTGCATCTTCCAGCGGGGGAAGTCGCCCCCCTCGATGGCATTGAACAGGTCCTCTTGTGTGGATTCCCGGGTGCGGCCGACGATCTCGACCGCTTCCTTGTTGGTCCAGTGCTTGTGGCCCTGCTGGGTCTTGAAGTGGAACTTCACCCAATGGCGCTCGCCTTTGGCATTGATGAAGGAATAGGTGTGGCTGCCATAGCCGTTGATGTTCCGCACCGACACGGGAAGACCGCGGTCCGACATGAGGATGGTGACCTGGTGCAGACTCTCCGGCGACAGCGACCAGAAGT
>DFXC01000110.1:1506-8277 GCA_002383105.1 Hyphomicrobiaceae bacterium UBA4118
GAAGTGGTACTTCACCCAGAACCGTTCCCCGCCGGCATTCACGCACGAAAACGTGTGGCTCGAGTAGCCGTTCATGTTGCGCAGGGTGCGGGGTGTCCCCCGGTCTGACATCAAGATGGTGACCTGATGCGCACTCTCGGGGGACAGCGTCCAAAAATCCCACTGCATGTCGTTGGAACGCATCCCGGTGTCGGGTAGGCGCTTTTGTGAGTGGATGAAGTCCTGGAACTTCGAGGCGTCACGCACGAAGAACACCGGGGTGTTGTTGCCGACCAGATCCCAGTTGCCCTCCTCGGTGTAGAACTTGAGCGCAAAGCCACGCACGTCGCGCTCGGCGTCGGCCGCGCCGAGCTCGCCGGCGACGGTGGAGAAGCGCGCGATCATGTCGGTCTTGGCGCCTTTCTGCAGCGCCTTCGCCTTGGTGTATTTCGCGATGTCGCCGGTGATGGTGAGCGTGCCATGGGCGCCCCAGCCTTTGGCATGCACCGTCCGCTCGGGGATGCGCTCGCGGTTCTGGTGCGCAAGCTTCTCGATCAGCTGATAGTCCTGCAGCAGCACGGGGCCGCGCGGACCAGCCGTGATGGAATTCTGGTTATCGGCGACGGGGGCGCCGGCGGTCGTGGTCAGGGTAGGTTTCTTCGACATAACGTGTTCTCGCTCCTCGCGTCAGCAAAATGCGGGCGTGGGGCGGAGCTTGGCGTGCGACGCACGATAATGGCAAGTCGTATTTGTCTATCGCAGCGATAAGGTAAACTTATCGACCACCATCCGCGCGGCGGGAATTTGGGGAGGGCCGGCCTCTCAGTCGCCGAGGAAGCCCTGCAGCAGCTTGAGCGTCGATTCGGGCTGCTCCTCCTGGGGCATGTGCCCGCAATCCTCGACCAGCCGCAAGGTGGAGTTGGGCAGCGTGCGTCTGAGCTTTAAGCCCACCTCGAGAGGCACGATGCGGTCGTGGTCGCACCACAGGATGAGCGTCGGCAGCTCGATCGTCTTGTAGCGCTCGGAAATCTCGGCGAGGCCGTCGGGAACGATCTGCCGCGCGCTGTAAATGATGGCATGCTTGCCGGCGGCCGTCCTGAGTGGCGCGGCATAGGCGTCGACCTCGTCCTGATCGATCTTGCTGTCGTCGAAATAGGCGATCCTGAGCGCAACCCGTGTCTGCACGGAGGGCGGGATCATGCTCACGCCAAGACGGGAGACGAGCGGCACGTCGAGCAGGCGGAAGAACACCGGGATATTCTGCGGATAGGCGATCGAGTCGAGCAGCACGAGCTTGGTGATGCGCCCTTCAAGCCGCTCATTGGCTTCGAGCGCAAGTAGAAGCGCGATCCCACCGCCGAAAGAGTGGCCGACTAGCGTGAGGTTGCGGAGGTCCTTGTCCACGATCAGCTGAGCGAGAAGCTCAGCCTGGTCGAAGACCGAGTAGCGGCTGTCGAACGGCTTGTCGGACTGGCCGAAGCCTTTGAGGTCGACGGCAATGACCCGGTGGGTCTTGGCAAGCTCCGGCGCCACGTGTCGCCAAGTATAGGTGCTGGCGCCGAAGCCATGGATGAGGAGCACGGGCGCGCCTTTGCCCTGTTCCTCGACATAGAGCCTGACCGGCGCCTCGGGCGGCCCGAGCCTAGCGTAAGGCCCGTCGATCGCGTCGCCCGCGCTGAGCCCGCAAGAGCCGAGCGCAAGGGCGATCGCTGCAAGGCCAATCGTCGCCTTCAGCTCTCTCTTTGCCATTCCCCGTTAGACCCGTTGGCCTTTCCTGATCAAAGCGGGGCGACTCCGCCCGACCGTCCGGTCAAGGCTCACGAGCTCCCGCGAATCAGTGGCGCAAGCCCTTTAACCCCGTTTGTTTGCCCTTGTACCCCGCTTCGCGGCCGAGCGGCAATTGGGCTGGTTAACCAAACGTAAAGGGATATCGGCCTTTGTCGATACACGAATTCCCGTGGACTCGCGCCGCGCCCCCAGTGCTTTCCATTGACGCCCATAAATTCCCATGTTATCCCATAACTGCCCGTTCGGTGAGTAAGTGGGGGAGGCTGGCCGCGCTCCTTTAGAGGCCACGGGGGGAACTGCGCCGCCTCTCCCACCGATCTCCCGACGGGGGGTCTCGCACCCAAGGCTCGTTAGTCATTCGTCGGTCCGGGCGCGCATGAGGGGGAGATGGACCAGTTTGTGTCGACGTTCACCAATAAGATCGACACCAAAGGCCGCGTCTCCGTCCCGGCCTCTTTCCGCACAGTCCTCGCCAAAGACGGCCTCGACGGCATCTACTGCTATCCCTCGCTCGATGCGCCCGCGCTTGATGCCGGCGGCAAGCGCCTCGTCGACAAGATCAACGCTCTGGTCGAGGACTTGGCGCCTTATTCCGACGAGCGCGACCATCTCGCCACCGCTCTGTTCGGCACCAGCGAAATCCTTTCCATCGATCAAGACGGGCGCACCATCCTGCCGGAGCGCCTGCGCGAGCACGCCGGCATCACCACCCACATTGCCTTCGTCGGCCTCGGCGAGAAATTCCAGATGTGGGAGCCTGAGCGTTTCAAAACCCATCTGTCGGAGGCGCGCCAAAAGGTACGCGATCTCCGCAAACTACTCGGCGCGGGGCGTCGCGGAAGCGGCGGGCCAGAGGGAGCACGGGAATGATGGCGGGTCGCGGCAGAAATTCGTCTGCCGTTGGCGGACCGGCCCGCCACATTCCCGTGATGCTCTCCGAGGTGCTTCAGGCGCTTGCGCCTGAGTCCGGCGAGATCATCGTCGACGGGACCTTCGGGGCCGGCGGCTACACCGAGGCCATTCTCCAATCGGCAGACTGCAAGGTCATCGCCATCGATCGCGATTCTGAAGCGATCGCGGCAGGAGTAGCGCTTGCCAAGCGCTTCCCCGGACGGCTTGATCTCGTCTGCGGCCGCTTTGGGGCGATGGACGAGATCGCCGAGAGGCAGGGGCTCGACGCCGTCGATGGGGTCGCGCTCGATCTCGGCGTTTCCTCCATGCAGCTCGACCAAGCGGCGCGCGGCTTCTCCTTCATGCAGGACGGCCCCCTCGACATGCGCATGGGGCAAGATGGGCCAAGCGCTGCCGACGTCGTCAACACGTTGCCGGAGGGGGACCTGGCCGAGATCATCGGCAAGCTCGGCGAAGAGCGGCGGTGCCGCGCGATCGCCAGAGCCATCGTGGCGCGCCGCGCCGAGGAGCCCATAACGACCACGGGCGAGCTCGCCGAGATTGTGGCACGCGTGCTCGGCCGCAAGTGGGACGACACCAAGCATCCCGCCACCAGGACCTTCCAGGGGCTTCGCCTTTACCTCAATGAGGAGCTCGACGAGCTCGCCAAAGGCCTGTCCGCCGCCGAGAGGCTGCTCAAGGCCGGCGGACGGCTCGTCGTCGTCACCTTCCATTCGCTGGAAGATCGGATCGCCAAGCGCTTCTTCGCCACTCGCAGCGGCCCTGGCCCCCGCGCCTCGCGGCATTTGCCTGAGGTTTCAGCCGCTTCATTGGCCCCGAGCTTCCGGCTTCTTAACCGGCATCCGTTAGAACCGAATCAGGAGGAGATTGGGCGGAATCCCCGTGCCCGCTCAGCCCGCCTCAGGGCGGCCGAGCGCACCGAGGCACCCGCCTTTCCGCTCGATCTTGCCGCACTCGGCGTGCCGCGGCTCGGTTTTTGCATTTGAGGGTCAGTTATCAGTTCGCGAGTTCCTAATGCTGCGTTTCGTTAATATCTGCCTCGTCCTCGGCCTCGTCGCGCTCGCCTATGTCATCTATCAGGTGAAGTACGAAGCCCGCGCCCTTGACGAGGAGATCGCCACTCTCGGCAAGCAAATCGACGAAGAGCGGGACGGGCTCGCCGTTCTGCGCGCCGAATGGAGCCTGCTCAACCGGCCTGAGCGCATCGAGCGGCTGGCCCAGAAGTTTCTCAAGCTCGCACCGGCGCAGCCCCGTCAGCTCGTCACCCTCGACAAGGTGACGGAGCACGATTTCGAGCGCGCGCGGCTGGAGGCTGCGGCACCTGCCCCGACAGCGGCCGTGACCGCGAAAGCGGCTAAGCCGGCTGGCAAGGCGCCGGCAGCGGTCGCGTCAGCGGCGCCGGAATCTCCGGCCGACGCTTCCGCGCCATGGCCTCAGGCCAAGATCGTGGCTCCGGTTCAAGCCGCCGCCCAATAGGCTTAAAAGACTCGTGTCCGACCCCGCCAAATCCGATGCTGCCACAGCCCGCGCCGAGCGGGCCTATTTGGCGCGGAGCCGCTACCGCTTCCGCCTTGCCTGCTTCGCTTTCGCGCTCGCCTTCGTCCTGATCGGCGGGCGCCTCGTGACCCTCGGCTTCGCCGGCACCGCGACGAGTGCGGGCGGCCTGCGCGACATCTCCTCCACGGTGCACCGCCCCGACATTCTCGACCGCAACGGCGAGCTGCTCGCCACCGACATCAAGGGCGCGACCCTTTACGCCGATCCGCAACGCGTGATCGACCAGGATGAGCTGGTCGAGCAAGTGACGGGCGTGCTCCCCGACGTCAACGCCGCCGAGCTGCGCGCGAAGCTGAAAGCCGGGCGCCGCTTCGTCCGCATCAAGCGGGAGCTGACGCCGAAGCAGCAGGCCGAGATCCACGAGCTCGGGCTTCCCGGTCTCGCCTTCATCGAGGAATATCGCCGGGTCTATCCGGTGGGGGCCACCGCGAGCCACGTGGTCGGCCTGGTCGATGTCGACAGCAAAGGGCTCGCCGGCATCGAGAAGTTCATCGACGACAATCCCCAACTCGTCATGGCTCACGCCGAGACGGCGTCGGGGGAGCAGAGCGTGTCGCTGTCGCTCGACCTCGGCGTGCAGCATGTGCTGCGCGAGGAGCTTGGGCGCGCGATGGCCACCTATCACGCCAAGGCCGCCGGCGGCATCGTCCTCGACGTGCATTCCGGGGAGGTGCTGGCGCTCGCTTCGCTCCCCGATTACGACCCCAACCATCGCGAGCAGGCCCTCGACAAGGATCGGCTGAACCGCATGAGCTCGGGCGTCTATGAGATGGGCTCGGTGTTCAAGGTGTTCACCGTCGCCGGCGTGCTCGACGAGGGGCTCGCCTCGCTACGCTCGGTCTACGATGCATCGAGCCCGATCCATTATGCCTCCTTCACCATCGAAGACTTCCACGGCCAGAAGCGCCCCTTGACCGTGCCCGAGGTCTTCATCTACTCGTCGAATATCGGTGCCGCCAAGATGGCCCTGCAAATGGGCGTCGACCGGCATCGCGCCTTCCTCAAGAAACTCGGATTGACGAGCCGCCTCTCGACCGAGCTCGGCGAGTCTGCGGCGCCGATCATTCCCACCCATTGGCAGAAGCTGAACACCATGACCATCGCCTTCGGCCACGGCATGTCGGTGACGCCGCTGCAGCTTGCTGCCGCCACGCTTCCTCTCGTCAATGGCGGGATTGCCGTGACGCCCACCTTCCTGCCGCGCTCGCGCGAGGAGGGGTATGGCGCAGGCACGCGCGTGCTCAAGCAGCAGACGAGTGCTGCGATGCTGAAGCTGATGCGCCTCAATGTGTTGAAAGGGACAGGCAAGCGCGCCAACGCCGAAGGCTATCGCGTCGGTGGCAAGACCGGCACGGCGGAGAAGGTGGTCGGCCGGCACTACAGCACCTCGGCGCTGCTCACGAGCTTCCTTGCTACCTTTCCCACCGATGCCCCCGAATATGTCGTGCTGGTCATGCTCGACGAGCCCCAGCGGGTCGAGGCGAGCGGCAATCAGGCGACGGCCGGCACCAACGCCGCGCCCACGGCCAGCAAGATCATCGAGCGGATTGCGCCGATCCTCGGCGTGGCGCCGCGGCTCGAAGAGGACCAGCGTAAGTTTGACGCGAAGGTGCTCGCCTCCTATTAGAAGACGCTGCCCAGCGAGGGGCAGGCCAAGTCCTTGAGTTTCTCAAGGAAACCGCTTTTCGGGGCGCATGCCGGATTATGACTTTGGGTGAGCTGATCGGGCCTGAGGGGAAGCTCTCCGCTTCCTTAGCCCGCGTGCCGATTGCTGGCCTTGCCGCGGACAGCCGCGCGGTCAAGTCCGGCTATCTGTTCGCAGCGCTTCCAGGAGTGAAGACCGACGGCGCGCGCTTCATCGCCGACGCCCTTCAGCGCGGCGCAGCGGCGATCCTCGTGGGGGAAGGCGGGGCGCCCATGACCGCCTCAGCGGCCGTCGTCGAGGACAGCGATCCACGCCGGCTGCTCGCGCTCATCGCTTCGCGCTTCTTCGGCCTCCAGCCCAAGACGGTCGTCGCCGTCACCGGCACCAACGGCAAGACCTCGGTTGCCTCTTTCGCGCGGCAGCTCTGGGCCGGGCAGGGATTCAAGGCGGCAAGTCTCGGCACCGTCGGCGTGGTCAGCCCGCGCGGCACCGAGATTCTCAAGCACACGACGCCCGACCCGATCGAGCTCCACGCGATCCTGGCGGGGCTCGCCAAGGACGGCGTCACCCATCTTGCGCTCGAGGCCTCGAGCCATGGCCTGCAGCAGCGCCGCGTCGATGGCGTCACGCTCGCTGCCAGCGCCTTCACCAACATCACCCGCGATCATTTGGATTATCACGCGAGCTTCGAGGACTATTTCGCGCAGAAGCTCCGCCTGTTCCGTGAGCTCCTGCCGCGCGACGCCGGAGCTGTGGTCGATGTCGACACCGAGGCGGGCGAGCAGGTGGCTGCCGAAGCCAAAGCGCGGGGGCTCTCCCTCATCACGATAGGGCGCGCGGGCCAGACCTTGCGGCTCGTCTCCGCCGAGGTGGATGGGTTCGCTCAGAAC
>DFXC01000110.1:8487-8862 GCA_002383105.1 Hyphomicrobiaceae bacterium UBA4118
GGTGGATGGGTTCGCTCAGAACCTCGTCGTGGAGCATGACGGCAAGCGGCACAAGGTGCGCTTGCCGCTGGTCGGCGCCTTCCAGGCCTCTAACGCGCTGGTCGCTGCGGGCCTTTGCATGGCGACCGGCGGAAGCCCAGCCACGGTCCTGCCGATGCTTGAGACACTGCAGGGCGCACGTGGCCGGCTCGACCTTGCCGGCACGGCACGTGGCGGCGCTCCCATCTTCATCGATTATGCCCACACGCCAGATGCGCTTCTGAAGGCGCTCGATGCCTTGCGGCCTTACGTGCAGAACCGGCTCGTTGTCGTCTTTGGCTGCGGCGGTGACCGCGACAAAGGCAAGCGCCCTGAGATGGGACGGGTCGCGGTAGA
>DFXC01000110.1:8967-11605 GCA_002383105.1 Hyphomicrobiaceae bacterium UBA4118
CAGGTTCTGAACCGGGCACGCGTACCGGCCGGCAGCACGGTGGTGGTGTTCGGCGCCGGCGGCGACCGCGACGCCGGCAAGCGGCCTTTGATGGGGGCGATTGCGTCCGAGAATGCCGACAGCGTCATCGTCACCGACGACAATCCGCGCAGCGAGGATGCGGCGGAGATCCGCCGCCAGATCCTCGCAGCTTCTCCCGGCGCCATCGAAATGGGCGACCGCGCTACGGCAATCGCCGAGGCCATCTTCGGACTCGAGCGAGGCGATGTTCTACTCGTCGCCGGCAAAGGCCACGAGACCGGTCAAACCGTGGGGACGACCGTCATTCCCTTTTCCGACCATGACGCGGTGGCCGTCGCGCTGAAACAAGAGGCGCGATGTGGCTGAGCCGCTGTGGACCCTCGGTGAAATCTTGAGCGCCACGGGCGGCACGTGCCTGGGCGTCGGCACGACCCCCGTCACCGGCTTCTCCATCGACAGCCGCAGCCTCGGCAAGGGCGAGGGCTTCGTCGCCATCCGCGGGCCGAACCGCGACGGCCATGCCTTCGTCGCTGCGGCCTTGGATGCAGGCGCCGCCTGCGCCGTCGTGGATGGCAGCTTCCCCCAGGGCGACGAGGAAAGACTCGTCCGCGTCGGCGATACCCTCGCGGCGCTGAACGATCTCGGCAGGGCGGCGCGCGCCCGGGCCACGCACACCATGGTGAT
Source organism: Hyphomicrobiaceae bacterium UBA4118 (assembly GCA_002383105.1). Lineage (GTDB taxonomy): Bacteria > Pseudomonadota > Alphaproteobacteria > Rhizobiales > Methyloligellaceae > Methyloceanibacter. Next base: position 9,673 of record DFXC01000110.1, read on the forward strand.
CGCTGTCACCGGCAGCGTGGGCAAGACCGGCTCCAAGGAAGCGCTCAGGCTCGCGCTTCAACCCAGCGGCTCGGTGCACGCCTCGGTAAAATCCTTCAACAATCATTGGGGCGTGCCGTTGTCGCTTGCCAACATGCCGAAGCCTGTCAACTTCGGCGTGTTCGAGGCCGGCATGAACCATGCGGGCGAGATCGACGCGCTGACGCGGCTGATCCGGCCGCATATCGCCATCATCACGACGGTGGCGCCGGTGCATCTCGGCTTCTTCCGCTCGGTGGAGGAGATCGCCGACGCCAAGGCGGAGATCTTCCGCGGACTTGAGCCTGGCGGCACGGCGATCATCAATCGCGACAGCCCCTATTATGAGAGGCTCAAGGCGGCGGCGCTCGCGCATGGGGCGAAGATCGTCGGCTTTGGCGAGACGCGAGGTTCCGACGCGCTTCTGCTCGACGTCGAGCTTCTGCCCGATGGCTCGCAGGTCACCGCCGACATCCTGGGCGAGACCGTGCGCTACCGCCTCGGGGCGCCCGGCCGTCACCTCGTGCAGAATTCGCTCGCCGTGCTTGCCGCCGTGAAGGTTGCCGGCGCCGACCTTGCCCGTGCCGCAGGCGCGCTCGGGGGCCTCCGCGCCCAGGCCGGACGCGGCGGTCGCACCGTCATCGACGGCACAGACGGGCGCGTGGCGATCATCGACGAGTCCTACAATGCCAATCCCGCCTCCATGCGCGCGGCTCTTGCCACGCTTGGGCTTACGCCGCGCAGCGAGTTCAGCCGGCGCGTTGCCGTGCTCGGCGACATGCTGGAGCTTGGGCCGGAAAGCTCAAAACTGCACCAGGGGCTTGCGGAGTTCATTGACGGGGCGGGGGTAGATGTTGTCTTTGCCTGCGGCGAGCTGATGGGTTCGCTTTATGAGGCGTTGCCGGCAAGCCGCCGCGGGGCCTATGCCAAGACCGCTGAAGCGCTTGCGCCGATGCTCATGGAAGCGGTAGGCCCGGGGGACGCGATCATGATCAAAGGGTCCTTGGGCAGCCGCATGGCCCCGCTCGTCGAGGCGCTGAAGCGCCGTTTCGGCACCGAAGGCGTGCCGGTCTAGCACGGGGCCGCAAGGGGGATAGCAGGCGATGCTCTATTGGCTGACCGAGTTGACCCCTGAGTTCGCCGCTCTCAACATCTTCCGTTACATCACCTTCCGCACCGGCGGGGCATTGATTACGGCGCTTCTCTTCGTGTTCCTGTTCGGGCCGCGGGTGATCAGGTCCTTGCGCGTCCGCCAGGGCAAAGGGCAGCCGATACGCAAAGACGGCCCCGAGCGCCATCTCCTGCAGAAGCAGGGCACCCCAACCATGGGTGGGCTCATGATCCTGTCCGGCCTGACTGTCTCCGTCCTGCTGTGGGGCAATCTGCGCAACCCTTATGTCTGGGTGGTTCTGCTCCTCACCCTCGTCTATGGCGCCGTCGGTCTTTACGACGATTATCTCAAGGTGAGCAAGCAATCGGCGGAAGGCTTCCGCGGCCACATCAAGATCATCATCGAATCGCTCGCCGCGGTGATCGCCGCCTCGGTCATCGCCTATGTCGGCGAGCCGCCGCTCGCCACCTCTCTCGCCATTCCCTTCTTCAAGAACGTGCAGATCGACCTTGGTTGGTTCTTCATCCCCTTCGGCGCCTTCATCATCGTCGGCGCCGGCAACGCCGTGAACCTGACCGACGGTCTGGACGGCCTCGCCATTGTGCCGGTGATGATCGCCGCCGCCACCTTCGGCTTCATCTCCTACCTCGTCGGCAATGCGCTCTTTGCCGACTATCTGCAGATCCATTTCGTGCAAGGCACCGGCGAGCTCGCCGTGATCTGCGGGGCGCTGGTCGGCGCCGGACTCGGATTCCTATGGTTCAACGCGCCTCCTGCCCTCATCTTCATGGGCGACACGGGGTC
>DFXC01000110.1:11872-12018 GCA_002383105.1 Hyphomicrobiaceae bacterium UBA4118
ATCGCGGTCGCCACCAAACACGAGCTTGTGCTTGCCATCGTCGGCGGACTGTTCGTGCTCGAGGCGGCTTCCGTGATCGTGCAGGTCGCCTCCTTCCGGCTGTTCGGCAAGCGCGTTTTCCGTATGGCGCCGCTGCACCATCATTT
>DFXC01000195.1:0-1206 GCA_002383105.1 Hyphomicrobiaceae bacterium UBA4118
TTGCTTCTCGTGAGCCACGACCGCGACTTCCTCGACCGCACGGTCACCTCGGTGATTGCCTTCGAAGGGGAGGGGCGATGGGTCGAATATGCGGGCGGCTATTCCGACATGGTCGCCCAGCGCGGCCATGGCGTTGACGCGCTGTTGCAGGGGAAGCCGGCGGCTCCGAGCGCGCCGCGACGAGCGTCGCCAGCACGGCGCGTGTCAGAGCCGCGCAAGCGCTTGAGCCCCTCCGAGCAACACGCCTTGAAAAAGCTGCCCTCGCGCATTGCCGCCCTCAATGAAGACATCCGTCGGCTGGAACAGCGTCTCGCCGAGCCGGATTTCTATGCCAGCGACCGCAGCGGCTTCGCGGCGGCGGGAGCCGAGCTCGCCAAAGTGCAAGGAGAGCTCGCGGCGGCTGAAGAGGATTGGCTCAGGCTTGAGCTGCTGCGCGAGGAGATCCAGGGGGCCTAAGGATGCGCGCCTCTTCCGCGGGCTTCTCGGCGAGTAGGCGCTAGTCCCGTACGCGGTGCGGTGAGAGAGATCACGGCTCGGTCGCGGCCACGGCCCGCTCGTCGAGCGCCACGGTCTTCACCAGCGCGAACACCCGATCGCCGCGGTTAAGGCCGAGCTCGTCGATCGCTTTCCGGGTCGCCAGCGCAAAGAGTTGACCCTGCCCGTCGAGCTCGATGCTGACCGCAGCGATCGGGCCGTCATCGGTCTCGATGCTCGCAACCTTGCCGGCAAGAGTGGTCTGGACGCTGAGCCCGTCGGTGCGGGTCTTGGAGAGCGTAATGTCGGTCGCCTTGATGACGACACGCGCCTCGCGTCCGGCCGGGCCGGTGCGTCCCGTGAGCCAGATCGTGCCGGCGGGATGGGAAATCTCGGTGAGCCCGTAGGTCGCATCGACACCGGAGAGCCGCCCGGTAATGACCGAGGATCGGGCGAAGCGGCTCATGCCCGCATCGCGTAGGCCCGGTCCCAAGACGTCCTCGACCGCGCCGGTCGCAACCACGTGGCCCGCTTCCAGCACCACGACACGCGAGGCAAGCCGCGCGACCTCTTCGATGGAATGGGACACATACACGATGGGGATGCGGTACGCGTCGCGCAGCGTCTCGATCAAGGGCAGGATCTCGATCTTGCGCTCGGTGTCGAGCGAGGCGAGCGGCTCGTCCATAAGCAGCATCTTCGGCGAGGCAAGTAGCGCCCGGCCGAGCGCGA
>DFXC01000195.1:1423-5043 GCA_002383105.1 Hyphomicrobiaceae bacterium UBA4118
CGCTGCTTCTCGCCGCCCGACAGATGCGCCGGCTTGCGCTTGAGGAGATCACCGATGCCGAGCGTCTCGACCACGGAGGAGAAGCCGATGCTGCGCTCGAGCGTGGGAGCGAACCAGCGCCCGAACATGAGGTTCTGCCGGACGCTGAGATGGGGGAAAAGCTGAGCGTCCTGGAACACGAGCCCGACGCGGCGGCGATAGGCAGGCACGAAGATCGAGCGCTCGGTGTCCACCAAGGTGCGGCCATCGAGCGCGATATGACCGCGATCGGGGCGGACCAGCCCCGAGATCAGATTGATGGTCATTGACTTGCCTGCGCCGGACCGGCCGAACAGGGCGGTGATGCCGGCGTCGTTCTCGAACGCCACGTTGAGATGGAACGTTCCGAGCTTCAGCGTCACGTCCACGCTGATCATGCGACACCGGCCATGCGCGCGCCGGCGCCCTGCTGCGCGATGTTAGCGAAGATCGTCAACTGATGCCTCTCCCGATGCATTGTATCTCCCAGGACATAGCACAACCTCGCCTTTGAGGCCGTTCCCTCAAATTTCACTGAAATTCTAACGGCCTGCTAAAGCTCGTTGTGATGAAGCGCGAGCTAGGGTGCGCGCCGATCCGCTCCTGATTGCTTCCGAGCTGCGCCCATGCCTCTCGACATGCACACGATGTCGACCGTGAACGTCACGGTTACCGCTATGCTCGGCATCGTGCTGGTGTTCACCCGGGCGCGGGAGCGCGAGTGCCCGTTTGTCGGTTGGTGGGGCTTGGCGCTCTTGATTCAAGCTGGGGCCGTGATCCTGGCAGCCGCCTCGTCCACCCCCGATGCCGGCGACCTGCTCGCCATCGGCGCGGCGGCGCTTATCCTCGGCGACGCCATTAAATGGAAGGCGTCGCGGCAATTCGTTGGCCGCCGCGCCAATCTCTTCTGGACGTTGTTGGGCCCGGTCGGATTCTTGCTGGTCGCGCAATTGGGCTATTTCCAATCCTTCGACCATCGGCTCGGCGCCGTCTGCACCATTCTGGCGCTGTACGATTTCGCCGCCGCCGCCGAGCTTGCTCGCGCCAATGGCGAGAGGCTCGCCTCGCGCTGGCCTGCCGTGAGCCTCCTCGTCGTCATCGGCCTCGGCTATCTCTCATGGCTGCCGCTCAACCTCGCGATGCCGATCCACGAATCGCAGTGGGTGTTCGCCAGCATCTGGTTCCCGACGGTCATTCTTATCACGCTGCTGCTCCGCATCGCCTTGGCCTTCATCGTGCTCTCCATGGCCAAAGAGCGTCAGGAATTGGAGCAGCGGGTCGATGCTCTGACCGACTCTTTGACCGGACTCCCCAACCGGCGCGCTCTGTTCGAGGCCGCCGATGCCCTCGGACAGGACAAGGACCGGAGGGGAGACGCGGTCTCGGTGCTGATCTTCGACCTCGACCATTTCAAAGAGACCAACGACCGCTTCGGTCACGCGTTCGGCGATCGCGTGCTCAAGCTGTTCGCGGCCACGGCATCGGCGCATCTCGACGGCGGCAGCATCGTGGCGCGGCTCGGCGGCGAGGAGTTTGCCGCCATCCTGCCGGGCGCCGATCCGCTGGAAGCAGCCGGAGCCGCGGAGGTCGTGCGGCGCGCCTTTGCCAAGTCCGCAGCCTTTGTCGACGGCTTGCCGGTCGGTGCCACCGTCAGCGCCGGCGCCGCGTCCGTGGCCGAGATCGACGGCGATCTCAACGCGCTGTTCCGCCGGGCCGACGCCGCGCTCTATGTGGCGAAGCGTGCCGGGCGCAACCGGGTCGAGCTGCTGGTGCCGGAAGATGGCAGCCCTCTGGCAGAGGTCGAGGCGGCGATGAGGTCGTCGCTAAGGAAGCCCTTTGCACCTCTCACGGGCCCTCGCCCCTTCAAGCTAAGGGCTTGAAATCAAGCGTAGAAATTTGGGCACGCGGATCGATCGCGATGTGGCGAGTGGAGCCCTAGGCGTCACCGAGGCCGCGGGGCTCCTAGCGCTCGATCATGCCGAGCTAAGCTTGGGCCGGACGACGGCCCGGCGTCCGCCGAGCACGCGTTCGGCAAGCCAACCGAACATGAGCCCGAGCGTCGCCCACATCAGCACCTGAATGGCGAGCGAGGCCATGCGGAACTTCCACAGCACGATCGCGGGGAAGTCTGCCGGCACCTCGTTGATGTCGGGCAGCACAAGCTGTGCAATGACAACGACCGCGGCGAACAGGCCGGCACCGATGAGCATGGCGCTCAAGCTGCCATATCGCGGGGCAAGCCGCCGGCTCGCGGCCACCGCAAAGACCAGGCCACCGAGCGAGATCAGGATCATCAGGAAGAACAGCCCGGTGCGATAGGCGATAGTATCGGGTTCGCCCACCGCCGGCGGGCTTGCCGGATATTTCAAGCTCGGCACGTAGTAGATCGCCACGAAGGTCGCAATCGCAAGAAGCAGCGCGAGCAGGCGTGGGCTCAAGTCCCCGACGCGCCCGTACAGGAAGGCGAAGGCGAGCGCGAACAAGCCGCCCATGGCCGCGCCATAGACGGCCACGGCCGTTAGCAAGCCGGCCGTGCTCTGCACCTTGCGGCTGACGAGCGCTTCATCGCCATGCTGGTGTTGCTGGGCTGAGATTTGCGCATCCGCAGGCGCCTGAGCGGAAGCGTCGGCCCTGGCGTGCCGCCCCTCGAAGGCGATGGCGCGATCGACTTGCGGCTCGCCGTAGATCTTGGCGACGCCGAAGGCGAGCAGGCTGGCGACGACCCCGGCGAGCATGCCGCGGATGAGAAGGTCTCTGACCATCGGCGTGCTCCCGCCGGGCTAGTGGCAGGGGAAGCCGAGGAGGTGGCGGCCGTCATGCACAAATTCATGCACATACATGCCGGGAAAGATCGACGTGGCACCTTCTTCGACGCCGACGAAATAGATCATCATTAAGAGCAGGACCGCGAAGATCAGCCAGGGGAGGATCTCGCGAACCGGAATGGCAATGGGGGGAGAAACGGGTGCTGTGACGGCCTTGGCCATGGCAACCTCCTTGGGATCGAGCGTCCCGCTTGAGCGCGTCGTTGAAGGAAGGTCTGACTTTCGGTGATCGTGCCTTGGGCACGAGCCGATTCACAGTGGCGCGACCGTGCCGGATTTGCACCGGCTTCTCCACTTCGAAGGTCACTGTAGCGTCCGAGCCCGGGCTGCTGTCAAGCACAAGACAGTGGTGCGAGTCAGGTAACGACACCATCCCGGCGATCTACGCCCTGGTCAAAGGCTTCTCGGTACGTAAGCGCGGCGCGCCGGGGGGTCCGGCTCGCTCGCGCGAAACCGCTAAAGCCAGCGAACTTGTATAGGCGATTCATTCCGTTATTCGCTCTAACTATCGAAGGAGAACATCATGAAGAATGCAATTTGGCTGGGCACCCTTCTCACGCTACTCTCGCTGCCGCTGCCGGCCCTCGCTGGGCAGCTCCAAGCAACGCTCTACAAGAATCCGCACTGTTCGTGCTGCGAGGCATATGCGGACTACCTGCGCGAGAATGGGTTCGACGTCGACGTCAAGACGACTGACACCCTCGAGGAGATCACGCTGAAGGCGGGAGTTCCCGAACAGCTCGAAGGCTGTCACACCATGTTCGTCGATGGCTACGT
>DFXC01000195.1:5335-9234 GCA_002383105.1 Hyphomicrobiaceae bacterium UBA4118
CGATCGTCGGCATCGCTATCCCCGGAATGCCCTCAGGGGTGCCGGGTATGGGTGGCCAAAAAGTGGGTCCGGTCTCAATCTACGCGGTGAGCAAGGACAAGGCCCCTACAGTCTATGCCGTCGAGTAGCCAGCCCGGAACGAGCCAGCATTGACGACTGCTCCTTTCGATGGGGACCGCTTTCGGCGCGGACCCGACCGTTTCATCCAGCTCCAGCCGGGACCGCACCTAGTGCAGCGCGTTCGTGACCAGGCGCCGCGAACCGCTGGAGCCCAGCAGCGAGACGGAATTTGCAGGTGATCGTCGAGAACGGGCTTGATTGTGACAGAGAGATATTGGCTCTGTCGCCGCAGGCTGATCGTCGGGCTGCCATGTGGGCTGAGCGGTCGGCGTCCTATTTCGCTTTGCCAATCCATCATGTCGTCGCGCCGCCGGGGAGGCGGCGTCCCGCTTCCCATCGGCGCTTGAGGGCGCAATTGAGCAACGGGAGAAGGTTAAAGTGGTCGCCCTTGAGTCCGCGCGCCAATCGAAGGAGGTGGAGCTCAAGCTCGAACTCGATCCCGCCGCCGCCGCGCGGATCGCTTCGCATCCCGCGCTCGAAGCGAGCCTCACCCCGCCGCAAAAGCGGGACCTGATCTCGACCTATTTCGACACAACGGACTTCGCGCTTCGCGATGCGCGTGTGTTCTTGCGCGTTCGCGAGAGCGGCGGCCGTTACGTGCAGACGGTCAAGACCGCCAAGAGCGGCACCGAGTTCCTCGAGCGCTTCGAATGGGAACAGGAGATTGCCGGCAGCGCCCCCGATCTTGACGCGGTCGAGGGCACGGCGCTGGCGCCGCTCTTGACGCCCGAGCTGCGCGCGTCTTTGCGGCTGCTGTTCGAGACCCGCATCAGGCGCAAGACCTACCTGATCGAGCGTGGCGGCTCGCAGATCGAGGTCGCCATCGACCAGGGCGAGATCGTGGCCGCTCCCCACCGGCGCCAAATCTCGGAGCTTGAGCTCGAGCTCAAGCGGGGAGAGACGGCAGAGCTGTTCCGCCTCGCCCGCGTCCTGGCCGAGACCGTGCCGCTCAGGCTCGCCGTGAAAACCAAGGCGGAGCGCGGCTACGAGCTGCTCGAAGACGGCAAGCACGAGGTGGAGAAGGCCGCCGAAATCGATATCGGCCCGAACATGCCGAGCGGGGACGCCTTCAGCGCCATCGCCCAGAGCTCCCTCAGGCAGATCATCGCCAATGAGCGCGCGATGTGTGGAGGCCACGCCGAGGCGCTGCACCAGATGCGCATCGGTCTCCGGCGTCTGCGCGCCGCCATCTCGATCTTTGCCGATGTGATCGCCGACACGGACCTGGACAAGATCAAGGCCGAGCTCAAATGGATCACGCAGGAGCTTGGCCCGGCGCGCGATCTCGACGTCTTTGCCGCCGACGTGCTGCAACCGCTGCTGTTGGCCCATCCCGACGACGCGGAGATCGCCCTGACCCATCGCGATTTCGAGGCACGGCGCGCGGCGGCTTACGCCCGTGCCGCGGGCTCGGTCCGGTCCGAACGCTTCCGTCACGCCGCGCTAGATCTTGTCGAGTGGGTCGAGATCGGCCCGTGGACAGTCGAGAACGATGCCGAGCGCGCGGCGCTGCGGACGCGCCCGATCGCTGAGCATGCCAGGCACGAGCTGGCCCGTCTACGCAAACAGATCAAGAGTAGGGGCGCCGATCTCCGCCATCAAAGCGTGCGCCAGAGGCACAAGCTTCGCATCCGCGCCAAGCGGCTCCGCTACGCCACCGAATTCTTCGCCAGCACGTTCCCCGGCGAGAAGAGGGCGCGGCGCCGCGCCGAGGCGCTCTCGGCCTTGAAGGACTTGCAAGGCGCCCTTGGCGGCCTCAACGATCTGGCCACCCGCCATACGCTGATTGCCGATGGCGCCGAGGGCCAAGCGGCAGAATCGGAAAAGGCCGCGCCCGCTTCCCGCCTCCGCCCCGCCGGCATCAACGCCGGGACGCTGCTGCTCGCGGCCGAGCAGGCCTTTGCGCGATTTGCGCAGGCCAAGGCGTTCTGGAAGGCCTAAGGAGCCGCGTGGCTTTTGACGTTGCCGCGCATCCTGCGCACCTGATCTTCGAGGCGGCGCACCGCGGCATCGAAGGCGTCGCGGATCGCCACATAGACGTCCTCATGGGCGTGATCGACGGGCTTGGCACGATCGACCACGACCTCTTTTCCCGGCACGCTGACATCGACCCGCACATTGTAGAGCTTGCCCTTGTGATGATGGCGGTGCGGGGCTTCGACCACCACGCTGCAACCGATGATGCGGTCGTTGAAGCGTTCGAGCTTCGCCGCCTTCTTGCGGATGCGCTCCTCGACGGCGGGGGAGGGGTCCATGTTGCGGAAGCTGATTTGCAGCGGTATCTGCATCGCGCGCCCTTCCTGTTTGAGCCTAATCGTGATGGGCCGAGACGGCCTTCGTCACCTCGCCGGCCAGGTCCCGCGACAGCGCATGCGATATGTCGCCAAGGCTCACCATGCCGACCAGCTTCTGCGCCTCATCGAGCACGGGAAGCCTCCTGACCTGGTTGTCCTCCATGATGCGAATGGCGTCCTCCGCCTCTTCAGTGTCGCGGCAAAAGACGAGATTCTTGCTCATCACGTCTTTCGCCAGCAGCGCCGAGAAGTCCTTGCCGTTGGCAAGGGCCCTGATCGTGACATCACGGTCGGTGACGATGCCCATCGGCTTGCCCCCCTCGCACACCGGAATGGCGCCGATATCATGGTCCCGCATTTTCCGCGCCACCTGTTGCAGCGTTGCGTTGGGCGCGACACATTCGGCGCCCTTATGCATCATATCTTTGACTTTCATGACTTGGCTCCCTTTGCTGAGCGCTGTGGCAGGGCCGAATTGGCCGCGCAACGCTCCGTCGAATCTGCGTCCCGCTCAGGGGCTGCATCCAATCAAACTGCGCAAGGTGGTGAATTGTTCTTTGAGATCGCCAATGTCTTGAGGATCGCGCTCGGACCTGACGCGGGTCAAGCAGGACATGCTGAATGTCATTGCCTACATTCTGAGCCTCAAGGGCCGGGACCAGGACCAGCCTTAGGACCCTAGCGGCGGATGGCAATCCCGAGAAGGAGCCCGAGCCCGAGCGCGATGCCGAGCGCCGTCACGGGGTCGCGCCTGACGGCGGTCTCCACCGCGGTTACGGCTTCGCTCGCTTTGTCCTGCGCGCGCTCGATCTGATGCTCACCGCTGCGCTTGAGCTGGCCGGTAAGGCCCTCGACGTCCCGACGCAGCGTCGCAAGATGCTTGGCGATCTCCCGGATTTCCTCGCTGAGAGCCTGGTGGCTTGGCATTTCGGCGTCGTTCGAGGCCATATCTTCCTCCTTGCCCGCTTCTGGCGCGTGTTTCGGCGCCGCGACATCGAGGGTCACGGCGCATTATATATGTGCCGAGTTAATATGAGTGGCGAGAGGCGTGAGAGATCCTCGCTGGGAAATTGATAGGCACTTCGAAGCAAGAAGAACCGCCGGGGCCGAGGGCGCGTTCCCATGGGTCGCGCGGGGTGCCACCGGGACTTGCGACTGAACGAGGCGTGGTATGCCTGCGGACGATTCGCGGCAACACGTCAAGTGTCGCGATTGCTGTGATTCGTGATTTCACAGCTGGCGTGTCTCGCCAGTTGAGACGCAAAATGAACCTGCCGGTGCGCTGCACACAAATCGCTAAACTTTCCGCTTGACACCCCGGGGTGCAAGCCACGGCAACTTGATGCAGTGCAGCGAAACGTTATGGATGTTTGGCACATTTCATTGACGTGAGCACTTTTCACTTGCAAAGCAATTACATTTGGCAATTATGAGCGGGCAGCTTGGCAACGAGTGGGATGCCGGTTTCCATCGAGAATTTCGATA
>DFXC01000195.1:9469-9729 GCA_002383105.1 Hyphomicrobiaceae bacterium UBA4118
CCGGGCTCTCTCTGCGCTAAGTTGTGATTCCTCGTGAGGTGTCACCGCGTGATGTGTTCATCGAAGAACCCGCCGTCAGGAGCGGGCGCGAGGCGGATTTATTTGCTTCGGCGCTTCCAGGCAGCCTCCCATATCAACAGTGACAACTTGAAAACTTGCAAGGGCACGGTGCTCTCTTGGCATTTCGCTCAAGAGTGAGCGGCGCTCCGGCGTACAGAATAACTCAGCTTTCGTTCAGTGAACTGAGTAGCTAGGGAGAG
>DFXC01000005.1:0-239 GCA_002383105.1 Hyphomicrobiaceae bacterium UBA4118
ATGCTGCTCGTCTCGGGAAACGATCCGTCGCGGCCGATTGCTCGATCCACGGGCAGTTTGACGGCAAGTCTTATTGCTTCGGCAGCTCGTCCGCCCAAGGGAACTTCATGAGGAGCTGGAGGGCAAATCTCGCCAGGACCGGCGTCTACTAAGCCGGCAAGTTTAGCGGGTCGACCATGGCCCGCAAAGGAAGGGCCCCGCTCCGGAAGGTCGCGGGCCCTTCGCCTTTTGAACGAGCG
>DFXC01000005.1:442-5259 GCA_002383105.1 Hyphomicrobiaceae bacterium UBA4118
GTATAAGAGACAGCCCTTCGCCTTTTGAACGAGCGCCGCCGGCGCCCGTGTTGCCGCAAGGCTAAGCTCTCAACTGAGCAGTAAGGGCGAGCGAGATGGTGGTCTGCTTAAGCGGCCCGGAACCCCGCATCGCGAGGAGGCGGGCAAGATTGGCCTCGGCAGTCTCCACCAGATCCTTGAACCTGCCGGGCGGGCGCCTGCAGATCCGCGCCGCCTCGGCAAATGAGAAGCCCGCAGCTTCGGTAAGGACCAGCGCCTCCCGTTGCTCGGGGGCGAGCTTGGCGAGTGCGGCAAGGATGTCGTGATGCTGGCTGCTGGCGAAGTGCTCCGGCTGCAACAGCTTGCCTCGCCGCGAGGCCGCTTCCGAGCGGATAGCATATTCGCGGTAATAGTAGCTGCGGAGCCGGCTGAACAGCCATGATGCAAGGTTCTCGCCGAGACGCGATGGGCTCATGGCGACGCTTGCGCGCGTCAAGGTCACAGCGACGAGGTCGTCGGCGAGATCGACATCCATGCACAGCAGGACAGAGAAGGCGCGGAGCTTGGCAATGGTGTCGTGCAGGCCTTGCTGCTCCGAGGGCTCCCGCCCGGTCAAGACTCCGGCGTAACCGCGCTCCTGAACGGAGCCATGCTGATTTTCGATCGAGGTCATCGGCGTCCTCCGCCTTTCACGCCCCCATCTTGGACTTTCCGTTATAAGCGCCGAGCCTCGAAGGCGCTTGCCGGGCGTTGCTCAGCCTATCGAGGGATTGCGCAGATTCACCCGAGCCAAGGCCCAATCCGGGCGCATGCTCGATTGCGGCAGAATGCCCCTCCGGGCAGAATGGACTTCTGGCTCCATGCGGGCTTAAAGCCGCTCCTGCGCGTGGATACCCCGCCAATCGGCCGGCACGGACTTGGCACCGGCGGCGCGCCGCTCGCGAAAATGACAAAGGGCGAAACCTCGATGGAGCATAAGCCGCCTTCCCGCGAATTTGCCACGGGCCTGACCTTCGCCGTCGGCGCCATCGCCTTTGCCATCGCCATCTTCGTCATCGATACCTTCACCCCTTTGGGGCTGGCGGTAGCGGTCCTCTATGCCGTCATCGTGCTGATGGCGGGGCGCTTCGTTCAGCGCCGCGGCTTATTGGTGATCTCATTCTCATGTATCGCCATCACGGCCCTGAGCTTCCTGTTCCAGCATGGCTTCACGCATGGGCCGTCTCTCGTCAGATGTCTCGTGAGCATCTTGGCGATCGCCATCACCACCTTCCTTGCTTTGAAGAGCCAGGGGGCGGCGAGGACGCTGCGCGAGCAGGCGAGCCTCCTCGATCTTACTCACGACTCGATCTTCGTCCGAGACATGAACGACGTCATCACTTACTGGAATCGCGGTGCCGAGCTGCTCTATGGATGGCCGAGCAAGGAGGCCATCGGCAAGGTTTCGCACGAGCTGCTGCGAACAGTTTTCCCGGCGCCTCTTGAAGAGATCAAGGCCGCATTGCTCGCCACTGACCGATGGGAAGGCGAGCTCAGTCACACCAAGCAAGAGGGTACGACCGTTACGGTGGCGAGCCGGTGGTCGCTTCAACACGACGAGCGCGGGCGGCCTGTCGCAACACTCGAGACCAACAACGACATCACCGAGCGCAAACGCGCCGAGGCGAAAGTCAAGCAAAACGAAAAAGAACTTCGGTTCACCATCGACACGATCCCTGCATTCGTCTTCAGCAATTTGACCGACGGTTTCACCGATTTCCTGAATAAGCGTTGGTTAGACTACACAGGCCTTTCTCTGACCGAGGCCCAGGGCTCCGGTTGGCAGGCCGCCTACCACCCCGAAGACCTGGCCAGGGTCGTTAAAACGCGGAGCGAAAATATTGCCGCCGGGACACCTTATGAACATGAAGCGCGCATCCGCGGGGCTGACGGCGCGTATCGATGGTTCTTGAACCGCTCGGCGCCACTCCTCGATGAGCGCGGAAGCATCGTCAAATGGTATGGGACCAATACCGACATTGAGGATCGCAAGCAGGTCGAAGATGCCTTGCGCCGGAGCGAGGCCTATCTTTCCGAAGCCCAAAAGCTGAGCCAGACGGGAAGCTTCGGCTGGGACGTCCCCAGCGGGAAAATCCGCTGGTCGGATGAAGCCTATCGTATCTTCGACTATTACCGGACGATTGAGCCCAGCATCGCGTTGGTGCTTGAACGCACGCACCCGGATGACCGCGCTTCGCTCCAACGCCTCCTCAAACGCGTCTGCAGCGACCGCCAAAATTGGAGCGTCGAGCACCGGCTGCTGATGCCGGACGGTTCCGTCAAGCATATCCACGTCGTGGCCCATGCCACGAGCGAGGCGGCGAACGGTCTCGAATATGTCGGCGCGCTGATGGACGTCACCGATGCCAAGCACGCCGAAGAAGCGTTGCACCAGGCGCAAGCCGAGCTTGCCCATGTCACGCGTGTGACCACGCTTGGAGAGCTGACTGCCTCGATTGCGCATGAGGTCAATCAACCGCTTGCCGCTGTGGTCACCAACGGCGAAGCCTGCCTCAGATGGCTCGGCAACGAGCCCCCCGATCTGGAGGAGGCCCGTGGCGCCGTGGCCCGCATCATCAGGGACGGCAATCGGGCGAGCGACGTGGTCCGGCGCTTGCGCGCGCTCACCAAGAAGACCGATCCACAAAAGACCCCGCTCGACATCAACGATGTCGTTCACGACGTCGTCGCCTTGGTGCAGCGAGAAGTGCTGAGCCATCGTGTACGGCTGCGCTTCAACCTTGACGCTGACCTGCCCCCGGTATTCGGTGATCGGGTGCAGCTGCAGCAGGTCATCATCAATCTCATGATGAACGGCATCGAGGCCATGGTGGGGGTCACCGAGCGGCCGCGCGAGCTCCTGATCCGCTCGCGCCGGCATGAGGGCGGCCATGTGCTCGTCGCCGTGCAGGACTCAGGCATCGGCATCAATTCCGAGCACCTCGATCGCTTGTTCACTGCCTTCTTCACCACCAAGACCGACGGCATGGGCATGGGATTGTCGATCTGCCGCTCGATCGTCGAGGCCCATGGCGGAGAGATGTGGGTGTCGCCCAACGACGGACCGGGTGCGACCTTCCAATTCACCATCCAATCGCACCAGGGGACTGCGACGTGACCGAGCGCCCCGCATCGCCGCGCGGCGCCTCGACCCCGGAGGAGCCAGTGGTCCTGGTGGTTGACGACGATCCCTCTTTGCGCGAGGCGCTGAGCAGCCTGCTCCGCTCGGTCGGCTTGCGCGTCGAGGTCTTCGGATCGGCGCCTGAGCTGCTAGAGACCGCGCTGCCGGACGCGGCCTGTTGTCTCGTGCTTGATATCAGGCTGCCGAAGCGAAGCGGGCTCGATTTCCAGAGCGAGCTGATCAAGGCCAATATTCAGATCCCGATCATCTTTATTACCGCTCATGGCGACGTCCCCATGTCGGTGAGGGCCATGAAGGCGGGAGCGGTCGATTTCCTGTCCAAGCCGTTCCGCGATCAGGACCTGCTCGACGCCGTCGCCATCGCCATCGAGCGCGATCGGAAACGGCGGGAGGGCGAGAAAGGCGTGGCCGAGCTCAAGGCCAAGCTCGAGACCCTCACCAAGCGGGAGCTGGAGGTGATGAGCCTGGTCACTGCCGGGCTGATGAACAAGCAGGTCGCCGGCGAGATTGGCGTGAGCGAGATCACGGTGAAGATTCATCGCGGCCACGTCATGCGGAAAATGGGCGCGCGGTCGCTCGCCGATTTGGTGCGAATGGCCGAGATGCTCGGCATTTCCCGGAGCGGACCCGCGGGCGCCTAAACCTAAGTATGTCTTCACCGTTTTGGCTTGGCGGGCCACTTTGGTCTTAGGGCGCCTTCGCGAGTCGTTGAGCCTCGAATGCCAGGCGCTGGTCAGGATTGGATCGTTGCACCTTGTATGCATCATCGACGACGACGAGTCCGTCCGCGCGGCGACGACCTGCCTTGTGCGATCGCTCGGCTTTGGCGCCCACACGTTCGCCTCGGCTGAGGAGTTTCTGAAGTCGCCCTATGTCGAGGAGACGTTCTGTCTCATCGTCGACGTGCAGATGCCGCGGATGAGCGGGCTCGAGCTGCAGAGCCGGCTGCGCGCTGAGGGTCTCAGCACCCCGATCATTTTCATCACGGCCTATCCAGAGGAGAGGACGAAGGCCCGCGCGCTCGACGCCGGCGCCATCTGTTTCCTCGACAAGCCGTTCGACAGCGAGACCTTGATCAGGTGTCTCGACATCGCACGCAGCCAGCAGAACGATTCAGCTTCCGAGTGAAGTGCGCCGCCAAGTTGCCACGCCATCGTCACAATGCTTGGAGAGGCGCACAAATCCTAGAGCCCCCGCGCCGTGACGCCATACCGCGAGGCAAAGTGTCGTACACCTAGGTATAGGAGGTCTCACACCAATCCGGCGTTTGACTGACCCTATGTAGAATGGGCCGCAGGTCTTCACCACCCTATCCTCTCCTCGAAATCGGAAGTGGACATTGCAAAGGTGAAGACTATGGCGACGAGCTCGCTTTCGACGGCCCTGACATCCGGCACGCGCTTCGATCCCCGTGTGTCCCAGCCCCCACGGCACACCAAGCTGCGTTTGCTTGACTGCCGGTCGATCTTTTCCGGCGCGCCCATCGCGCCCACCGATCGCCATGGCGACAGGCTTCGCCCCGGCAGAACCAAGCCCGAGGGGCCCTGCCCTTCCGTGGAGATCTCCCCGGCCGATGGCGTGAAGCGCAGGGCCGTGAGCTGGCCCGGCACGACGGCGGAGATCGTGCAAGCAACGAGCTCAGGGAGAATCGAGTATC
>DFXC01000052.1 GCA_002383105.1 Hyphomicrobiaceae bacterium UBA4118
GTCGCAAGCAAGACCGAGCCCCTTGATGGCGGAAGCCGCCTTCTTCGCCGCCTCGCCGTCGATATCGAGCACGGCGACCGCAGCGCCATCTGTAGCCAGAGCCTTGGCCGTCGCGGCACCGATAGCGCCCGCGCCCGTCACCACCGCGACCTGGCCGGTCAGCGGCTTCACCACCGCGCCTTTCAGCTTCGCCTGCTCCAGGCTCCAATATTCGAGCGCGAACAGATCGCTCTCCGGCAGCGGCTCGTAGCGGCCGATGGCCTCGGCATCGGTGACCACCTTGACCGTGTTCTCGGCGAGGTCTGCGGCGATGCTCGCATCCTTAGCGCTGCGCCCGAGGCCGAACAGGCCGACGCCGGGCACCAGCACGACTCTCGGGCTGGCATCGAGCTTGGATTTGACCCCTCCCACGGCTGCATTCTCGCGGACGAAATAGGCATCGTAAGCGGCGACGAACTTTTCCACTGCCTCGCGCACGGTGGCCGCGAAATCCTCGAGCCTGCCCGCCTCGGGGGCCGGCAGCACGAGCGGCCGGTTCTTGGTGCGGATGATGTGGTCCGGCGTCACCACGCCGCGCTGGCTGTAGGAGGCAAGTTCCGCGCCGTTCACATAGGCGAGGATCTCGGGCGCGGTGCGGAAGTCGGCGATGAAGCGCGTGGGCTCGGCGCCGCCGTTCTTTAGGGCACAAGCGCCGCGGATGATGGGCGCGATCTCTGCGGCGGACGCCGTGGCACTCGCCAGTGCCCGCGCCGGAAAGACGATGGGCCGGCCTTGCCGCAAGCGGCTCTCGGCCAGAGACACCATCTCGATCATGCGCTCATAGGCCTCGCGCGCGGTCTCGCCGAAGGTGAAGATGCCGTGCTTGTGCAGGATCAGGCCTTCGGCCTTCGGGTTTTTCTCGAACACATCCGCCGCCGCCTTAGCCAGTCCAAAGCCCGGCGCGATGTAGGGCACGATCCCCATGCGCCCGTCATAGACCTCCCGCGCGAGCGCTTCGCCGTCGGGCTGATCGACCAGGCTGAGCACCGAAGCGGCGTGAGTGTGGTCCACGAATTTATGAGGCAGGAAGGCATGCAGTAGCGTCTCAACCGATGGGTTCGGCGCTGAGGAATCGAGGAGGTTCAGCCGCTGGACATTGACCATGGCCTCGTCGGAAAGCGCCGCCAGCGCACGGAGCTTGCGGAGCGGATCGAGCCTCACCGAAGGCAAGCCCCAAGGCTCGATGTCGGCCATGTCGGCGCCGGAGCCCTTCACGGCGATGACCTCGTGCTCTTGCCCGAGATCGTCACGGGCCCGCGTCTTCACCGACGTGTTGCCGCCGCCATGCAGCACGAGCAGCGGATCGCGGCCCAACAGGCGCGTGGTGTAGACCCGAAGCGCGATGTCGGCGCCGACCCCTTTGGCGCCATATGCGGCAACGACCTCGTTCGCGGCGCTATCGTTCCATTGGCTTTTCATGGCGCGCGTTGTTGCAAGTTTCGTCTGCCCCGGCAAGCGCCCCCTGCATATCGGCCCCTGAGGCCCCGATTCCGCCACGGTCCTATACCGATTTGCAACATATTCACCTGTATTCTCTGGGAGTTACGGGGTTTCGTGTCACGAGGGAGTCAGGTGGGAAAGTTCCGCGATCGTTACCGGCCCGAGCTACACTATATGCGCGGGCCGGGCCCAAAATGGCGTGAGAAACATGCCGCGGCGCTGCTCGCGGCTGCGAGCGCGCAGCGTGAGGTGAAATTCACCGCGCGGCCAGCCGCCCAGGCGAAGCGCGGGTGGCCTCTTGCCACCTTGATCGTCCCGGTCGCCGCGGCAGCTTTGCTCGGCTTCGCGGTTGTGCTCGCGCTGGCATAGAGCGCAGCGGCTAGTTCCGCCCGTCTTTATCGCTATCGCCGATAACCACAAGGCGGTCGGTGCCGGATTCGGCGCCCCAGGCTTCGCCGGGGCGCCCGGCCATCTGGCGCACGGCGGCGCCAGTCTTGTCGCTCGGGAAGCTCTCGAAGCTCTCGGTCTCTGGATCGAATCTGAGGACAGCGTTGGCGGCGAAATCGCTCACCCAGACCTTGTCCTTGCCGTCGACATAGACCGCGTAAGCGTGCGGCTCATCGCCCGGCAGCTTGTAGACTTTCCAGTCCTTCGCCGTCGGATCGTAGACGCTGAGATTGCCGGCGTTCCATTCGCTCACCCAGAGCCGCCCCTTTGAGTCCGACCAGATGCGGCGCGTGCCCACGCCTTTGGTCTCGGGCTCGATCACGGCGGTTTCGCCGGTCTCAAGATCGGGCTTGCCGAGAAAGGAGCCCGCGAGCGAGACATAGTAGATCGCGCCATCAGGCGTCGCCGTGATGCCGTAAGGCCCCCTCCCCCTCGGCGCGTCCCACACGTCCATCTTGCCCGTCGCAGGATCGAGGCGACCATAGATGCCGCTCTGCCCGGTGAACCAGATGTGGCCCTTGCCGTCGAAGGCCGCGGTGTTGAGATTGGCGTTGGCGCGCTCCTTCGGGAGCGGCCAGGTCTTCACCTTTTTGGTGGTGGGATCGACGCGGAGAATCGCATTCTGCCCGCTATCGGTGACCCACGCCGCGCCGTCGGGCCCGACGATGACGCCGTGCGGCGCCGAGCCTTCGCCGAGCCTGATGCGCTCCACCTGTCCGGACTTAGGGTCAAGGCGTCCGAGAACACCAGCACCCTGGCCCGTGTACCAGACGCTCCCGTCGGGTGCGGGCGCCACGTCATGGGGGTGGTCGCCCGCCTGCACCTCGAAATATTTGACCTCCACCGCGCCAGCGGCTCCCGCCAGCAGGACGAGCGGCAGGCAAAGAAGGGCTAGCGAAAATCGTTTCGGTCGCATCCCCCTTAGCTAGTGCCCCGCGGTAAGGAGATGAAGGCTTGCTGGCGACGAGTCTTAAGGAATGGGGTTCGCGTGGCACCCTCACAGAAACCGAGTTCGCCGTTGCCCGCGGCTTGGCAACAAAATTGCCAAATCTTCCCGGTGAACGTGCTAGTGTTTAGGCTGCGCGGGTGACCTTCGATTCCGTGCCAGGCCGCCCCCCAAGGATGGCCTGACCTTCGGCGGAAGCCCGCGCACTTCACTTCCACAGTGTTACGAGAGGCCCCGGTTGCCCAATCGGGGCTTTTTTTTGGTGCTCTCGCTGCCGGAGGCCCGGCGCGTCACGCTGCCTGCCCTTTGCGATGCTCCGGATAGAGGGTGGTGAGTCCGTCGCGGGTGGCGGGGGTGACGCCGCGCTCGGTGATGAAGCCGGTGACGAGCCGCGCGGGTGTCACATCGAAGCCGTAATTCGCGGCGCGGCTCCCCTCCGGAGCGATCAGAACAGTCGCGATCGTTCCGTCGTCGAGCCGCCCTGTCATGCGCGTGACCTCGGCCGCATCGCGCTCCTCGATGGGGATCAAGCTCCCGTCTGTGAGACTCCAGTCGATGGTCGAATAGGGTAGCGCCACGAGGAAGGGGATGTCGTTGTCGCGCGCGGCGAGCGCCTTAAGGTAAGTGCCGATCTTGTTGGCGACGTCGCCGGTGGCCGTGGTGCGGTCGGTGCCGACGATGCAGAGATCGACGAGCTTCTTCTGCATGAGATGCCCGCCGGCGTTGTCGGCGATGAGGGTGTACGGCACGCCGTGAGCGCCAAGCTCGAAGGCCGTGAGTGAAGCGCCCTGATTGCGGGGCCGCGTCTCGTCCACCCAGACATGCACGGCGATCCCTTCGTCATGGGCGCGATAGATGGGAGCGAGCGCCGTGCCCCAATCGACGGTCGCGAGCCATCCGGCATTGCAATGGGTGAGTATGTTGACCCGCGCGCCGCCCTTCTTGTCGGCGTGCGCCCGGATCAGCCCGAGCCCATGCTCGCCGATCCTGCGGTTGGTCTCCACGTCTTCGTCGCAGATGGCGGCGGCGCGGGCGTAAGCGGCGGCAACGCGCTTGTCGCGGGGCTGGTTGCGGATTGCTTTCCTCATCTCGTCGAGCGCCCAGCGCAGATTGATGGCGGTGGGGCGCGTAGCGGCGAGCGTCGTGCAGGCGCGGTCGAGCCCCTCGTCTGAAGCGTCGTGCCGGAGAGCGAGCGCCACCCCGTAAGCCGCCGTCGCGCCGATCAGAGGCGCGCCCCTGACCTGCATGGATTGAATGGCGCGGGCCGCGTCTTCGAGCGTGCGCAAGGACACCGTCTCGAAGGCGAACGGCAGCTTGGTCTGGTCGATGATCTCGACCGTCGAGCCGTCGTCCTTGAGCCAGATGGTGCGGTAGTGCTTGCCGTCGATGTTCATGGGTGAGGATTTAGCACAGGCTTGCCGGCAAGAGCAGAGCCCCTAACTCGGGAAGGCAAGACCGAGATCGGCGCAAATCACGGTTGCCGCATTGCGCCCAGGCGCCATGGTGACGCCCGAGCCCGGATGGCTGCCGGCCCCGCACAGATAGACATTGGCGATCGGCGAGCGGTAGGAGCCAAGCTCGGTGACCGGCCGCATGGCCCCAATCTGATAGGGCAGATAGGCGCCGTGCTGATGCGTGCCATGCGCCGCGCTTCTGATGCGCCGCTCAAGATCAACCGGCGATTGCACGGAGCGCGCGACGATGCGATCGCGCAAGCCCGGGAAAGCTTCAGACAGATAGTCGATCAGAGTGTCGGCGTAGGCGTCCTTGATCGCGTCCCAATCGGCGCCGGCGATCTTGCCTCTGGCGTCGCCCGTCACCCGATAGGGCACGTAATGTGCCACGAATTTCATCAGCCCCCGCCCCATGCCGCCGATTTCAGAATATTGCTCGAGCACCAGGACCTTGAGGCCCGCCTTGGCGAGGTAACAGCCGCAGGTAAGCCCATTGTGGCCTGCGCCGATGACCACAGCATCGTAACCGCTTGGCATGAGGTGGGCCCTGCCCCGGCTCGCTTAAGAGTTTGCTCAGTCCCCTTCGAAGGAGATCAGCGTGTGGCATTCGACGCCGAGCTTGGCGAGCCGCGCCGCCCCGCCGAGATCGGGAAGATCGATGACGAAGGCGGCGCCCACCACATCGGCGTTGATCCTGCGCAGGAGCTTCACTGCGGCCTCCGCCGTCCCGCCGGTGGCGATCAGGTCGTCGACGAGGAGCACGGGGTCGCCCGCGCCGATCGCGTCCTCATGGATCTCGATGACGTCGATGCCGTATTCGAGTTCGTAGTCCTGGCCGATCGCCTTCCCCGGCAGCTTGCCCTTCTTGCGGATCGGCACGAAGCCGCAGCGCAAGCGGTCGGCCACCGCGCCGCCGAGGATGAAGCCGCGCGCCTCGATCCCGGCGACGGCCTGGACCCTGCGATCGGCGAAGGGCCTCGCCAGTTGCTCGACGCAGACACGAAACCCATTGGCATGTCTGAGCAGCGTCGTGATATCGCGGAACATGATGCCCGGCTTCGGATAGTCGGGTATCGTGCGCACGAGGTCCTTGAGATCGATGTCGGCAGTCACGCTCATCCAGGACCTCCTCGCAAATTGAGGCTTGACGCGCGCCAACGCGTGCGCGGCTCAGCCTATAGTCGAACCAAGCGCGGCTGGCTAGTCGAAGGGGCCGCGAGATCGAAGGGGACATCTTATGACCAACGGTTCGAACCTGGTCACCATTCGCGACATCGACGTTCCGTTCTGGCGGATCGTCCTGATCCTGGTGAAGTGGAGCATCGCCTCGATCCCGGCATTGATCATCTTCGGGTTACTATGGGTCGTTATCGGCTGGCTGCTGGCGCTGGTGTTCAGCGTGCCCATCCCACCAGTGCCGACGCCGTCCTCGCCCTGACGGAACGCGCAAAGAGCGGCCCGTGTCTAAAGGTCGCCCATGAAGGCGCGTGGAGACGCTCTATGACGCTCTATAATAGCGGCAGGTCAACTCCGGAGTCCGCCAGATGAACGTCATGGATCGAAGCGTCGTGGCCGCGGCCGATCAGGAAGCCAAGCAGCAAGCGAAGCTCGCATTAGCCCGCAGACAGCGCCGGGGGAAGATCGCCATCGGCGTCGCGCTCATCGTCGTGATCGCCGCCGCGGCCTATTACTACTGGGCCACCACACTGTGCGGCGACTGCGGCGGACTGCCGGTGCCGCTTCCCACGCCGCCCGCCTAAGCGCCTGAGGTTTTCAGCACGCGGCCGGCGACTGCGTCGAGCTTGCTCAGAAGCTCGGGATCGCGCGCTTCGGGCGCCGTGATGATGGCGGTATCGAGCGCCCGGTCTGATCCGATGGGACACGGCTCGTGCTCACGCGGGAAGTCGTGGGCAAGCCGCGCTACGAGCTTTGTTGCCTTCTCGGCGTTGGCCATCAGCACCTTGATGATGTCCTGCACCGTCACCGCGTCATGGTCCGGGTGCCAGCAGTCGAAATCGGTGACCATGGCCACCGTCGCGTAGCAAATCTCGGCTTCGCGGGCGAGCTTGGCCTCGGGCAGATTGGTCATGCCGATCACCGAATAGCCGAGGCCCTTATAGGTCAGGCTCTCGGCGAGCGTCGAGAATTGCGGGCCCTCCATGCAGATATAGGTGCCGCTGCGCACCACGTTGATGCCTTCCGCCTCTGCCGCCGCCGCGAGGTGAAGGCGCAAACGCGGGGACACGGGATGGGCCATCGACACATGCGCCACGCAGCCTTTGCCGAAGAAGGAGCTGGCGCGGGCGAAGGTGCGGTCGACGAACTGATCGACCAGCACAAAGGTT
Organism: Hyphomicrobiaceae bacterium UBA4118; assembly: GCA_002383105.1. Lineage (GTDB taxonomy): Bacteria > Pseudomonadota > Alphaproteobacteria > Rhizobiales > Methyloligellaceae > Methyloceanibacter. Next base: position 6,672 of record DFXC01000052.1, read on the forward strand.
CCTGGCGGCAGCTCCTCTTTGAACGAGCCGCAGGCCGAGAGCGAGACGAGGTCGGTGACCCCTGCCCGCTTCATCACGTCGATATTGGCGCGGTAGTTGATGTCGCTCGGCGAGAGTCTGTGACCCTTGTCGTGACGCGACAGGAATACGATGGGAAGCCCATCGATGTCGCCGACCCGAAGTGGCGCCGACGGCTCGCCCCACGGGCTGTCGATGCGCCTCTCGCGTACGTTCTTCAAGCCCGGCAGGTCGTAGATGCCTGAGCCGCCGATGATCCCGAGCACCGCTTGCGTCATGTCACTCCCCGACCTTGATATAGAACAGCGCCCAGACCCAATGGCCTTGATGTGTATCGGCCGGCTTGAAGTCGGGCGCGCGCGTATTGATCAGCCAGATCGGTCCCTGCTGCCCGAGGCCGAGCGGCACGCCGTCGGCTTCGAGCGCCAGGATCCAGTCCGATGTGTCGATGTCGTCCGGATCGAGCCAGCCGGTATAACCGTCCACCGCCATGAAAATAATCTTGACCTTCGCCGTCTCGAGGTAGCCCAGCAGCTCTCGCAGCAGTGGGCCCTTGAAGGTGGCGGGCGCGTCGAACTCCGGCGGCTGCGCCTTGACCGTTCCCTGCGGAAGCCCAAGCAGCATTGCGCGGTCGAAGGCGAAGGCTTCGCGGAAGTCCACCTTCTGCAAGGCGAGCAGGCTGTCTTTGCGGGGATCGAGCGGGCCACGGTTGGTCTTGCCGATCATCCCGCTCACCGTGAGCACGACCATGTCGCGCGGGGCCGCCGGCTCGTCCGCGGCCAGGGCCGGGAGAATGCCGAGCGCAAGACAAAGAGAAAGAAGCACGCGTTTCATGATTGCCCCTTATAACGTACCGGGGCAGGAGAAACCCCTACGCCGCGTGGGTCGCGTCGCGATGATGGAGCCGTGTCCACACCGTGCGCTTGGCGAGATACATGATCACCAGGAACACGATGAGGAAGATCATCACCCGCGCGCCGGTCTGGTGGCGCTCCTCGAGCTTAGGCTCGGCCGCCCACATCAAATAGGCCGAGACGTCCCGCGCGTAATTGTCGAGGGTCGGCTTGGTGCCGTCGGTATAAGCGATGACGCCGTCGCTCAAAGGCGGCGGCATGGCGACCTGATGGCCGGAGAACGCGGCATTGTAGTGCATGCCTTGGGCGACCTCGAAACCGGCCGGAGGCTGCCGATAGCCGGTGAGCAACGCGTAGATATAGTCGGGGCCGCCCTCTCTCGCTTTGGCAATCACCGAGAGATCAGGCGGAAGCGCACCGCTATTGGCGTTCCGCGCCAATTGGTCGTTGGCAAACGGCGAGCGGAACCGGTCCGACGGCCGGGCGGGGCGCTGAAACATCTCGCCCTTCTCGTTCGGTCCATCGGTCACCTGCACCTGGCCCGCAAGCACCTCGACGGCCTTGGGCGAAAATTCCGGACCGCCCGGCTCGCCGAGATTGCGGTAGGACAGAAGCCGCATCGAATGACAGTTCGAGCAGACTTCCTTGTAGACCCGGAAGCCACGCTGGAGCTGCGCATTGTCATAGGTCCCGAACGGCGGGGTGAAACTCCAGCTCTGATGCGCGATCTCCGGGTAGTCGTGTCCGAGCGGCGGCGCGGCGGCACTCGAGCCATCTTCGGCAAGCGCTACACCGGGAAGAGCGAGCGCAAGAAGGAAAGCCATCAGGAGCTCAAGGCGGGAGAGACTTCTCATAGAACCTCCTCCCGCTTCCGCTTACGCGCCGCGGGCGGCGGCGTGGCCTTCGTCTCTTTTGTATTTTTGGTCTCTTCGATCTCCCCGCTCTCCTCGGGCCCAAGCACCGACTCGGTGATGCTGCCCGGCAGCGCGCGCGGCCGCTCGATCAAGCCGGTGACCGGCATGACCACCAGGAAGAAGGCGAAATAGTAGATCGTGCAGACGCGGCCGAAGATGAGATACCAACCTTCCGGTTGCTGCGACCCGAGATAGCCGAGCGCGATGCAGGTCAGCACGAAGGCCCAGAAGAACCATTTATAGATCGGCCGGTAGCTGGTCGACCGCACCTTGGAGGTGTCGAGCCAGGGCACGAAAAACAGGATCGAGATCGAAGTCATCAGCGCGGCGACGCCGAGCAGCTTGTTCGGGATGGCGCGCAGGATCGCGTAGAAGGGCAGGAAATACCATTCCGGCACGATATGCGGCGGGGTCTGCAGCGGGTTGGCCGGGACGTAGTTGTCCGGGTGGCCGAGAAGGTTCGGCGCATAGAACACGATTGCCGCGAACAGCACGATGAAGGCGACGAGCGCGAAGCCGTCCTTGATCGTGTAGTAGGGGTGGAACGGCACGGTATCCTTGGCCGATTTCACGTCGATCCCGGTCGGATTGTTGTTGCCCGGAATATGCAGCGCCCAGATATGCAGGAGCACGACGCCCGCGATCACGAAGGGGAAGAGATAGTGCAAGGAGTAAAGCCGGTTCAGCGTCGGGCCGCCCACCGAGAAGCCGCCCCAGATCCACTCCACGAGCTTGGTGCCGAGACCCGGGATTACCGCGTCGAGCGATGAGAAGAGATTGGTGATGACGGTGACCGCCCAGAAGCTCATCTGCCCCCAGACGAGCGAATAGCCCATGAAGGCCGTGGCGATCATCAGCAGCAGAATGAGGACGCCCAGGATCCACACCACCTCGCGCGGCGCCTTGTAGGAACCGTAATAGAGGCCGCGCACGGTGTGGATGTAGACGGCGAGGAAGAACATCGAGGCGCCGACGGCGTGGGTGTAGCGCAGGAACCACCCCCAATTCACGTCGCGCATGATCCTCTCGACGCTGTCGAAGGCCCCCTCCGGCGTCGGCACGTAATGCATGGCGAGCACCACGCCGGTGGCGATCTGCACCGCCAGCATGAAGGTGAGGATGCCGCCGAAGGTCCACCAATAATTCAGATTGCGCGGCGTCGGGAAGACCACGAACTGGTCGTGCATGACCCGCACGACCGGGAGCCGCGCATCGAGCCATCGTTCGAAACCGCTGCCCGGCTGGTAGGTGGAGGGATGCGCCATGGGTCGTCGTTATCCGATCTTGATCTTGGTGTCGGAGGCGAAGCTGTAGGGCGGGATCGCGAGGTTCTGCGGGGCGGGGCCGAGGCGGATGCGCCCGGCGGTATCGTATTGCGAGCCATGGCAGGGACAGAACCAGCCGCCGAATTGGCCCTTGTAATCGCCGACCGCCTGGCCCTTCGGGATGCAGCCGAGATGGGTGCAGATGCCGATCATCACCAGCCAGGGCTCACGGTCTTTTGCCGCGCGGTTGTCGTCGGTCGCCGGGGCGTCGTCGGGAAGGTTGGCGTTCCGCGCCAAGGGATCGACGAGATCGTCGAGCTTAACGTCCTTGGCTTTGCCGATCTCCTGATCGGTGCGATGGCGGATGAAGATCGGTTTGCCGCGCCACATCACGGTGATCGCCTGGCCGGCCTCGACGTGGGAGATATCGACCTCGGTGGTGGCGAGCGACAGCATCGACTGGTCGGGGTTCATCTGGTCGAGCAGCGGCCACAGCGCCGCCGCTGCGCCTATGGCCGCAAAGCCGCTGGCTGCGATCAGAATGACGTCGCGCCGCGTCGGCTCTTGGTCTGGCTCGAGAGTGGGATTGAGGGGAGTCTCGTAGGTTGCCAAATCGCCCAGGCTCCTCACGTGAATAGCCAATGTCCGTTTCGGCCCTGGCCCGCGACGAGACAAACGTCCCGCCCCCCAGCGCCGCGGCCGCCCTCAGAATAGTTGCCTTCGAGCTGTTGCCTCCCCATTGCCGGACGCGGCTCGTGCGACCGGCGGGCTTTTGGGTTTGGTTTCTGGCATCCGTGCTCCATGTTGTCCAGGGCCGAGACTTGGGCAAATTGGCGCAACCGATGAACTATCCAGGGCCCACGACATGATAAGGTTTTGCGCCTATTGGGGATTGATCCCGGGAGGATCGGGCAGGCTAGCTTAAGCGACGCGAGTCATGGATCAGAAGACCCCCAAAGAGCCAAATATGTCAGAGCCTTCGGCCACGGCGCTTGAGGCGCGCAAAGAGCGGGCGCGCGTCTGGTTCGAGCATTTGCGTGACGTCGCTTGCGCCGCGCTTGAGGAGGTCGAGGATGCCGCCGAGGGCCTTCCGGGATGTGAAGGCAAACCCCCGGGCCGCTTCACCAGGACCCCCTGGTCCCGCGCCGATCATGGCGGGGAGGACGGCGGCGGCGGGGTCATGGCGCTGATGTCAGGCCGGGTGTTCGAGAAGGTCGGCTGCCACACCTCGACCGTGCACGGGACCTTTGCCCCGGAATTTGCCAGCGCGATCCCCGGCGCCGACAAAGACCCGCGCTTCTGGGCGTCAGGCATCTCCTTCATCACGCACCCTAAGAACCCGAACGCCCCCACCGCGCATATGAACGCGCGCATGGTGGTGACGAGCAAAGGCTGGTTCGGCGGTGGCGGCGACCTCACCCCCGTGCTGATGCGCCGGCGCACCCAGGAGGACGAAGACTCGCAAGCCTTCCACGCCGCCATGAAAGGCGCTTGCGACGGGCAGGCGTCAGCCGACTACGCGCGCTTCAAGGCCTGGTGCGATGAGTATTTCTACCTCCCCCATCGGGGCGAGATGCGCGGCATCGGCGGCATCTTCTACGATTATCTCGACACGGGGGATTGGGAGGCCGACTTCGCCTTCACGCAAGGCGTCGGCCGCGCGTTTTTTTCCATCTATCCCGAGATCGTCCGCCGCAATATGGGGACGCCGTGGACGGAGGCCGACCGCGAGGAGCAGCTCATCCGCCGCGGCCGCTATGTGGAGTTCAACCTGCTCTACGACCGCGGCACCATTTTCGGGCTCAAGACCGGCGGCAATGTCGAGTCGATCCTTTCCTCCATGCCGCCGATGGTCAGGTGGCCGTAACCGACGCCCCTCATCCTGAGGTGCAGCACTGAAGAATCCTCGCCGAACCGAGCCGCGGCGACAGATGCGGCCCGGTTAGTGCTTGAGCTCGTCGGGGACCTTGCCGCCGTTCTCGGCAAGCTTGACCATCACTTGCTTATGCAGCCAGACGTTCATCGGCGCCGACTTCTTCATATCGCCGGTATATTTCAACTCTTTGGCAAGCTGCTGGCGGGCGGCAAGACTGCTGTCGAGGTCGAGCACTTTCATCAGATCGACGATCGATTTCCGCCAATAGAGCTTCTGCTTCTTCTCTTTCGTTGCTTTGTCGAGAATGGCGGCTACGTCCACCGTCCCTGGCGCTGACGGCGCCGCCGATGGCGAGGCGGCAGATGGCGAAGTCGCCGACGGCGACGCCGGTGCAGCGGCTTTGGCCTTGCTCCCAAAAATCGCACTCATGATATCGCCGAAAACGCTCATGGTCGCTCCTCCTCGACTTTGCGAACTCCGCCGCAAGTGTACCGACCGGCGATTCGATTGCCAATGGAACGATGCCGACAAGCAACTTGCGTGCTTAATTAGCGTCCAACGAAAGACCGACTTTACCCCCTGACCCCCGCATACATGAGGGGCGGTATTAGGGGGGCCGGCGCCTCGCTCCCGGTCGCGGCGCTGAGCATGCCGACGCGCGTCTGGATCACCGGCGCGTCGTAAGCGAGCCGTGCGGCAAGGATAGCGAGAGCAGTCAGGAGCAGGACAACGACGATTTTCCACATGCGAGCCTCCTAGAGCACCACGCGAGGCGCGTTTCTGGGCCTTCACGTGGGGCTTGCTCTAGGTCTTGGCGGCTGAACGCTTCCTGAGGCGTCCGTTCATCTGCGGTTTAGAATGTGAACGCGGGCGTACCACTTCGGGCTTGCCAAGCCCCTCACCTTGCACCATTCTTAGGCTACCGGGCGCCCAAGGCTTTGGGCGCGGACTTGGACGACGGCAAAGTGACTATCGCGCCCCAAGAGCACGACGACCTTTCCTGAAATCTCAAGACGCCGAAGGACCCCTTTCGGGGCCCCTGGCCCGATTGCGTGAAACTTCAACGGGAAAGGAAATTCCCTATGGCTCGTGTTAACGGCACAGTGAAATTCTTCAATCATGCGCGCGGCTTCGGCTTCATTCAGCCGGAGGACGGCGGCAAGGACGTCTTCGTACACGCCTCCGCTCTCGAGCGGAGCGGCGTGCCGGCCCTCAACGAGGGCGACAAGGTCTCCTTCGAAATCGAGGACGATCGCCGCGGCCGCGGCAAGCAGGCCGCCAACGTTCAGCTCGCCTAACCAGCGTGCGGCAGACTGATTGAGAGCCGCCGGGCCTCGCCCGGCGGTTTTTTTGTTTGCTCAGGCCCCTCACCCGGCGGCAGGGCCGCTGACGAGCAGGCCTCTTGCTCCATCCCTCCCCCAACGTGGGGAGGATGAGAGTGGCCCGTCGGCGACGCTCGACCCCCATTCCTTAACGGGGGATTCATTTTAGCGGCTCTATTTTGCCAAAAAGCGGGTGCTAAATCTCGCGATCCCAATCCCTGGGGCACCTCCCGCCCGCGAAGAGCGTTCGCGGGCACCAGACGCTAAGGAACTCGGACAAGACAATGAGCAAGACACCCTTCAAAGCCATCGCGGCTGCAGCGCTGATCGGCGTGGCTGCCTTGGCGCTATCGGCACCGGCAGAAGCTGGCCATGGCTACTATGGCGACCACGACGGCGGCGGCAACGCCTTGGGCGCAGGTCTTCTCGGCTTCGGCATCGGCGCCATCGTCGGCACGGCGCTCACGCCGCAGACGGTCTATGTGGCGCCACCGCCTCCGCCGCCCGCCTATTACGGCCCCGCAGCCTATGGCCCTGCTCCGGCCTGGACGCCAGAGTGGTACACCTACTGCGCCCAGAGATACCGGAGCTTCAACCCGCACACGGGCTATTTCATCGGCTATGACGGCCTGCCCTATTTCTGCCAGTAGCTGACGCGCGACTCTTAAGATTCGAGCCTGCCGGGCCCGGCTGCCTTAGCCGGCTGGCAGGCTTTGTTTTGGTAAAATGCGCGCGCCCTCCCAGGGCGTAGCCCGTGCCCCGCGCCAAGACGGCGCGAGCGCCTAACCTTCCTGAAAACAAAAGTTTTTTGACGCGGCGTTTACCCCTGCGGCAACTCGACTGGGACCCCTCGCCCATTGTGCCTTGAACACGGCAGCGCCACGGGGCAAAATCAGTTGGTTCCGGGATGAGTCCAAACGAGAGCGCCGGCCCGGCGTCCCGGGCCGGGCAAAACGCCGTTTGTGGCGACTGAAGAAGGACTCTTGGACCATGAGCTTCGCCACCGCCATCGGCCCTGACATCGAAAGGCCGCGCGACGCGCCCAACGCCCCTGCCGACCGGCAGGCCCTGACTTTAGTGAAGTCCTATCAGGGCATGGTGGCCTGGCCGACCGTGCTGCTCGCCGCCGGCATCGTTGCCGCCTTCGCTCTGGTCATCGCCTTGGCGACGACGCGCATCATTCCGCTCTGGCTCGGGCTCATTCTGAATACCCTCATCCTCTATGCCGACCAGACGCCGCTGCACGAGGCCTGCCACGGCAACATCGCCGGCAAGGAGTCGAAGTGGCTCTGGCTCAACCACCTCGTCGGCTATGTCTGCGGAGCGATCCTGCTGCATGAGTACAAGGCGTTCCGCTACATGCACCTCGCCCATCACCGCGATACCAACAATCCGGAGATCGACCCCGACCATTGGGTCGCCGTCGAGAATCCATTCCTCGTCTTTTGGCGCTGCCTCACCATCGTGTTCTGGTACCAGCGCTATTTCTGGAGGCACATCGCCTTCCACGCGCACATCCGGGGCATGCGGCCGCTCACGCTGCACATCGTGGCCATGTACGCGCTCTTCTATGGGGTCGCGCTGGGGCTTTCGGTGCTCGGCTATTGGCGCGAGGTGCTCATGCTGTGGATCTTCCCGCACATCCTCGCCTCGGCGCTGATCATCTATTTCTTCGCCTACCTCACCCACAAGCCGCACGAGGTGCATGAGCGCTATCGCGACACCAACATCTTCTGGGTGAAGGGCAGGATCATGGAGCCGATCGTGAACTGGCTCTACATGTTCCAGAACTTCCACCTCATCCACCACCTGTTCCCGCGCGTCCCCTTCTATAATTATCCGCAGGCGTTCCGCTCGCTGAAGCCGGTGCTGGACCGCGAGAAAGCCCACATCTACGAGTTCGGGCATTAGCCCTCTGCTGCACGCCTAATGCAGCTGGAGCTCGCCGCGCACGAAGCTGAACTCGGCAGGGGAGATCAGCCGGCGATGGGCCACGCGCACGCGGTAGAGTGCGCCGTCGAGATTTGCCGCCCAGAAGTCTAAAAAGTCGGTGAGCTTGGGGAAGTGCGGCGCGAGGTCGTAGTCCTGCCAGATATAGCTCTGCAACAGCTTCGGATGGTCGGGGAAGCGGTAGAGGATCTCGGCCGTGGTGAGCGAGAACCCCTCGATCTGACGGAGGAATGCGTTGTCCATGGTTCGGACCCCTGCGCATCGGTCTTTTTCGATTCCTTAAGTGTTAACCGCGGAGCTTGGTTGCGGCAAGAGAAATTCCCAAATTGAATCAGCGCCTTGGCAGCAAGCGTGAAGAATTGCTAACGGCCTTGGCACTCACCCCTTGTAAGTGCTAAAGCACGAATCTACTTATCAAGCGGGAGCGTCCCTACCCGGACGTGCCCTCCCATCAAAATTGCCCGGAGGAGATGCAGAGATGAAGTTTCGTCCATTGCATGATCGCGTCGTCGTGCGCCGCATCGAGGAGGACGACAGGACCAGAGGCGGCATCATCATTCCCGATACCGCCAAGGAGAAGCCGCAACAGGGCGAAATCGTCGCCGTAGGCCCGGGCGCCCCCGATGAGAAGGGGCACGTCCAGCCGCTCGACGTGAGGGCCGGCGACCGGGTGCTGTTCGGCAAATGGTCAGGCACCGAGGTCAAGCTCGACGGCGAGGAGCTCTTGAT
>DFXC01000174.1:0-3076 GCA_002383105.1 Hyphomicrobiaceae bacterium UBA4118
AACGGGCTCAACTCGACCGTCGTCGCCATGCTGGAATTTCGTGCCGAGAAGGACGCGCTGATCGCCGAGCTCGAGCAATCGAAATCGATCTCCGAAGAGGCACGGCTCCGCGCCGAGGAAGCCAACCTCGCCAAGTCGCGCTTCCTCGCCACCATGAGCCACGAGCTGCGCACGCCGCTCAACGCCATTCTCGGCTTCTCGGAGATCATGCGGTCGGAGATTTTAGGCCCGCACAACAATCCGACCTACAAGGAATACGCCAACGACATCCATCAAAGCGGCCAGCACCTGCTCAACCTCATCAACGAGATTCTCGACATCAGTCGCATCGAGGCCGGCCGCTACGAGCTGCACGAAGTGCCGCTCGACCTCGCCGAGGTGATCGAGGACTGTCACCGGCTGATGCGGCTCCGCGCCGAGAACAAGGGGCTGAAGATCGTCGAGATGTTTGAGCCCAACCTGCCGCAGCTGTGGGCCGACGAGCGCGCCGTACGCCAGATCTGTCTCAACCTCCTGTCCAACGCCATCAAGTTCACCCCGACCGGCGGGACGGTCATGCTGAAGATCGGGCGCACCGGGATCGGCGGGCAATTCTTGAGCGTGAAGGACACCGGGCCAGGTATCCCCGAAAATGAGATCCCCCGGGTGCTAAAGAGCTTCGGCCAGGGGTCGCTCGCCCACCACACGGCGGAAGGCGGCACCGGCCTCGGCCTGCCCATCACCAAGGGCCTGACTGAGCTGCATGAGGGCGCCTTCGAGCTGAAGAGCAAGCTCCGCTACGGCACCGAGGTGATCATCACCTTCCCGCGCAAGCGGGTGATGGAGGCGTTGCCGCGGCTCGCCGACCCCGGCGAGATCCAGCCTGATAAGCCGCGCACCGCCTGGCGCGCCAAAGCCGGCCGGTAGCCCAAGGCAGAAGCCAGAAAACGGCTGCTGATTGCCCTGCTCTGCCGCATTGCCTACATAAACCGCTGGGACAATCAGTCGGCACCTCCTTTGGAAACGCCTTGCGTCAACATTTGCCTGCTCGACGCTGACACAGGGCTGTGCGTCGGCTGCGGCCGCACTATCGAGGAGATCGCCCGCTGGGCGACGATGAGCGAGGGCGAGCGGCGCGCCATCATGACGACGCTGCCGGCGCGCATGGAGCGCCGCGAGGAAGCGAAAGGTTAGGACCCGTGTCGACCTGGATTTCCCTGTTCATCCTCGCCCTCGGCGCCATGCTTCTGGTCAGCAACGACTCTGGCATGCTCGCGGGACTCGACAGCACGACCTTCGGCTATGGGGCGCTTTGTCTTGCGCTCCTCGTCTATATCGGCGGCGGGTTATTGGTGAGCTATGGCGGCCGCGCCGGCGCCATGCTGCGCGATGCGGTCACCTGGCTTGCGCTCGGTCTCGGCCTCGTCACCCTCTATGCCTACAAAGACGAGCTAATGCCGATTGCCGCGCGCGTCGTGGGCGAGCTCATTCCCGGCAGTGCCATGACCGTCGAAGAGAGCGCCAACGGTCTCGCCGAGATTCGCATCCGCAAGCGCCTCGACGGCCATTTCACCGCTACCGTGGATGTGAACGGCAAAGCGATCTCCATGATCGTCGACACCGGCGCCTCGACCATCGTGCTCAGGCCTGAGGACGCCGAGAAGGCCGGCATCGACGTCGCCCACCTCACCTACAAAGTCCCCGTGCTAACCGCCAACGGCCGCGCGATGGCCGCGCGGCTGCGTCTCGACAGTGTCGCCATCGGCCCGGTGGACCGGCAAAAGGTGGACGCGCTGGTCGCCCAAAAGGACGCGCTCACCCAGAGCCTGCTCGGTATGAGTTTCTTAAGCCGCCTGCGCTCCTATGAGTTTTCCGGCGATTTCCTGACGCTGCGCGGCTGACAACGCGCGCACGTCGCGCGTTTAGCTTGTTGGAGCGTGGAGCGGTGGGTTCGGCCGCCAAACATGTGCTGCACGAGGCGCTGCTCTGGGGAGCGATAGCGCTTTCCGGTTTCGCGCTATTCTACTTTTTCGACGATCTCAAGGCGGCTCTAGGCCCAGGCGCCGGGAGCGGGCCCTCGGTTGCCGGGCTTACGGCCGGGCGGCTGGCAGAGGACGGAACCACGCGTTCAGGCTTCGGCGGCGAGGTGCGGCTCAAGGCCGACGAGCGGGGGCATTTCGTGCTCGATGTCTCCGTAAACGACCGGCCCGCGACCTTCATGGCCGATACCGGCGCAACCCTCGTGGTCCTCACCTATGAGGACGCCGAGCGGCTCGGCCTCTCCCCGCGTAGCCTCGAGTTCTCCGGCATCGCCCAGACGGCGAACGGCGTGGCGCGCATGGCGCCGGTGACGCTCGACCGCGTGCGCGTCGAGGACATCACCGTGCGCGATGTGCCTGCCGCGGTCGCCGAGCAGGGCGCGCTCACCACCAACCTTCTCGGCATGAGCTTCTTGGGGCGCCTCAAGAGCTTCCAGATGCAAGGCCGCGAGCTCGTGCTGGTGCAATAGCCCGGGAACCGGGCTGCGCCGGTTGCTGTTGGTCATCAGACAAAAATCGCCTATGCAAGGGGCAAGCATGTTCCCGAAGCCGCGCCAAGACCTCGTCCCCAACACCGCCGAATTCGAGCGCCTGCCTTTCGTCAGGGCGACCGGATTTCGCGAATACGACGCGCGCTGGCGCTATCCCGAAGAGATCAATCTGCTTGGGCTCGAGGCCGTCGGTCTCGGCCTTGCCACGCTGATGCGGGAGCGCGGCGTGCCGGTGCGCGTCGTGGTCGGCCACGACTACCGCTCCTATTCGGCTGCCGTCAAAGCGGCGCTGATGACCGGGCTCCTCGCCGGCGGCGCCGAGGTGCACGACATCGGGCTTTCGCTTTCGCCCATGGCCTATTTCGCCCAGTTCGATCTCGGCGTCGAAGGCGTCGCCATGGTCACCGCGAGCCATAACGACAATGGCTGGACCGGGATCAAGATGGGCATGCAGCGGCCGTTGACCTTCTCGCCCGAGGACATGACCGCGCTCAAGGAGATCGTGCTGAATGCGGGCTTCTCACCGGAGCACGCGGCCGGGCGCTACATCTTCGTGCCCGACATGCC
>DFXC01000174.1:3319-5439 GCA_002383105.1 Hyphomicrobiaceae bacterium UBA4118
GCCTTCGCGCCGCGCGTCCTTGCCGAGCTCGGCTGCACCGTCATCCCGCTCAATTGCGAGCTCGACCACACCTTCCCCGCCCACAACCCGAACCCCGAAGACCTCGGCATGCTGCACGCCACCCGCGATGCGGTGCTTGAGCATGCCGCCGATCTCGGCCTCGCCTTCGACGGCGACGGCGACCGCTGCGGCGTGGTCGACAATGAAGGCCACGAGATCTTCGCCGACAAAGTGGGCGTCATGCTCGCCCGCGACATCGCCGCCCGCAACAAGGGCGCGCTGTTCGTGGTTGACGTGAAGTCGACCGGCCTCTTCCTCACCGATCCGGTTCTCAAGGAGCACGGCGCCAAGACGCTCTACTGGAAGACCGGGCATTCCTACATCAAGCGCTACAGCCACGAGACCGGCGCGCTGGTTGGCTTCGAGAAGTCAGGTCACTTCTTCTTCAATCCGCCGCTTGGCCGCGGCTATGACGACGGGCTGGTGGCGGCGCTCGCCGTGCTCGACATGCTCGACCGCAACCCGGACAAGTCGCTTGCCGAGCTGAAGCACGCGCTGCCGCGCACCTGGCAATCGCCCACAATGTCGCCTCATTGTGGCGACGAGGTGAAATACGCGGTCGTTGACCGTGTGGTGGACCACTTTAAGAAAGTGGCGGCGAATGGCGGGGAGCTCGCCGGGCAAAAGATCCGCGAGCTGATCACCGTCAACGGCGTGCGCGTCGTTCTCGACGATGGCACCTGGGGTCTGGTGCGCGCCTCCTCCAACAAGCCCGAGCTTGTCGTCGTGGTGGAGAGCCCGACGTCTGAGGCCAACATGCGCGCGATCTTCGCCGAGATCGATGCCGAGCTCGCCAAGCATCCCGAGGTCGGCGCCTATAATCAGAAGATCTAGCCGGCGTTTCGCGCGCGGCTCTGCCACAGAACCTTCAGCGCTCTGTCGCAAATTTGCAAAACGACTCTGCTTCTTTGCGCGACCATGACACTCATCGTCTTTGCCGCAGGCCTCCTCGCGGGTGCGACACTCGACCTCCTCCTGCTTCGCACTCTGCTCGCCCCCCCGTTCCGCATCTGGCCGACGCCCGAGCCGGGCAGCTGGCAGAGCCTCATCTTCTGGGGTCTATTCCGCGGCGGCATGGTCCTGACCTTCGTCACTGCCGCGCTCGACTGGAACAGCACGCCCTTGCTCGATTGGACCCGCTTCATCCCCGGCTTGCCGCTCGGCCTGATCGGCCTCTTCATCACCGTCTGCGGTTATTTCAATCTCGGCCTCGGCAATACCTATTGCGGTGCCGACGGCCTGGTGACGGGCGGCCTCTACCGCTTCAGCCGCAACCCGCAATATACGGCGTCGATCATTGGGCTTGTCGGCCTGTCCATCGGTGCCAACTCGTTGCTCACCATTGCCCTGTCCACGGTGATGGTCGGAGCCTATGTCATGATGGCGTTGGTCGAAGAGGACTGGCTGAAGCAGCTCTACGGCGCGCCCTATCGCGATTATTGCATGCAGACGGCGCGCTTCCTGGATCTCCAAGGCCTGCTCGCTCTCGTCGAGCGGAGAAAGCCGTCACGCCAAACGAGCTGAGTAATCGGCGTTCTGTAGAGTGGGATAAATGGAATTCGTCATGGCCGGGCACAGGCTTGGGTCGGCAGATAGGACCCGGGTGCCCGGCATGACGAGATGGGTTAAGTCTTAATCCGCCTCGCCACTATTCAGCGGCAACCGCGACGCGTTCCTCCCCCGCAACGATGCGACGCGCGGCCTCGAGCACCTCCATGCCGGCGCCGTCGAGATGAGCGTTCTCCGCAAGGTAGCGGCGAAAGGCGCGCGCCCGGGGCTGACCATGGAACAGCCCGAGGATGTGGCGCGTCATCTGATTGAGGCGCGCGCCGCGGGCAAGCTCGTCCGCCACGTAAGGCATGAACGCGTCGAGCACCTCGGCACGCGAAAGCTGCTTCTCCTCCGCACCGAACAGGACGCGATCCACTGAGGCCAGGAGATAGGGATCGGCGTAAGCCGCGCGGCCGAGCATCGCGCCGTCGACATGAGCAAGATGCGCGGCCGCCTCATCGAGCGAGCCGATGCCGCCATTGATGACGATCGCAAGATCGGGCCGGCGC
>DFXC01000174.1:5700-6567 GCA_002383105.1 Hyphomicrobiaceae bacterium UBA4118
CTATCGACGAACCGGTCGAGACCACCCTCCGCGTCCTGATCATCGATGCCGATGCGGCACTTCACGGTGATGGGCAGAGCCGACGCTTCTCCCATCGCCGCGACGCATTCGCGGACGAGATCGGGGTCGGCCATGAGACAAGCGCCGAAGCGCCCCGACTGCACGCGATCGGAGGGGCAGCCGACATTGAGGTTGATCTCGTCATAGCCGTAATCGGCGCCGATGCGCGAAGCGGCGGCGAGCTCGTCAGGATCGCTGCCGCCGAGCTGAAGGCCGACCGGATGTTCGGCAGGGTCGAACCGAAGCAGCCGCTCGCGGTCACCGTGCAGCACCGCCTCGGCGGTCACCATCTCGGTGTACAGGAAGGTGCGCCGCGAGAGGAGCCGCAGGAAATAGCGGCAGTGGCGGTCGGTCCACTCCATCATCGGGGCGACACAGAAGCGGTGTGAGTCTGATTTCAAAGGCTTATGCTCTCGAAGCGAATCCATTTGTGAGCAGGTTCCCCGCGTTACCTGTGCCGCGAGCGCCTGCGCGATCTCACCCAAAGCGCTCGCCCCAATTATGCAGCGCCTTCAGCACCGGACCGAGCGCCTTGCCTTTGTCGGTGAGGAAATATTCGTAGCGCGGCGGATGGCTTTCATAAAGCCGCGTGGCGATCACGCCGCTTGCTTCCAGGCTTTTGAGCCGCGCCGAGAGGGTGTTGGGCGCGACCCCCCCAATCCCGCTTTCCAGCTCCTGAAAGCGTAAGGGTCCCTTGCGGAACAGGTCGCGCAGCACGAGCAGCGACCATTTCTCGCCGATCGCATCGAGCGCCCGCGCCACCGGGCAATCGCCCTGACCATATCCGTTTGCCATAAGCGCTAGATA
>DFXC01000157.1:0-2324 GCA_002383105.1 Hyphomicrobiaceae bacterium UBA4118
GAGCATGATCTTCTCGGAAAACCCGTTCCCACTTTCTAAGATCATGCCCTAGCATCAAACGCCTCGTCCAGGAATTAGGCATTGGTGTGGCGGCTCGCTCAGGCGACGCGCTCGGCAAAGAAGCGCAGCCTGATATGGTCGGCGGTCCATACGCCATTGGTATCGCAGAGGGACGGCCGCAAGAGCTCAATGACCTCGCCCAGAACCGCGGTCCTTTGCGGCTCCAGGAATTGGTCGAAGAAGGACCTGCCGAAGGTCCTGAGCCAGCCCTCCATGCCAGTCCGGAGCCGGGTCGGGCGCGGCACGAGCGCGATCTCCTTGACGGCGAATCCGCCTTCGGTGAGGAGGCGGCCATATTCCTCGACGGTGGGGAAGAACCAGGGCGCGACAAGCGCCGGATCGCCGTTCCTGAGCGCGCCGACCGCCCGCATCGCCGTGCCGATGGCCGCCACGTTGCCATGACCGCCAAGCTCGCCGACAAAACGGCCGCGTGGCCGAAGCGCGCGCGCCACGCCCGCGATCACGAGCTCGGGCTTCCGCATCCAGTGCAGCGCGGCATTGGAGAAGACCGCATGGAACTCTGAGACGAAGTCCAAGGCATGGCCGTCCACCTTCCGAACGTTGAGCCCCTTCATGCGCGCCACGGCGAGCAGCTCGTCGCTCAAATCGACGCCAAGGACGTCGGCGCCCGAAGCCTTGATCTCTGCCGTCAGCGCGCCGTCGCCGCAGCCTAGGTCGAGGACGCGCTCGCCTGGTTTCGCTTCCAGCATGGCGAAGACGGGGCCGGCAAGCTCGTGGACGAAGCGCCCATTGCGCGCGTAGTCGGAAGCCGACCAGCGCTGGACGGCCTTGGGCGGCGCGGTGTCGAAGGCGGTCTCCGGCGTCATTTCGGCTGCCACGGCTCGTAATCCAAAGGCGGCTTGCTCACATCCTTGCGGAGCGTGCTGCCGGGCGGCCGATAGGCCTCGTAGGTTCCGGTCATGTTTGGGCGATGCGCCTTTTCCCAAGGGTGCGGCACGTAGCTCTCCTCGCTCGGCGGCACGTCCACGGTGTGGTGCAGCCAGGCATGCCACGCGGGCGGGATTTGCGAGGGTTCGGCGAGCTCTCGGTAAATCACCCAGCGCCGCTTGCCGGCCCGCTCCCGATAATAGACATTGCCGAGCCCGTCCTCGCCCACGCGGGTTCCCTTGCGCCAAGTATAAAGGCGCGTGCCGATGGTGTTGCCCGTCCACCAGGCAAAGAGCTCGGTGAAGATTCCCATGAGTTATTTTGGCGCTTTTTTTGAGCTTGCGCCGGGACTATGGCCTCAAGGGTGGCCCATGTCCAGCCGGGGCTAGTTCCGCGCGACCCGCGCCTTTTGGGCGAGATGGAGCGCAAGGACCGGCTCCTCGTCGGGCATGCTCGCGGCGAGCGGAAAGCACGGCTCGGAGGGCACATAGATCGGCCGCTGGAAGCTGAGCGACAGGCGCTCCTCCATGCCGGCGACGACATAATGCTCGCCCCGGAGCTCGAAGGGGCGATCATCATTGAGGAGCCAATCGAGTCTGCGGTAGAGCGTGCTCGCAGAGGTCGGCAGAACGAGCACCTGGTGGGCCCCTGCCCTGAGCGCGTCCTCCACAATGGTCGGCTTAGCGTGGGGGCTCATGATCATGGCGGGAACGAAGCACAGCGCATCGGAGCTTGCGCGGCGCATGCGCCTTACGAGCGCGGGGCCCGTCAAAGGCTGCATCGACGCTGCGGCAATGACGAGGTCGGGGACGGACCTGCTCATCTCGTCGATGGCTTCGGTCGGGCTCTCATAGGTATCGATAGGGCCCGTTCCGATGGCCGCGAGCATGGCCCGCATCAATGACAGCATCGGCCGGCGATTGTCGACGACGGCTACCGCGAGCTTATCGAGTTCACGGCCAAGAGCGCGGTGAAACAACATGCGACTGAACCCAGACCCCGCCCTACCGGCTTTTCGAGTGCATCAACAAAATACTGGTCGCTTCCTAAATAGAAGGTGAAGACGGAGGTCGAAACCGGTCAGCGGGGGGAGACGCAAGGCGGTGGCACCGAGGCAGTTTCATGGCCTTTGGCCCACCGGCTTTCCACATGACATCCCCAGACTCGCCCACAGCCTTTAGTGGTAAAGTAAGGGGCTATTGCATACATATTGATGGATTTGACGAATCGCGTCACGTTCGACCGTTGCGCGCTGGGTCGACGACGTAAGAGAGTCGTTGAATCGCTTACAGACGATTTTCCAAAGGGGCTGGGGAGCAAAGATGCGGATCGAACGACGTTTTACCGAGGCTGGCAAATCGCCCTACGACGCTATC
>DFXC01000157.1:2423-3589 GCA_002383105.1 Hyphomicrobiaceae bacterium UBA4118
GCGCTTGCCGGACTTCCCGAGGCGGCGCGGCTCGGCAGCGAGACTGATGCGCGCCAGGTGTTCGACCGGCTCGCCGGCACCTGGACCTATTGGGGCTGGAAGGCCGGCCATTTCTCCACCGAAGAGGACGCGCGAGCCTTTTTCGACGAGCTCCGCTACATGCTCGCCATGCAGATGGGCGCGCCCAACAGCCCGCAATGGTTCAATACCGGGCTGCATTGGGCCTATGGCATCGATGGCCCGAGCCAGGGCCATTATTATGTCGATTACGCCACTGGCGAGGTCCACGCCTCGACCTCGGCCTATGAGCATCCCCAGCCGCATGCCTGCTTCATCCAGTCGATCGAGGACGATCTCGTCAACGAGAACGGCATCATGGACCTGTGGGTGCGGGAAGCGCGCCTCTTCAAATATGGCTCGGGCACCGGCACGAACTTCTCAAGGCTCCGCGGCGAGAACGAGCCGCTGTCAGGCGGAGGCAAGTCCTCTGGCCTGATGAGCTTCCTCAAGATCGGCGACCGGGCCGCTGGCGCCATCAAGTCGGGCGGCACCACGCGCCGGGCGGCCAAGATGGTCGTGGTCGACATCGACCACCCCGACATCGAGGACTACATCAACTGGAAGGTCAACGAGGAGCAGAAGGTGGCGGCTCTCGTCACTGGCTCGAAGGTGTTGGCCGAGCGGCTCAACGCCATCCTCAAGGCTTGCGTCAATTGCGAGGGCGAAGGCGTCGACTGCTTCGACCCGAAGCGGAATCCGGCGCTGAAGCGCGAGGTCAAGGCAGCCCGGAAGGCCCGCGTGCCCGACAATTCCATCCGCCGGGTGATCCAGTTCGCCCGCCAGGGCTATACCTCGATCCAGTTCCCGATCTACGACACGGACTGGGATTCGGAGGCCTACCGCACGGTCTCGGGCCAGAACTCCAACAACTCAGTCAGGGTCACCGACGAGTTCCTGCGCGCGGTCGAGGCCGACAGCGACTGGAACCTCACATATCGCAAGAACGGCGCCGTGGCCGAGACGGTGAAGGCCCGCGCACTCTGGGAGCAGGTTGGCTACGCCGCCTGGGCCTGCGCCGATCCCGGCATCCAGTTCCATACCACCATCAACGACTGGCACACCTGCCCGGCGGCGGGCCCGATCAAGGCGTCGAACCCTTGCTCCGA
>DFXC01000157.1:3851-3985 GCA_002383105.1 Hyphomicrobiaceae bacterium UBA4118
TACATGTTCCTCGACGACACCGCCTGCAATCTCGCCTCGGTCAACCTGATGGCGTTCCGCAAGGCTGACGGCAGCTTCGACATCGAGGCCTATGAGCACGCCATCAAGCTGTGGACCGTCGTGCTCGAGATCGC
>DFXC01000180.1 GCA_002383105.1 Hyphomicrobiaceae bacterium UBA4118
CTTTATCACGCGACCCACGTGCCGGTGGGGGACGATCAGAAGCAGCATCTCGAGCTTGCCCGCGACATCGCCCAGAAATTCAACAACGATTTCGCCAAGACGATCGCGCGCGAAGGCTACGCGAACGGCTTCTTCCTGCTGCCCGAGCCACTGATCACGGGCCCCGCCACGCGGGTGATGAGCTTGCGCGACGGCAGCAGGAAAATGTCGAAGTCCGACGAGTCGGACATGACGCGCATCAATCTCACCGACGACGCCGAGACAATCGCCAAGAAGATCAGGAAGGCCAAGACCGACCCGGAACCGTTGCCCTCGGAGGTCAAGGGCCTTGAGAACCGCCCGGAGGCTGACAATCTCGTCGGCATCTATGCGGGCCTCGCCGAGACCGGCAAGGATCAGGTGCTGCGCGAGTTCGGCAACGCGAGCTTCTCCAAGTTCAAGGAGGCGTTGGCCGAGCTCGCAGCGACACGGCTCACGCCCATTGGCGCCGAGATGCGGCGCCTGATGGCGGATCCCGTAGAGATCGACCGCATTCTTGCCGATGGTGCGCGCCGGGCGCACGCCATTGCCGATCCGATCCTTGCCAAGACCAAGGACATTGTCGGCTTCATCCGCAGCTAGACGTCAGACTCCGGCCTGAACCCCGGTGCCGATCGGGCAGGAGACCCCGGTGCCGCCAAGGCCACAATAGCCGTGCGGGTTCTTGGCGAGATATTGCTGGTGGTAGTCCTCGGCGAAATAGAACTCGGGCGCCGGCAGGATCTCGGTGGTGATGGGGGAAAGCCCGCGGGCTTGGAGCGCGCGATTGTAAGCCTCCTTCGAGGCCTCGGCGGCGCGCCGCTGCTCGTCGGTCGTGTAATAGATGCCTGAGCGGTATTGCGTGCCGACGTCGTTCCCTTGGCGCATGCCTTGGGTCGGGTCGTGGCTCTCCCAGAACGTCTTGAGCAGATCCTCGAAGCTGACGCGCGCCGGGTCGTAGACGACGAGCACCGCCTCGTTGTGGCCGGTCATACCGGAGCAGACCTCCTCGTAGGCCGGGTTCGGAGTGAGCCCGCCGGCATAGCCCACCGCCGTCACAACGACGCCGGGGATCTGCCAGAACTTCTTCTCCGCGCCCCAGAAGCAGCCCAGCCCGAACAGCGCGGTTTGCGCGCCTTGCGGGTAAGGGCCCTTGAGGGAAGCCCCGCTCACGAAATGGGTCTTGGCCGTCGGGATGGGCTGCGGCCGGCCGGGCAGCGCCTCGCCGGGCGCGGGTATCGATAGGGGTTTGCGCTTCAGGGTGAACATGAGGACCTCCGTTGCAGGCGCCAATTCCCCCGAATTGATGAACGAGATTAGTTGATGAAGACCTCGACGGGTTTGCGCTTCTGCCCAAGCCAATAGAGCAGCACGCCGAGAATACCGAACACGACCCAGGTCGGTGCATGCAGGATGGTGGTGATCACCGGGTCCCACAGGAACGCGCCGACATTAGCCTCGACCGCCGCCTTCGCAGCCGCCAGGCTCTCAGGGCTGAGCGACGCCCATTGGTCCCCCATGGGCGTCACCACCCAGGTGCCGCCGCCCGCCAGGCTTTTGGTGGCGTCGATAACGGCGGCGACCATGGCAAGCAACAGAAGCCAGACGCCAAAGACGCGTAAGAGTGTGAGCATGACCATTTGTGACTGATGAGCGCTATCCACTTACATAAGCCATTGCCGCCTCGTGTTCAAATCAGCGTTGCTTCAGGATTGCGTGAACTTAGCCGGTGGCTGACTCGCCGCCGGGTCCAACCGTTGGGCGACCCCAAGCAAGCGCTTGTCGCGCGTCCACAATGTCGCACCTGCGGTCAATCGAACGGCGGCGAGAAGATGCGCATCGACATAGCCTATCCCGGCGCCTGCGAGCGTATGCTGGGCGATGAATTGCAGCACTTCTTGCTCCGTGGCGACGACCGCCCGCGGCAAGTCTTGCAAGGCAGTGAGGATAAAATCGTGCTGCCGCAAATTTCCGAGCGCAAGCTCACCAATCACGAAAGGGTGCGCCAACACCATCCCGCTGTCGAGCAGCCGCGCCAGCGCTTGATCGCCCTTCCGCAGATGGTCGACCCAGACCGACGTATCGACCAGAATCACGCCGGTCTCTGCCGCCGCCGCCGTGGAGGCGCAACGAGACCCGCCTCGCTGCCGCCAAGCTGCGCCAGGCGCCGCGCGCTCTCCCGCTCGATCAGCGCCTTGAGCGCCTCACGAACCAGGGCGGATTTCTCCTTCAGGCCGGTGAAGGCCTCGGCCTTGGCCAGCAATTCATCGTCGAGCGCCAGCGTCGTACGCATGTTGAAAGCCCTTCCATGTGACGGCACATATTTATCATCGTTTGATGTCAAATTCCATGCCTATGGACACGCTCGCGACCTTCCGAGCCCTGCTGGCCGGGATCGGAACTTCGAGGCGTATTGAACCGGGAGGTCGCTTCGCTATAGTGCGGCCCCTTGCAGGAGGGGTGGCCGAGTGGTCGAAGGCGCACGCCTGGAAAGTGTGTAGGCGGGCAACCGTCTCAAGGGTTCGAATCCCTTCCCCTCCGCCAATACTCATTGATTTACAAGGCTTTTATGGCGGGCTTGATTTTCAGCCTACAAAACGCACACAACCAAGCAAGGCTTAACCGCACCCTCTGGCCGCTTGCCGTTGGGTGAATTCGACGCTTGGCCCCGGCCTGCCAGCCGGGTTCACTTGGGGCGCCCTCCCCGGTTGTGAAATCAAGCTAGTCGGTCGAAGGCGGCGAATGTCCGGGCTCGTAGTGCTGCGTTAGCTTCAGCGTCGGCACGGCGATAATCTTTTCGTCGGTCCCACCATCATCCACCATTTTCAGCACGCCAATCGGGCGCACATTAATGACAGCGCCGGGGAAGATCGGCCGGGTATTGGCGACAAGAACATCGATCGGATCGCCATCCTGCGACAGCGTGTGAGGCACGAAACCATAATTCCCTGGGTACCGCATCGGAGTGTGGAGGAAACGGTCGACCACTAGCGTGCCAGCCGCTTTGTCCATCTCATACTTAATCGGCTCGCCGCCAATCGGTACCTCGATCACGACATTGACGTCGTCAGGCGGGTTAATGCCGATTGCGATGGCGTCGAGGCGCAT
>DFXC01000201.1:0-755 GCA_002383105.1 Hyphomicrobiaceae bacterium UBA4118
CTTGGTCGCCTGGCGCTGGGCGTCGTTGAAATAGGCGGGAACGGTGATGACGGCCTGCTCGACCTTCTGGCCGAGATAGGATTCTGCCGTCTCCTTCATCTTCTGCAGGATGAAGGCGGAAATCTGCGAGGGGGAATATTTCTTGCCGTGGGATTGGACCCAGGCGTCGCCGTTGTCGGCGCGGACGATCTGGTAGGGAACGAGCTTCTTGTCCTTCTCGACCATCGGGTCTTCGTAGCGGCGGCCGATCAGGCGCTTGATGGCGAAGAAAGTGTTCTCAGGATTGGTGACGGCTTGTCGCTTGGCGGGAAGTCCGACGATGACCTCGCCGTCGTCGGTGAAGGCCACCATCGAGGGCGTAGTGCGCATGCCTTCGGCATTTTCGATGACCTTCGGAGTCTTCCCCTCCATCACGGCAACGCAAGAATTGGTAGTGCCGAGATCGATTCCGATCACTTTCGCCATTTAAGAACCTCTCTTTCTGGCAGACCGTCCGGGCCCTTGGGCGGCACCCGGCATTTGCGCGCTCGCGCGGCGTCAGTCCCCAATATTTCGGCGCGCCCGCCGACTCATCCGGCAGGGTTCCGCGGTTATATAGGTGGCAAGCCTATGACCCGCAAGGAGAAGCGGGGATTGCCGGGGCGCCGGAGCGAGGCGCGTCACGCGACACGCTTCCAGGCAGCGATGAGGATGGGGGTGAGGCAGTAGTAGCGCCCGTCCTCGGCGGCCTCGGCCATCTCGGTCTTGAAGGCGGC
>DFXC01000201.1:1022-4801 GCA_002383105.1 Hyphomicrobiaceae bacterium UBA4118
TCAGGGAGCCCGAGACCGGCCGCCTCGAACTGCGTGGGCAATTGGCGCCCTGCCCTGAGGTTGCGGCCATGGCCTCTGAAGACGCCCTCGAACAGGCGGTTGAACTCGGCCATGGCGGGACAGGGCGGCTCAATCGCGATCGCGCCGAAGTCGAACTCCTGCGCCGCCACGATGCCGCCGGGCTTGGTCCAGGCTTGCATCTTCTCGAGCGCCGCCACTGGGTCTTGCATATGCATGAGAAAGAGCCGGCAGTAAGTGAGATCGAAGGGCGCGCCCGGCGCGGTGTCGAGCTCAAGCATGTTGGCTTCGATCAGCGCAAACTCTGCTCCCCCTTGGGCGCGGAGGTCGGCGAGCGCGTGAGCGCCAAGCTTGCCGTCGATCTCGATGCCGGTGACGCGGCCTTTTCTGCCGACGCGATCGGCCATGAGCCGCATCACGGCGCCCGGTCCCGAGCCCACATCGAGCGCGCTCATCCCGGCGGCGAGGCCGACCCGGTCGAGCACCTCCTCGGTCGCCCTCTGCCACATGAGCGCCTGATCGCGCAGGCGCTGATATTCGTCAGCGTCTCGCGCATGGATATAGCCGTCGGGGTTCAATTTCTGCGCCTGTCTCGCCACCCGCCTCATCTCCTCCTCCGCCGCTGATGCGCTATATGACAGAACGTAAGACGGCCTTGCGACCGAACAAAGGTGACATGCAATATTTTCCGTTAGCCTTCGATGAGGCGGCGCAGAGCGCGCTTCTTGGCGCGGTCAGGCTGGTGATCGCCGAGGCGCCGCTGTTCACGCCCACCATGCCTCGCTCGGGCAACCCCATGTCGGTGCGCATGACCAATGCCGGGCCGCTCGGCTGGGTGACCGACAAGGAGCGCGGCTATCGTTACCAGCCGACACACCCGGTGACGGGGAAGCCGTGGCCTCCGATCCCGTCAATGCTGCTCGATCTGTGGGACGAGGTGGCGGGCTACGCGTTATCTCCCGAGGCCTGCCTCATCAATTACTATGAAGGCGAGGCCAAGATGGGGCTCCACCAGGACAAGGACGAGGAGGATTTTTCCGCCCCGGTGCTCTCGGTGTCGCTCGGCGACACCGGAGTCTTCCGCGTCGGCGGCCGCTCGCGCAACGACCCGACGCGCAAGCTCGAGTTAAAGTCAGGCGATGTGGTGGTATTGGGCGGGGCGGACCGGCTTGCCTATCACGGCATCGATCGCATTCTGCCCGGCACGTCTGATCTGCTTGCCGAAGGCGGCCGCTTCAACCTCACTTTGCGCCGCGTGAACAAATCCGAGATGAAGCCGCCAATTTAACTAAATCGCGACTCAGTCGCCCGGCGGCGCCGACCCCGGGAAATCGTCGTTGGCGGCGCGGCGCGGCGCTGTTCCATTGCCGTCGCCTTGAGGCGGCTTGCCGGGCTTAGCCCCGCCTTTGGCCACCGCGACAAGGGCCGGGCGGAGGCACCGGTCGCCGATCACGTAACCAGCCTGCATGACGTCAACCACGGTGCCCTCCGGCACGTCGGGGTTCTGCACCTCATACATGGCCTGATGGCAGTTCGGGTCGAAGCGTGCCCCAAGCGGCTCGATGCGGGTGACCCCGTGGCGGTCGAGCACGTTCAAGAGCTCCCGCTCGGTAAGCTCGACCCCTTCGAGGAAGCTCTTCAGCGCGGGGTCCTGGGCGGCGGCCTCCGCCGGCACGTGGTCGATGGTACGCTTGAGATTGTCGCCGACGGTCAGCACGTCGCGGGCGAAATTGGTGATGGCATAGCGGGCCGTGTCGGCCTTCTCCCGCTCGGTGCGGCGGCGCAGATTCTCCATGTCGGCCATGGTTCTGAGCAGCCGGTCGCGCATCTCGGCGTTCTCGGTGAGCAACGCGGTGAGATCGGCCCCGACCTCTAGCCCGGGGTCGGGGCTCGCGCCTGGCGTCTCGGCCTTGGGGGAATCGGCAAGTTTCGCCTGATCCTCGTCGGCCTCACGCGGATCGGTCTTGTCGTCGGGCATGGACGCCTCGGCGATGTTGTTTCACTCGGAAGTCCAGGGGATATCGACCGTAGACGGGCAAAAATCAAGGGACAAGGCGCCCGAGCAACCTTGCCGTGTAGTCAACCATGGGAATGATGCGGGCGTAATTGAGCCGTGTCGGGCCGATGACCCCAAGCACGCCAACGATTTTCTGCTCGGTATCTTCGAAGGGCGACACGATCAGCGCCGAGCCCGACAGCGAGAAGAGCTTGTTCTCCGAGCCGATGAAGATGCGTACCCCTTCGGCGCGCTCGGCAAGGCCCAGCAGCTGAATCAGGTCGGTCTTGGTATCGAGGTCCTCGAACAGGAGCCGCACCCGCTCCAGGTCCTCCATCGCCTTGACGTCCTCGAGGAGGTGCGCACGCCCGCAGACGATGAGGCTCTTATGGTCGGCGCCGTCGCCCGACCAGGTGGCAAGGCCTTCGGTGACGACGCGCGCGGTGAGCTCGTCGAGCTGGGCGCGGCGCTGTTCGATCTCCAGCTCGATGCGGACACGGGCGTCGGCCAAAGTCAGCCCGCCGATACGCGCATTGACATAGTTCGAGGCTTCGTGGAGCGAGGAGAGCGGCAAGCCATCCGGCAGCGCGATGATGCGGTTCTCGACGTCGCCGTCCTCGCCGACGAGCACGGCGAGCGCCTTGCCCTGCCCGAGACTGACGAACTCGACGTGCTTGAGCGTCTTGCTTTGCTTGTCGACGAGCACGATGCCGGCGCAGCGCGACAGGCCCGACAGCATCTCGCCGGCTTCGCCGAGCAGGTCCTCGACGGCGCGTCGCCGGCCGCTTCCGGCGATGCGGCTCTCGATCTGGCTGCGCTCTTCGACGCTGATGTCGCCGATCTCGAGCAGCCCGTCGATGAAGAGGCGCAAGCCTGTTTGCGTGGGCAATCTTCCCGCGCTCGTATGCGGAGCATAGATGAGGCCGAGGCCTTCGAGGTCCGACATGACGTTGCGCACCGATGCCGGCGACAGCGTCATCGGCAGCGCCCGGCTCAGGTTACGCGAGCCCACCGGCTCGCCGGTCGTCAAATAGGTCTCGACAATGCGCTTGAAGATCTCGCGCGAGCGCTCGTTGAGCTGGCGCAAGCCGATTGCTGCGGCTTCTGCCGCCGCCTTGGCTTCGTTGGGGTCGGTATGGCGCATGGTGGGGCGAATTTAGGAGCGCCCCCTGGCCGCGTCAAACCGGAAGCCCTTGCAGCTCCGATGTCCGGCCCTTGGTCCCGGCTGCTAGTTCAGAGGGGCGAACTCTTGGGCGATGGGGGCGCTAAGCTCGTCGGGGGAGCCGAAATGGGCGAAGTAGCGCGACTTGATCGCCTCGACCGGCATGATGATGAAGACGTCGGTGGTGCCGAACTGGTGGTCGATGACGGCGCCGTCGCCGACATAGGCGCCGACCCGCAAATAGCCCTTGATCAGCGGCGGAAGCGCCTTCAGTGCCGCGCGCGTGTTGACCGCCTCGCGCGGCATCATGTTCATGTCGACGCGCAAATGATCATGCGCCCGGACGCGCCATTCCTCCGGCGCAAGCGCGTTATGGTGAAGAAAGCTCAACGCCAAAGCGTGCGCCGAAGGATCGGTCCCTTCGAAGCTCGCGCAGCCGATCATGACGTCGGCGCCGTGCTCGCGGACATAGGACCACACGCCTTGCCACAGCAGCTCAAGCGTCCGCTTGTTGCGGTAAGGCTTGAGCACGCAAGAGCGGCCAAGCTCCATGAAGCTGTAGTCGGGCTTTGCCTGGAGCAGCGGCGCAATGTCGTATTCACC
>DFXC01000201.1:4923-6257 GCA_002383105.1 Hyphomicrobiaceae bacterium UBA4118
TGGCGGGCTGGCCGTGGTCGAGCACGAGGAGATGGTCGAAAACGGCGTCATAGGCGTCCTCGTCGCGCCGCGACAGCATGGCGAGCGCGCCGGGTACGGCCGACATCTCTTCGTAGAAGACTTTGTAGCGGAGGCGCTGAGCGCGCCTGATCTCGCCCCGCTTGCGGGCGAGGCGCACCTCGAGCGATCCTATCCGGCCATAGACTTTGGGTGGCTGAAAGCGGCGCCCTAAGGCCCCGACATTGAACCCTCGCCGGGCCATGAAGGGCAGCGCGCCCCCCTGGCTCGGCCTGAACATCAGCCCTGGAAACATGGCTCCACCGCGAAATCTGGCCGCAAAGCGTCCTGACGTTGGCTTCATCGGCGTATCGAGCCCGATTGGCAGTTAGAGTGAGCACGCCACGGGGGACCTCGCGGGCTACCGATGCAACGACTGCCCGCGGGCAACCCCGATTCGGCCACAACAAAGGCCGGTTAGCAAACCAATTCGAACTTCGTATGACAGTGATATTCCACAGTCACCGCGCGTCACCAAGCGTCTTGTTTTCTCAGGAAAACTCGGCAGAGTTCCGGTCTGGCATCACTGTTGATAACCTACCGTCCCGCGCAGTCCGGTGCCAATTCGGGTGCCAAGTTTTACCTAGCCTAGCACCTTGCCAATGGCATCGGCAGCGCCGGAATCCGCTTCCTCAAATTCATGGGCATAGGTCGCAAGCGTGATCGTTGGCTTGCTGTGGCCAAGCTGGCGGCTCACCCTCACCACGTCTAGGCCAGCACGGATCAACGCCGAAGCATGACTGTGGCGAAGGCTATGGAATGTCCTCTTGGGCAAGCCCGCCCGCGTGACTGCCCGACTCCACATGATCGAAAAATAGTTGGGCGAGATTGGCGAGCCATCGTGATTGCAGAACACCAAAGCCTCGGACTCGGGCTTGCCCATGCCGAGTTGGAGTCGAAGCTCTAGCTGGGCCTTGCGATGTTCATTGAGCACATCCATAGCAAACGCCGGAAGCGAGATTGACCGCCGACCGTGTTTCGTCTTTGGCGATTTGAGCCGCAGTCCGGCTTTCGTCTGCTCCAAGCTGTGCTCGACTTTGAGCACGCCACGCTTCAGGTCAACATCACACCACCTCAACGCTAGTAGCTCAGAGCGCCGCGCTCCGGTGCTGAGGGCTAGGGCGACCGTTGGGTAGAGCCTGTGGCCCTTCAGCGCGTCTAGGACGGCAGGGACCTCACTAGCCTTGAGGTATCTACCTCGTGATCTTTGGGCTTAGGCGGGTCCACATGGGCCGCCACGTTGCGCCCAATCAGGTCAAGCCTGACTGCCGCCTGTA
>DFXC01000020.1:0-12773 GCA_002383105.1 Hyphomicrobiaceae bacterium UBA4118
CGCTCACCACCCTGTTCAACACGGTCGCCACCGACCTCAAGCCGCAATAGGCTTAGGCGACAGGCGGGCCCAGCTCCGAGCTGGACCCGGCCTCGTTTCATGACGGGCGCTACGTCATCGCTTCGCGTTACGCGCCGAGGCGGCGTGTGCCTTTGCCTCAGTGGCTAGCCGCCAATCCTCCACAATTCGCGCCTAGGAAAGCTCACCTTTTCGAGGGGAGCTCAAAGCCTTGCCGTCGCGGGGCGCACAAAGGCACCAACGTCTCCTGACGCTTCTCCTGGCGTTCGCGGGCTCGCTCGCCCATGCACCAGCCGTTGTCGCCCATCCCCATGTCTGGGCGACCGTGCGTTCGGAGATCGTGCTAGACCCTAATCACAAGATCACCGGCATTCGCCATGCCTGGACGTTCGATGAGTTCTACACCGCCATGGCGGTGGAGGGCCTCGACACCAACAAGGATGGCGTCTACTCGAAGGAGGAGCTCCAGCCCCTCGCCAAGGTGAACGTCGAGTCGCTCAAGGACTTCGACTATTTCACCTTCGTGCATTACGAGGGCGAAGACGACAAGCTTCTCAAGCTGAAGCCGCCCGTCGACTATTGGGTGGACTACGACAAGTCCCTGCTCACCTTGCACTTCACCCTGCCGCTCGAGACGCCGGCCGATCCGCACGGCAAGGCGGTGCAGGTCGATGTCTATGATCCTTCCTTCTTCGTCGCCTTCGGCTTTGCCACCGAGAAGCCGATCACATTGGCCGGCGCCGACACCAAAGGCTGCAGCGCCGACGTCACGCTGCCCGATCCCGATACGTCGGCGGATGCCAAGGCCTTGACCGAGTCGTTCTTCAGCCAGCTTGGGCCGAACTCGAATTTCGGGTCGCAATTCGCCCAGACCGTGACGGTGAAATGCAAGGACTCGCACCTATGAGGAGCGTGACTGCCGATCTCGCCAGGGCCGTTCTGCTGGCTCTGCTTTCGCTGCTCCTTGTCAGCACCGTCGCTGAGGCTGAGCTGAAGCCGATCAGTCCATTCGCCGCCACCGAGGTCGCGCCCGCCCCGCCGTCAGCCTTCGCCCCGCCGACGGCCGCGCCGTTTCAGGCGCCAGGGCCGCTGGGTCGGCTCTTCGCCTGGGTCTTCGACCAGCAGCAGAGCCTGCAACGCATGCTCGCCACGAGCGTCAAGGGTCTCAAGACCGAGCATCCCATGGGCGGCGCCCTCACCCTTGCCGCGCTCTCCTTCGCCTATGGCATCTTGCACGCCGTAGGTCCCGGGCACGGCAAGACCATCATCTCCTCTTACGTCGTCGCCAATGAGGAGACGGTCAGGCGCGGGGTAATCATCTCCTTCATCGCCGCAGGACTGCAGGCGCTGACCGCGGTCGCGCTGGTCAGCCTGCTGCTGTTTGGGCTCAACGCAAGCGGGCTCCAGGTCAATGCCTGGTCGAACCAGCTCGAAAGCCTAAGTTACGCGATGATCGCGCTGGTCGGCCTTTACTTGCTATCGACCCAGCTCATCCGGCTCCTGCGCCGTTGGCGTGAGATCCCGACAGCTCAGGCCGCGCCGAACTCCGCCGCGCATCACGACGATCATCACCACCACGATCACGCCCACGACCATCACGTCCACGACCATCACGGCGATCATCATCACGACCACCACGATGCGCATCACGGTCACCATCACGCGCCTGGAGAGGCCTGCGACCATATCGTCGATGCGCGGGAGCTGGCGGGACCGTTCTCCTGGCGCAAGGTCATGGCCGTGGTGTTCTCGGTCGGCATCAGGCCCTGCACCGGCGCCATTCTCGTGCTCGTCTTTGCCGTCACCCAGGGCCTCTTCTGGGCGGGCGTGGCCGCGACCTTCGCCATGGCGCTCGGCACTGCCATCACCGTCGCGGCGCTGGCGACACTCGCGCTCGGCTCGCGCGAGCTTGCGCTCAAGCTCGGAGGCGCGAACAGCACCTGGGCCAACGCGGTCTGGACCACCTGCACCATCGGCGGCGCGACGATCATTCTCCTTTTCGGGGCGCTTCTATTTGCCGCCTCACTGGGGCCGGCACGGCCGTTCTGAGAAATGCTCCGAGCCCGTTCGGGTCCGGACCCCGGCGATCTCGAAGCCTTCTCCGCCAAGATCATCGAGGAGGTGAGCGAGGGGCGCCACGAGCGCCGGGCAGTCGCCTGATCGCGTTTTTTCGAGAGCGCAGGTTTTCTGCGCCGGCACAGGTCCGGGAGACGGTCAAGCTAGAATGATATTTTCTTTTGTCGACCTGGATTGCGGCAGAATGGAACAGCATCCTACATTCACTTAACGCGTGCAGCAGGTGGAGTTCTCCAGGCCACGCAAGCGAAAGGAGAGGGGTCAGATGACACTGCAACTTGGCGAGATCGCCCCGGATTTCGAGGCCAACACGACGCAAGGCCGGATCCACTTCCATGAATGGCTCGGCAATTCCTGGGCCGTGCTGTTCTCGCATCCCAAGGACTTCACGCCGGTCTGCACCACCGAGCTTGGCTATATGGCCAAGATCAAGCCTGAGTTCGACAAGCGCGGGGTGAAGATCATCGGCCTCAGCGTCGATCCCGTTGACCGCCACGCCAAGTGGGCGGAGGACATCAAGGAGACGCAAGGCTTCGCGCCGAACTTCCCCATGATCGGCGATCCCGACCTGAAAATCTCGAAACTCTACGGCATGTTGCCGGCGAGCGCGTCGGGCAGCTCGGAGGGACGAACGCCCGCCGACAATCAGACGGTCCGCAATGTGTTCGTCATCGGCCCGGACAAGAAGATCAAGCTGATCCTGATCTATCCCATGACCACGGGGCGCAATTTCGACGAGGTGCTCCGCGTGATCGACTCCATGCAGCTGACTGCCAAGCATCGGGTGGCGACCCCGGCGAACTGGAAGGAAGGCGACGAGGTGATCATTGCCGGCTCGGTTTCCGACGAGGAGGCGAAAAAGATCTACCCTGATGGGTGGAAGTCGCCCCGGCCCTATATCCGGATCGTGCCGCAGCCGCGGGGCTGACCGCAACGCCTGCCCGACTTTAGGCTTTGCCTTAGGGTGCCGCGACACCTGTCATAAATACGTAAGAAAAATCGGTTGGCGACCCTCGCTTCCTTCATGCTAAAAGGGTGTGTACGGATCATATCGGTCCGTGGATGACATCCAAGGAACTGGATCGGCGGTAGCCGGTCGGCCAGGAAATGCCGGGCAGGGGCTAGATGTGTGATCCAAGCGGCTCAGACCCGTCCGGGCCCAGGGAAAGCTCACGTGAAGCCGCCAAACGCATCGCCGATCAGATCGCGCCTCTGATCCCGCTCGCGCGCGCTAAGGGATTTGACTTCCTCGCGTATTTGCTTGCCATGGCGCTTAAGGAATCGCGGCGGCTCTCCGGAGAGTAGGGCGCGACGGCGCGACCTTCGCCCGAACCTGAAGCTCCCGATGGTCGTTAGGACGTGCAAGCTCCTCTCGGCGCAGCGATAGAGGCCGGCCGCCATGGGAATGCCGAAGACGCCCGCGCTTACGACCGATTGCGTCATTTATGACGGGGAGGGACGCGTGCTCCTCATTCGGCGCAAGAACGAGCCGTTCAAGGGCTGCTACGCGCTTCCCGGCGGATTCGTCGATCTCGGCGAGACGGTGGAGGCGGCCTGCCGGCGCGAGGTGCTCGAGGAGGCCGGCATCGAAGTCGGCGAGCTGCGTCTCTTGGGGGTCTATTCGGACCCGCGCCGCGACCCGCGTGGTCACACCGTCAGCATCGCTTACCTTACCCTGTTGCCGAGGCCGCTTCCCCCGCGCGCCGGGTCCGATGCCGAGGCCGCCGAATGGGTCAAGAATTGGCGGAAGCTCAAGCTTGCCTTCGATCATGCGCAAATCCTCGAGGATGCCGGGAAGCTCGCCGGGAGGGGGCCGCAAGACTAGGCGCTGAAGGGTGGATGCTCTATCTAAGCGGGGATGGAGCTCGCCATGGACGACAGGGCGCAGAGCGGACGTTTTGCCTCGGAGCCGGAGCCGGCCGAAGCCCCTCCCTTGTCCGTGCGGGCGGGCAAGATCGGCGTCTTGCTCATCAATCTTGGCACGCCCGACGGCACCTCCTACTGGCCCATGCGCCGCTACCTCAAGGAGTTCCTGTCCGATCGCCGCGTAATTGAGACCAATCCTGCGCTTTGGTGGCTGATCCTGAACGGTGTCGTGCTGGTGAAGCGGCCGATCGCAAGCGGGGCGAAATACCGCTCGATCTGGAATGAAGAGCTCGACGAGTCGCCGCTCCGCACCATCACGCGGTGCCAGGCCGAGAAGGTCGCGGCCGCGCTCGCGACCTATCCAGAGGTCGTGGTCGATTGGGCCATGCGTTATGGCTCCCCTCCCATCGCTTCCCGCGTCGAGGCGCTTGTAAGCCAGGGCTGCGACCGGCTCCTCGCCTTCCCGCTCTATCCGCAATATGCGTCGGCGACGACGGCGACCGCCAACGACAAGGTCTTTGACACGCTGAAGACGCTCCGCGTGCAGCCCGCCATCCGCACGGTGCCGCCCTATCCCGACGACCCTGTCTATATCCAGGCGTTAGCGGACTCCATAAGGACTCATCTTGCGGCGCTCGATTGGGAGCCCGAAGCGATCCTCGCCTCTTTTCATGGACTGCCTCAGTCCTATGTCGACAGAGGCGACCCCTATCAGGAGCAATGCGCGGAGACCACGGAGGCCTTGCGTGAAGCGCTGGGGCCGCTCGGCCCCAAGCTCAAGCTCACCTTCCAATCGCGGTTCGGCCGCGCCGAATGGCTTAAGCCCTATACCGACAAGACGGTAGAGGCGCTGGCGCGGGAGGGCGTCAAGCGGATCGCCGTTGTCAGCCCGGGCTTTGCCGCCGATTGCGTCGAGACGGTCGAGGAGATCGCGGTAGAGAACAAGGAAATCTTCTTGGAGCATGGCGGCGAGGCGTTCAGCTACATCCCCTGTCTCAACGACAGCGATGAGGGCATCGGCGTGCTCGTCCATCTCATCGAGCGTGAGCTTGCGGGGTGGGTGTAGACGTGGGGGGCCTCATGCTTCGAGACGCACCCTTTGGGCGCTCCTCAGCATGAGGGTTGACGCCTCATCCTGAGGCGCGAGCGAAGCGAGCCTCGAAGGGTGAGGCGAGGGCAGGGGATCATGAGCGCGCGTAGTCTGCTGCTCTTGGGCGTGAGGCTCATCCTTGCCGGCTGCGCCACGCCCATGGCCATGCGCGACATCAATGCGGTCAAGCCGAACTGCGCGCGCATCGACAAGCAGATCGCGGCCTTGGAAAAAGAGAAGGCGGAGAACGACCAGAGGCTGCTCGCCGGCATCCAATCGGTCGCGCCCGCTCTTGCCGCCATCAATCTCGTCGCCGGCACCTATGGAAGGAACGTCGCCATCGCCACGGGCGAGTGGGCCGACACCATCGACCGCAAGCTCGCCGAGCTCAGGCGCGCCAAGAAGAAGTGCTGATCTCATGCGTGTCGTCGTCGCCGCAGCTTTGTGCTGGCTGTTGGGTCTGCTCGCGCCGCTGCCGGCTGAGGCCGCCGACACCGGTGCTGCGGGGAGCAGCGATGGGCTTTCGGCCTATGTCTCGGTTGCCGGAGCGCCGGGCGACGGGGAGCAGGCCCTTGCCGCCGCGCTCACGCGGCGCCTCTCTGCCATCGGCGTGAAAGAGGCCACCGCATTCGAGGCCAATGCCTACGACGTGCAAGGCACCGTGCGGGTGACGCCTGCCCCAGGGGGAAAAGAGACCGTCACCATCGTCTGGGTCGTATTCGGTCCGGACGGCAATCAGCTCGGCGTCACCCGCCAAACCAAAGACGTCCGCAAAGGCTCCCTCGACAAGAGATGGGGGGGAGCTGCCGATGCGGCCGCCGAGGCAGCGGCCGGGGACATCGCGAAATTGCTGCCACGGTAGGGCGCTGGCGCCCGAGGCAGCGGCTCTTATATTCGCCGCCTGGTGCACCCATCTATTGGCTGCCGCGAGGAAGGCTAGCGAACGAGACTGAACCAAGAACTGACTAGCCAGACAAATCGCTCGTGACACCCCTCTGGAGGGCGCCAATGCTCGGCTTCAATGTCTTCGTCCTTTTCCTGCTCGTTCTCTTCATCTTCATCGTCATCGCCGGCGTCAAAGTGGTGCCGCAAGGCTACAATTTTACGGTCGAGCGGTTCGGCCGCTATACGCGCACGCTCCGTCCCGGCCTCACCCTCATCATCCCGTTCATCGACCGCATCGGGCGCAAGCTCAACATGATGGAGCAAGTCATCGAGGTGCCGAGCCAGGAGGTGATCACCAAGGACAACGCCATGGTCAGGGTCGACGGCGTGGCCTTCTTCCAAGTGCTCGACGCCTCACAGGCGAGCTACGAGATAACCAATCTCCAAGTCGCCATCCTCAATCTGACCATGACCAATATCCGCACAGTGATGGGCTCGATGGACCTGGACAAGCTCCTCTCCGAGCGTGACGAGATCAATCACCGCCTGCTCAAAGTGGTTGACGACGCCACCCACAATTGGGGCGTCAAGGTCACCCGCATCGAGATCAAGGATATCGAGCCGCCGCGCGATCTGATCGACTCGATGGCGCGGCAGATGAAGGCCGAGCGCGACAAGCGCGCCGCGATCCTGGTGGCCGAAGGCGAGCGGCAGGCCGCCATTCTCACCGCCGAAGGCTCCAAGCAGGCGCAGATCCTCGCCGCCGAGGGACGGCGCGAGGCCGCCTATCGCGATGCCGAGGCGCGCGAGCGCTCGGCGGAAGCCGAGGCCAAGGCCACGCAAGTGGTGAGTGAGGCCATTAGCAAAGGCAGCGTGCAGGCGCTCAACTATTTCGTCGCCAACAATTATGTGGGCGCGCTGAAGGCGTTGGCCGAGGCCAAGAACCAAAAGGTGCTGATCCTGCCCATCGAGGCGACCTCGGTGCTCGGCTCGATTGCCGGCGTGGCCGAGATCGCGCGCGAGGCGTTCGGCGACTCGGGCGGCAATTCCGTCACGCCGCCCGGCGCCGCAAAGCCGCAAACCGGCCAGCGCCCACGCGCTGGCGGCTCCGTTCCAACCGTCTAGCTGGCGGAGATATCCATGGAAACGATCGTCGCGCTTGGCGCCTGGAACTGGATGATCCTCGCCGCCGTATTGTTCGTGCTCGAGCTCACCGCGCCCGGAATCTTCCTGATGTGGTTCGGCGTCGCCGCCGCCGTCACCGGGCTCATCGTGTTCCGCTACGATATCGGCTGGCAGTGGCAGCTCATCTGGTTCTGCGGGCTGTCGCTGGCCTCGGTGCTGCTGGCCGTCAAATATTTGCGCAAACATCCATTCGAGAGCGAGCGGCCGCTCCTCAACGAGCGCGCGACCCAGCTCATCGGCCAGACCTTCGATCTCATCGATCCCATCGTCAACGGGCGCGGCAGCGTCAAGATCGGCGACAGCATCTGGCGGGTGGAAGGGCCTGAGCTGCCCAAGGGCGCGCGCATCAAGGTGATCGGCGCCGACGGTACGCTGCTCAAGGTCGTTCCGTCAGGCACCGCCGCCGCGGCCTAAGGTTGATCGTCGGACCTCGATCTCGGAGACCGAGGTGACCTCGTCGGGGACCTCGGCGCTCGCGTCATCGTGCGGCCAGAGCCCGGTGCCAAGCCGCATGCGGCCGGAGCGACTTCCACCTCGGTGAAGCCCGCCTCGCGAAACTTGTTGGCGACCATCTCGTTGCTGGCGACGCCCTGGAAGAGACCAAGGCTGATGGTCGCCCGGTAACGCTTGCCCTTTCGCAGCGTGTATCGCGCCATGGCGTCGTCTCCCATTTACGCGGCAGTGGCGAACCATTGGCGCACGGCGGCTCGGCCCGCCGCATCGAGCAAAAGCTGAAGCTTGGTACGGCGAAGGAGAAAATCCTCCGCCGTCATGGCGTCCTCGGCCTGCACCGCATATTCAAGCTCGGCACGGGTCACGCCTGGGGCGATCTCATCGACCAAGGCCGGCTCGGCGGCGATGCGCTTGAACAACACTTCGATCTGATCGCCATAGGTCAAGGCCCAGCGGCGGCGCATGTCCGGTGGAATGCTCTCGGGCCCATGCTCGGCGCGGGCGAGAAGCTCGCTCCGCGGGAGGCTTCCGCCGTGCAGCTTCACGTCCTTGGTCCAGGGTCCTCCGACTTCCGCCCCAAGCCTGCGCAAGCTTGCCATGACCTCCTCGGCCAAGGCGCGATGAGTGGTGAGCTTGCCGCCATAGAGGGTGACGAAGCCGCCCGTCCCATTGGCGATCTCGGCCAGCGCAGGCTTGCGCGTGATGCGGCTCGGCTTGGTCTCGGTGTCACCGTCTAGCGCGCGCACACCGGACCAGGTGAAGACAATGTCGGCATGGGCCGCGGGGCCGCGCGCGCCGGCGAAATAGCGGTTATAGGCCTGGAGCAGATAGGCCTCCTCCTCGGCAGAGCATTTGGCGAGCGCCGGATCGCCCTGGTGCAGGACGTCAGTGGTCCCGACGATCAGAAAGCGCCGATCGAGCCAGGGAATGACGAAGACGACGCGCTCCTCCTCGTCCTGCAAAGTATAGGCGTCGGCTTGCGGCGGCTCGGGCATCTTCAGGACGATATGGCTCCCGCGCACGAGCCTTAGAGGGCGCCGCGGGGGAGCCGCTTCCGTCATGGCATCGACGTTTCCGACCCACGGGCCGCTCGCATTGACGATGAAGCGGGCCTCGACGCGGCGCTTTTGTCCCCGCTCGTCGAGATCGATGCCATAGCCGTTAGCGAGCGGGACGATGGACGTCACGGCGCGGCGGTTCTTGATGTCGGCGCCGCGCGCCCCCGCATCGAGGAGCACGGCAAGCGTCAGCCGCGCATCGTCGGTCATGCAGTCATGATAGTGCAGCACGGTCGTGAGGTTTTCCTGGCGCAGCCTGGGAAGTTGAGCGATGTCGTCGTCGTCGAGCCGGCCGCTTGCCGGCAATGCATCCCCGAAGGATAGAACATCGTAGATGGCAAGACCGGCCCTGAGCCTCAACGCTTGCCGCTTCTGCCAGCCATAGATCGGCAAGAGGAACCTGATGGGCGCGATGAGATGCGGCGCCGTCTCGAGCAGCCCCGCCCGCTCGACGAGGGACTCGCGCACGAGCGAAAGCTCGAGATGCTCGAGATACCGCAAGCCCCCGTGGATCAGCTTGGAGGAAGCCGAGGAAGTCGCACTCGCGTAGTCGCCCTTCTCGGCGAGCATCACCTTGAGGCCACGGCCGGCCGCGTCGCGGGCGACGGCCGCGCCGTGGATGCCGCCGCCGATGACGAGCAGGTCGAAGGACTGCGTCAGCACAAGCCCCCCATGACTTGGAAGGATTATAGGCTATGATCGAAGGGCCTCCGATCTTTGACGCGCAACCGCCCAAATTGAGCGGCAAGCTCTCTAGTCTCCTGACGCAGCATCGCCCGCGCATTCTGGTTCGTTCCTTACCAAGAGGCATGCGGCTCCATGCCGATCGATCTCAGCCATCGCCATCGCCAACCGGAGATCATGGATGCAGCCGATCTACCGGCGTCGCGTTTCGTCGACACGCTGAAGGGTCTGGGGCGCGTCAATGCAGTGACGCGGTCGAGCCGAATCATGTGGCCGGACCTGAAGGCCGCCGCCATGCGGCATCCGGATCGGCCGATCCGCGTGCTCGACGTGGCCTGCGGCGGCGGGGACGTGCTGCTGGCACTTTGGCGCTTGGCGCGCAGGGCTGGCATCAAGGTCGAGCTCGAAGGCTGCGACGCGAGCCCCGAGGCGGTGCGTTATTCACGCGAGACGGCAGAGGGAGCCCGTGCGCCCATCGGGTTCTTCCAGCACGACGTCACATTGGGATCCCTTCCCGGCGGCTACGACATGATCATGAGCACGCTCTTCCTGCACCATTTGGAGGAGCAGGCCGCCGTCGCCTTCCTTTGCGATGCTGCCGCAAAGGCCAAAGATCGGGTCGTCATTCAGGACCTCGTCCGCAGCGGCGTGAGCTATTGGTTCACCCGCGTCGGCACGAGCCTCTTGCTGCTGAACGACATCTGCCGGCTGGACGGACGGACCTCGGTCGAAGGCGCGTTCACGCGGGCAGAGGCCGAGGCGTTGGCGCAGCAGGCCGGATTGCACAACGCCGAAATCGTGCCGCGTCTGCCGTTTCGCTATCTGATCCGCTGGATCAGGCCTTGAGGCCGGAGCGTATTGGCTTCGGCCGCTCCATGACGTCCTCGAAGCCGCGCAATCGTGTCGATTGTGCGATCCAGGTGACGAGCCCGGGCAACGCGCCGGCGAAAGCGACCGAAGGCCGGTGCAGGATCCTCGTGTCGAACAGCCGGTTGACGATCCCCGCCCAACGGAATTGCGGCCGCAGCCGATCGACGAGGCGCTCCTGGAACTTGGCGGCGTCCTCACCGGCCAACACTGCCTGCGCAGCGGCGATCCCTGAATAAAGCGCGATCGCCATGCCGTCGCCGGTGAGCGAGGGGATGACCGCCAACTGATCGCCGACCGGGAAGATGGTCGGCGCGATGATTTGACTCCGAAGATAGCCGTAGGGGATGGCGGCAACGGCGACGGGCTTCTCCCATTTGGGCACCGCATCGTGCAAAAGTTCGGCGACGATTTTTGCGCTTTGCGAGAAATATGCGCTCTGGGCGGGCCAGTCCGCGCCGATGCGTTGCAGAAGGTCACGGTGCAACACCCAGCAGAGCGGCACGAGATCGTCCTCGACGATGCAGGCGCCGACATAGCCGCCATCGAACATCGCGAGTTGAACGACGCCAGCGAGGTGCCGCAACGCCACTTGGGTCACGCGAAGCTGGATCTTGAAGCCAACCATGTCGCTTGGCGGCCGGGGAAGCGCGCGCAGGCTGTGCTTGCCGGTAGCAAGGGCGGCGGCCCTGCCCGCAAAGCGCCGTTTCCCTGCCGTTACGACGACCCGCCCTTCTAACGCCTCGAGCTCGCCGACGGTAACGCCGCGGACGATTTCGGCGCCGGCAGCCTCCGCCGCATCAAGCAAGGCCTGGTCGAGACGGTAGCGGGAGAGGCCGGCCCCGCGGAAAGGAAGGGGCGCCTCCGCGTGGCTCCGCCCGGAAGCGAGCCTGAACGTCGCGATGCTGGTGGCGCCCATGGCCTTGAGGTCGAGGCCGAGATAGGTGGCAAGCGCTTGCGCCTCCGCGCTCAGGAACTCGCCGCAAACCTTGTGATGGGCCGTCCGCGTGCTCTCGAGCACGAGGGCGGGCGCGCCATGGCGGGCGAGTTCAAGGGCAAAGGCCGCACCGGCAAGCCCGCCGCCGACCGCGATGAAGGGTGTCTCCGGCATCGGAGGAAAGGGAGGTCTCCGTCGTGCCGCGGATTCGGGGGGCGCCCTAGTCGCGCGGCCTCAGGCGACGCCGGCGCGCAGCAGATCGTGGACGTGGATGATGCCGACGGGGCGCCCGTTTTCGACCACGAACAGGGTGGTGATGGCAGAGGAGTTGATGATCTCGAGCGCAGCGCTCGCCAGCAGGTCGGGCGACACGGTCTTGGGCCCGGGCGTCATGATATCCCCGGTGTGGCGCGCCAACAGGCCATCGCCCATATGCCGGCGCAAGTCGCCATCGGTGATGATGCCCTGGAGCAGACCGTCGCCATCGACCACGCCGAGGCAGCCCAGGGCCTTCTCGGTCATGACCACGATGGCCTCGGCCATGACGACGTCGGCGCTGGCGAGCGGCAGGCTATCGCCCTTATGCATCAAATCGCCCACGAATTTCAGCCGCGCGCCAAGCTGGCCGCCCGGATGCAGCGCTTTGAAGTCGACGGCGGTGAAGCCCTTGCTCTCAAGCAGCGCGATGGCGAGGCAGTCGCCGAGCGCGAGCTGCATGACGGTGGAGGTGGTCGGCGCGAGACCATGGGGGCAGGCTTCCTTGGCCTGCGGTAGCGCCAGCACCACCTCGGCCGCCTCGGCCAGGGTCGATTGGGGATTGGAGGTGACCACGATCAGCGGCACGGCGAAGCGGCGCGAATAGGACACGATATTGCCGAGCTCGATTGTCTCGCCCGACCAGGAGAAGGCCACGACCACGTCGTCGCGCGTGATCATGCCGAGGTCGCCGTGGCTGGCCTCGCTCGGATGCACGAAATAAGCGGGCGTGCCGGTCGAAGAGAGGGTGGCCGCCACTTTCAGCCCGACATGGCCGCTCTTGCCCATGCCGGTGACGATGACCCGCCCGCGGCAGGCGCGGAGCCGCTCCAGTGCTTCGGCGAAGCCCTCGACGAGGTCGCCGGCGAGCGCCGCCTTGAGCGCGCTCAAACCTTCGGCTTCGAGCTGCAGGGTCCGCGTCGCCGACGCAATCGCTTCCCCACGGTCGTCGCGCAGCGAGCGATCCCGCTTCAGGCCGATCGGCATGATCGTGCTCCCCCTTGGTTCGCGCCGGTCCGGACTTTAGCACGGATTTTAGCCCCGTCAGGCTCAAGACTTGGCCCATTTCGGAGCAGGCCTAAACCGCTCGTTAACTCTATCTCCCCTAGGTTTGGCCGATCAACGGCCCGATGGACGCGGGGGGTCTTTCTCCGTCGTTCCGGCGTCGATTGAGGGTGCGTCCTTGCCGCGTCGCCATACCTTAAGCGCAGCGGGCGCTCTCGCTGCAGCCCTGCTTGCTGGCATTCCCGCGCCGGCATGCGCACAATATGCGACCGGCCAGCCGTTGCGGGGCAGCATCAGCCCGCAAGGCGCCGCCGCACCGGCAGCAGCTTCGTCCGCCGCGCCCGCCGCAACCGACGCCGGCCAGGAGCAGACGCCTGTCGGTGCGAAGCCCCGG
>DFXC01000020.1:12898-14067 GCA_002383105.1 Hyphomicrobiaceae bacterium UBA4118
CCCCCCCCCCCCCCCGCCGCAACCGACGCCGGCCAGGAGCAGACGCCTGTCGGTGCGAAGCCCCGGGCCGACACCGATACCGAAGCGGGTCCTACGACCCTTGGCGGCATCGGCGATGAGGCTCCAGGGGCGCCCGAACCGGCACCCCCTGACAGCTTGGGGACCGAGCCGCCGCCAGTAGCCGAGGTGCCCGAGCTCGGCATTACCACCGAGGCGGGTGAGACCAGCCTTCAGCTGCCAGGCACACAAGATTTCACGCGCCATAGGATTCTCGCGCCGCCGCGCCACGATCTCGATCCTTACGTCCCCATCGGGATGAAGCTCGGGACGTTCCTGCTTTTCACCGAGGCCGAGATCGGCACCATCCTCACCGATAACGTGCTCGATACGAAGCTCGACCCCCAGTCGGACGCCGCCTTCGAGGTCGCTCCCGAGATCCGCCTCGAATCGAATTGGGCGCGGCACTTCTTCGTGGCCCAGTTTACCGGCGATCGAAGCTGGTACAAGAACTTCCCGGTCGAGGACGACCGCATCTACCAGGCCCTTCTCAGGGGACGTCTCGACGTGACGCGCCGCAACCACCTCGAGCTCGAGCTGGAGAAGTCGCAGACGCAGGTAGGCCGGGACTCGGTCAGCCTCACCGACATCTCCGGCGAGCAGACCGATCTCGCCGAGCAGCACATCACGGCGTCGGCCGATCATACCTTCAACCGCCTGACGCTGAAGCTGACGGGGACCGTCGCCGACTACAACTATGAGAATCAGGCCCCGGTCGAGGTCTTCGATCCGGCGGTTGCCGACTTCGTGCCGTTCCAAGACATCAGGGACTACCGCGAGGACGAGATCAAGCTCGGGAGCACCTATAAGCTCAAGCCGGACACGGCCGTCCTCTTGGAAGGCGTCATCAACGAGCGCGTCTACAGGCAGCCGATCGATTCGGCGGGTTTTCGCAAGGACTCATCGGGCTTCAGGCTCCTCTCGGGCATAACCTTCGCGCTGACCGGGCGCTTGACGGGAACACTGAGCGGGGGCTGGGGAGAGCAGCAATCGGTGGACGACCGCCTTTCGCCGGTCGAGGGACCGCTCATCGATGCCGACGTCATCTGGCAGCCCGACCCGCTCAGCAAGATCGAGTTCATCGCCCGCACGGAGATCGATGAGACCTCGCT
>DFXC01000166.1:0-13535 GCA_002383105.1 Hyphomicrobiaceae bacterium UBA4118
CCGCGATGTACCTGATTCGCGAATATGCCGAGCATTTTCAGCGGCGTGTGCCGAAGGCGCTCGAAGGTCCCCGCGCTGCTTGTGTCAGACGTTTGGTTCATGGAATACCTAGTTTCCTCCTGGTTGCGGACGGGCCACCCGCAGAAACGCGGATTATACCTGTCTGGTGCTACGTCTTAAGACACCCACCGATAGGCGATAATGACGTACAGGCAAACGCTCGCTTTCCACCCCATAGCCCACCGCCCACGCGGCGGAACAGAANNGGGATTCCCAAGGTTCGTCGAGTCTGATTCAAGCTGCATGCTGGTGAAGGAGGCCAGCATGCATGGCCAAAGCCCTTTCCACTGATCTTCGCCGTCGGGTCGTCGATGCGAGTGCCCAGGGTATGTCGTGCCGCCAGGCAGCCGAGCGTTTCGGCGTCAGCGCGTCGAGTGCGATCCGCTGGCAGCAGCAGGTCCGAACGACCGGCACGATCGAGCCGCGGACGCAGGGCGGCGACCGTCGTTCGAAGCGGATCGAGGCGCATTCGCAGGTGATCCTCGGACTTGTGGCCGAGACGCCGGACATCACCCTTGTCGGGATCAGGGCGAGGCTGGCGGACAGGGGCGTACGGGTCGGGATGGGCACGCTCTGGCGGTTCTTCGACCGCCACAGGATCACGCGCAAAAAAAGACCGCCCACGCGGCGGAACAGAACCGCCCCGATATCCTGAAGCGGCGCAAGGCCTGGTTCGACGGCCAGCTTGACCTCGATCCGACCCGGCTCGTCTTCATTGACGAAACCGCCGCCTCAACCAAGATGGCCCGCCTCTACGGTCGGGCGCCCCGGGGCGAACGCTGCCGTGCCGCTGTGCCTCACGGCCACTGGAAGACAACAACCGTAACCGCCGGTCTCAGGCTCACCGGCATCGCCGCTCCCATGGTACTCGACGGACCGATGAACGGCGAGGCGTTCAGAGCTTACGTCGAGCAGGTGCTCGTTCCCGAACTCGCCGCCGGCGATGTCGTGGTGATGGATAATCTACCGGCGCACAAAGTCGGCGGCATTCGGGAGGCCATCGAACAAGCCGGCGCGACCCTCCTATACCTTCCGCCATACTCCCCCGACTTCAACCCGATCGAGATGGCTTTCGCCAAGCTCAAAGCCCTGCTACGCGCCGCTGCCACGCGGACAATCCCGGACCTCTGGGACGCCATTGCTCACGCCATCCAACAGTTCGCCCCAAGCGAATGCCAAAACTACTTCGCTACCGCCGGATATGATGCATTCTGATCGGAAAACGCTCTAGGTCCCCGGGGGCGCTGTTTGCTATCGGGCCGAGTAGGCCCACGCGGGTGCGGGCGTGTCTATCCCAGGTCCCGGGATGACGATCGAATTGCCGTAGTCCGATATATGCATGCTGCTGTCGCTGTTGCCGATAAACGGCAGCGCGAGCGAGCTGCCCTTGGAGTAGTCAGGATTGAAGAGTTGCTCGGACGGAGAGGCGAAGTGGGACGAGCCGTCCTGGAGGCTCGCGTTCTGGCCTTCGATATCGAACGCGTAGGCGGTGCGGGGCGCTGCGGCCAACCCTGCCGCGCCGCACAGCACCAGCACGAGAGCGAGATGTTTCATCGCTGGAAGTCCCCCGAAGCAGTTGTCTTTAGTTAAGGGAAGCATAGCGCGTTACGGGCCGCCGCGCCACCCATGGAGGGCTCAAAATCGACAGGGGGCGATCGACCCGGCCCGGGCGGTTTCGCGAACCCGGCCGCGCTGATACAAGCCGGTGCATGGCCGCTCCCCGCCTCCTCTATGTCGTCACCGAGGACTGGTACTTCTTGTCGCACCGGCTGCCTATGGCCCGGGCCGCGCAGCAAGCCGGTTACGAGGTGCATGTCGCAACGCGGTTGAAGGACGGCGCTGCCTCCATCGCGAAGGAAGGCTTCGTGCCGCATGCGCTTGACTGGAGTCGCGGCAGCCTATCGCCGCTCGGCAGCCTGTCGGCCATCGTCGAGCTCCGGCGTCTCCTTCGTGGGCTCAAGCCCGACATCCTCCACAACATTTCCTTGAAGCCCGTTCTGCTCGGCACGGCGGCAAGCCTCGGTGTTTCCGACACCGCCGTGGTCAACAGCCTCACCGGTCTCGGCACGCTCTTCATCGGCGAGGCGCAGGTGAGCAGTGTCACGCGCCGCGCCGTGCGCTTCGCGCTCCGCCACCTCCTCACGCGGAAGCGCAGCCGGGCCGTCGTGCAGAATCCCGACGACCGCGCCTTCGTCGCCGCGCTCGGCGTGCCGCCCGAGATGGTGATGCTCATTCCAGGCTCGGGCGTCGACACCAGGGCGTTGACGCCACTGCCTGAGCCGCCGCCACCGGTGACCGCTGCCTATGTCGGGCGCATGCTCGCTGACAAGGGCGTGCTCACCCTCATCGATGCGTTCTCTCTCCTCGGCAAGCGAGGTGTGGCGCTTAAGCTCCTGCTTGCTGGCGATTGCGACAAGGAGAATCCCGGCTCGCTTGCCCCCGAGCAGCTCCGCGAATTCGCCAGCCTCTACGGCATCGAATGGCTCGGCCACGTGACCGATATCAAGACGGTGTGGGCGCGTGCTCATTTCGCCGTGCTTGCCTCCCGCCGCGAGGGACTGCCGAAGAGCCTGCTCGAGGCTGCTGCCTGCGGGCGGGCGATGGTCGCGACCGATGCACCGGGATGTCGCGAGATCGCCATCGACGGGGAGACTGCACTGACCGTGCCTGTCGACGATATAGGGGCACTGGCCGCCGCCATGGCGAAGGTCGCTAGCGACGCCGATCTGCGTCAGCGATTTGGGGCCAATGCGCGTGCGCTGGTGGAGGCCAAGTTCTCTGCCGAGGCCATCGGGCGGCAGACCGTCGCGCTCTACAATGCGCTTAGGACCGTATAGCGCCGTTCTCGGCGCGCATCATTCTGGCGATGCCGTCACGTGTCGCCACGGCCGGGCGCCAGCCGATCTCCATCAGCTTTGAGGCATCGATGACGAAGTCGCCGGAGATGCGCTCCCACTCGGCTTCTCTGCCGAAGGACTTCATCAGCCGCTTGACGGCGCCCAGCGGCACTTTCACGAGGTGAGGGGGGCGTCCAAGCCCCTCGCGCATGGCGGCGACGAGGTCGGCCACGCTGATCGGCTCGGCATCGGCGACAAGAAACGTCTCGTTGGCGGCTTGCTCCGAGACGAGCACGAGTGAGATCGCCGAGACGAGATTCTCCAGCGCCAGAAGCGAGCGGCGGTTGCCGAGGCCGGCGAAAGGGAGCGGCATGGGCGTCTTGGCGAGCGTAGCAAGGCTCGCGATATTGCCTTTGACGCCTTTGCCATAGACGACGGCGGGGCGGAGCACGGTGAAGGTGACGCCGCTT
Organism: Hyphomicrobiaceae bacterium UBA4118; assembly: GCA_002383105.1. GTDB lineage: Bacteria > Pseudomonadota > Alphaproteobacteria > Rhizobiales > Methyloligellaceae > Methyloceanibacter. The sequence continues at coordinate 3,368 of DFXC01000166.1, forward strand.
TGCGCGATGAGCCGCTCGGCCGCAAGCTTTGATCGCCCATAGGCGTCGGTGGGGAGGGCCGTGTCCTTTTCGGTGATGGGGTGATCCGCAGACAGGCCTGCTTGCGCCCGCACCGAGGAGATCAGCACGAGACGCTCGATCCTGCCGCGCGCCGCTTCCGCAAGCTCGTCGGCGGCGTCTGCATTGATGCGAGTGTAGAGCTCATCGGGGAGCGAGCCTGGGGCGTGCGCGATGCCGGCGAGATGCACCACATGGCTTGCGCCGTCGAGCAGCGCCGGCCAATCGACTGGGCGCCCAAGGTCGGGCATGGCGACGCGCTCGACGCCGCTTGCCGTTTGGATGGTCGATGGATCGCGCGCAGCTGCCCTGACCTGCCAGCCCATCTTGGCGAGGACGCCGGTAAGCCGTCTGCCGATGAAGCCCGTGGCACCGGTGATGAGGACGCGGCGGCCCACCTAACGTCCCCGGGCGAGCGCGGAGAGCACGAGGCCCGTCGCGAGCAGGCCGAGCCCAAGGCACAAGAAATCGACCAGGAACGAGCGGGCTAGCACCGTGGCGACGGCAAGGCCGGCAAGAACGAGCCCAAGCACGAACACCCGCGCCGTCACCTGCGGCACGCGCAGTCCTTGCACCACCGCGCGCTGATAGAAATGCGTCCGGTGCGCCGAGAGAATCGGCTCGCGATCGATGATGCGGCGAAACAGCGTCAGCGTCGCGTCGGCAAGCGTGTAGAGCGACAGCAGAAGCGCCGCCGCCAGATGCGCCTTGGCGACGAAGATCAGCATGAAGGCGAGGCAAAAGCCGATCGGTAGGCTGCCGGCGTCGCCGAGAAAGACCTTGGCCGGATGCTTGTTGAACACTGCGAAGCCGAGCACGGCGCCCAGCAGCACGAGGGCCAGGAGCCCGACCGTGGCGGGGACCGCCCTCAAGGCTTGCAAGGCGGTGATGCCAATCGTCATCGGCACGACCTGCGCGACCGTCATCCAGTCGAGCCCATCGAGGAAGTTGACGGCATTCACGAACCAGACCGTGCCGAGCACGATCAGCGCGCGCTCCGCGACCAGGGGAAGCAGGTCGGGAAAAACCTGAAACCCGCTGGGAAGGCTCAAGGCCATGACGAGGGCGGCGAGCGTCTGGCCGATGAGGCGCCAGGAGACGGGGAGCGCGTGGGCGTCGTCGAGTGAGCCGAGGATAGTGAGCGCCACGGCGATCGCCAGCACCGGAACGAGGCTCGGCTCCGGGGCTGGATGCCACAGAAGAACGGCAAGCGCGCAGCCGATCAGCACGGTGGCCGTGACCGCGAGCCCGGCGCCTTGCGGCGTCGCGACCTTGTGGGACGAGCGCGCGTTTGGCCGCGCCAGGAGATGGCGGATGAGGAGCGGCCGCAACAGAAAGACCAGGAGGGCTGAGAGGCCCGCGCACCCCGCCACCATGGCGGCCCAAAGCGCAGGCTGGTCGAGCGGCATCCCCTCTAATGCAGCGTGCGGGAGACGGGCTGCCATTCGCCCTTGGGCGAGACCGCATGTCCCGTGGTCGACGGCACATAGCCCTCGACCGTCGCGCGCAGCAACTCCTGCAGCTCGGTCTCGTCCATTCTGTGCATCGCGTCTTCGAGGCGCTCGAGCGCCGTGGCGAGGTCCTCGAAGGGCAATATCGGCTCGGAGTTCTTGAAGATGCGCGGATGGCTGGTGCCGGTCGTGTTCTCGCCGATCAAGAGCTCCTCGTAGAGCTTCTCGCCACGCCTGAGGCCCACATATTCGATGGCGATGTCGCCGTCGGGGTGGCTTTCATCGCGCACTTCGAGCCCCGACAGGCGGACCATAGTGCGGGCGAGATCGTCGATCTTCACCGGCGTCCCCATCTCGAGCACGAAGACCTCGCCGCCGGTCGCCATTGTGCCGGCCTGGATAACGAGCTGGGCGGCCTCGGGGATGGACATGAAGTAGCGGATTATCTCGGGATGGGTGACGGTCACCGGGCCGCCGGCCTTGATCTGGTTGCGGAAGCGCCGCACCACCGAGCCCGACGAATCGAGCACATTGCCGAAGCGCACCATGGTGAAGATGGTGGTGGTGCCGCGCTCCTGAGCGAGCGCCTGGAGGATCTGCTCGGCGAGGCGCTTGCTCGCTCCCATGATGTTGGTCGGGCGGACGGCCTTGTCGGTCGACACCAGCACGAAACGGTCGACGCCGAGCTCCTTGGCCGCCTCGGCGACGGCAAGGGTGCCGAAAGTGTTGTTCTGGAGCCCCGCGAACGGGTTCGCCTCGACGATCGGGACATGCTTGTAGGCGGCGGCGTGGTAGATCACCTGCACCCCGAGCTCCTGAATGGTGCGCGAGACGAGCTTGCGGTCGAGCACCGAGCCAAGCACCTCGACCACGGTCGTGGCGGCAGGCGCATCGGCTTCGGCCCTCATGCGTAGGCGGCGCTGCACCTCCTCGATCTCCATGGAGATCTCGTAGAGGGCGACCTCGGACAGCTCGAACAGCACCAGCGTCTGAGGCCCAAGCCTCAGCAGTTGGCGGGTCAGCTCCGAGCCGATCGAGCCGCCGGCTCCGGTGATCATCACCACCTTGCCGCGCACGTTGGCGCTCAACAGCTCGAGATTGGGGATGACCGGATCGCGCCCCAAAAGGTCCTCGACCTCGATGAGCCTTAGGTCGCTCACTTCGACATGGCCTGAGGCGATCTCTTCGAGCGCGGGCAGCGTCTTCACCACGACGGGGTAGGCCTCGAGCGCCCTGATGGCGATCCGGCGCTCGCCGCGGAGCGCCGAAGGCGTGGCAAGCAGCACCTCCTTCACGTTCTCCTCGGCGATCGTCTTGCCGATCTTCTCGGGTCTGAGCACCTTGACGCCGTGCACCACCTGCCCCGCCAGCGAAGGATTGCTGTCGATGAAGGCGACGGCCTTGTATTTGCCCGTCTCGTTCAGGGCGCGCAGAAGCTGGATGCCGATGGTTCCGGCGCCGTAGATGATCACCCGCTTCCGCTCGTCGAAGCTTACCGGCTTGTGTTGAGGCGCGGCCTTAAGGAGCGCCGAGGCTGCCCATTGCCGGCTGAGGCGGATGAGACCCGCGGCGATCAGGCCATAGATCACGATCACCGAACGCGGATGGACCTTGACGCCGCTCATCAGCACGACGAGCGCCCACAGCACGGTGGCTATGATCACCGCCACATAGATGCGGGTGGTGCCCTCGGGCCCGATGAAGCGGGTCACGAGCTTGTAGAGCCCGCGCATATAGAAGACGACGATGCCGATCACCGGCGCCACGGCCATGAGCAGCATCTTGTCGAGGCTGTCCGGCACGTAGAGCTCGCTCAGGCGCAGCGAATAGGCCGCCCACAACGCGAAGGTCAGCATCACGATGTCGTTGACGATCAGAACCGTCCGCTTGAACCAGCGAGGACGCTCGATCAGCCATATGGCAAGCTGCATTAACGGCCACCCCGTACCGGTCTCGTGCCGGACCCGGAAGATCATACACGCAGGGAGAGTGCGCCGCACCATAATCGAAGCGTGACGCGAACGGAAGTGAGCGCGCGTGGCGGCCGATGGCACGGTGGGCGGCGACGCGCGCCTCCGTTCCTCGCCTAACCGAGGATCAGCACGTGAAGACGGCGGGGGCCGTGGGCGCCTCTGACGAGGGTCTGCTCGATATCCGCGGTCCGCGACGGGCCGCTGATCATATTGACGGTGCGGGGTAGCGTCGCTTCCCCATAAACCGCCCGCAACCGGTCCCAAGCCTCCTCATAAGAGCCGAGAATGTCTGACGCGTTGATGAGCACCATGTGGGCCTCGGGCAGGAAGTTCAGCGTGGTCGGATTATCGGCGCCGGACACGAGGAACAAGGTGCCGGTCTCGGCCGCGGCGACAAGAGCCCGCGACAGAGAGGCTTTGTCGGTTGGCTCGGCCCGTCCGAAGCGGCGCTCGATGTCCCAGGCGTCTCGCCAGGGAAGGGCGGCAAGGACAGGATCGGCACCCATGCGTAACCGCGGCGGCAGACCGCTGGAGCCGAGATAGGAGGCAATGGCGCCGACCGCGTCCTGCTTCGTGGCGACGCGGCTCACATCGGCGCCCTGCTTTGTCAGCATGTCGGTCAGAAGCGCCACGCACTCCTCTGGCGCCTTCCGTGCCCGCGCCGGAATGGTGCCACGGGGATGACGTTCGAGCCGTTCGGCGACCGCAGCTTGGCGGTAGGCGTCGTCCTCCGTCACGCCAAGGGCGACGCGGATGCGTGCCAAGCCGCTCGCGCGGGCCTCGTCGCGGGCGCTCATCGGCGTTGGCTCCGCTCTTTTTCGGCGTAGAGCGTGTGAAAGGTCTTGCCTTCAGGGGCCGGAAAGTCCCGCGTCCGCGTCCAGGCCTTGCCGAACGGCAGCCGGCCGATGCTGCCGCTTCCCCGGGCAAGCCAAGCGAGAAGAGGCACGAGCCTATTGGCAAGGGCGTGGTAGAGGCGCGGGCGCTTGGCTGCAAATGCCCAGGCCTTGAGCAGCAGACGTTCGCGACGCGGCGGGTTGCCACGGGTGAAGTCGCGCTCCCGCCAGGCCCGCATCAAATCGGGCAGCGGGATCTCCATCGGGCAGACCTGCTCGCACCTGCCGCAAAAGCTTGAAGCATGGGGAAGATCGCGCGCGTGATCGATGCCCACCAACGCCGGCGTCATCACCGCGCCCATCGGTCCGGGATAGACTGAGCCGTAAGCATGGCCGCCGATGGCCCCATAGACCGGGCAATGGTTGAGACAGGCGCCGCAGCGGATGCAGCGGAGCATGTCGGCGAAGACGCCGCCCAGCATCTCGCTCCGCCCATTGTCGAGCAGGACGACGTGGTAGGCGACCGGCCCATCGGGATCGCTGTCGCGGCGCGGCCCGGTCACGAACGTGGTGTAGGTGGTGATCTCCTGGCCGGTGCCTGAGCGGGCGAGCAGCCGCAAGATGGTGTCGGCGTCCTCGAGCGTCGGCACGACCTTCTCGATCGAGGCGACCACGATATGGGCGCGCGGCAGCGTCGAGGTCAGGTCGCCGTTGCCCTCGTTGGTGACGATCACCGAGGAGCCCGTCTCGGCGATCAGGAGATTGGCGCCGGTGATGCCGATATCGGCCTTCAGGAATTTCTCGCGCAGCACGGCGCGCGCCTCCGCCACGAGGTCTTGCACTTGGTTCAGCTTCCGCGCCGTGGCGAACTGCTTGTGCACGCGGCGGAAGTCCTGCGCGATATCTTCCTTATTGAGGTGGATGACGGGGGCGATGATATGGCTTGGGGTCTCGCCCCTGATCTGCACGATATATTCGCCGAGGTCGGTCTCGACCACCTCGATGCCCGAGGCCTCGAGATGGGCATTGAGTCCGATCTCCTCCGAGATCATCGACTTGCCTTTGGTGACGAGCTTGGCCCCTAGCTCGCGGCAAAGCTCGAGCACGATGGCGCGAGCGTCGGCTGCGGTCTCGGCAAAATGCACCACGCCCCCGCTCTCGGTCACCTTGCGCTCATAAGCCTCGAGATAAAGGTCGAGATGGCTGAGCGTGTGGTCCTTGACGGCACGGGCCTCGTCGCGGAGCTTGTCGAATTCGGGGAGTTTCGCTTTCGCCGCTTCGCGCTTGACGACGAAACCGCGCTTGACGTTCTGCAGCGCTTTCTGCAGCTCCACGTCGGCAAGCGCGTGAGCGACGTTGGTTTTGAAGGTGTCGCTGGAATTTTCCATTGGCGTCTGCTCAGCGCATCTGGCGCGGGGCGGCAATGGCGGGGACCTCGGTCATGCCCGCCAGCACCTCGGCCACGTGCCGCGCCTCGATGCCTGCGCGCTCGCGGGCAAGCCTGCCCGCAATATGCATGAGGCAGCCGAGGTCGCCCGCGAGCACGCAACTCGCTCCCGTCGCGAGGATATTGCGCAGCTTAGCATCGAGAATGGCGCCGGAAATATCCGGATATTTGACCGAGAAGGTGCCGCCGAATCCGCAGCACACCTCGCTCTCGGCAAGCTCGACAAGGGTCAGCCCGTCGACGCTGGCAAGGAGCCGCCTTGGCGCGTCGCGCACCTGAAGCTCCCGCAACGAGGAGCAGGAATCGTGATAGGTGACGCTTCCCCGGTAGCTCGCATCGACGTGGGTGAGCCCGAGCACATCGACGAGGAAGCTCGTGAGCTCGAAGGTCTTGCTGGCGAGCGCCTCTGCGCGATCGGCGAAATCGGGATCGTCGGCGAGAAGGCGCGGGTAGTGGACCTTCACCATGCCGGCGCATGAGCCCGACGGCGCCACGACATAGTCGAAGCGCTCGAAGGTCTGAACCACCTGGCGCGCGATCGAGACGGCATCTGCCCGGTCGCCGGAATTATAGGCGGGCTGTCCACAGCAGGTCTGCGCGCGCGGCACCTCGACCCGGGCGCCTCCCGCCTCGAGCAGCTTGATCGCGGCAAACGCCACATTCGGCCGAAACAGGTCGACCAGGCAGGTGACGAGAAGGCCGACAAGCGGACCTTGTTTTGACGGTTCAGGCGCGGAAGTCATATCACCGGTCGAGCTTTTTCATCTTGTGGCGGGAGGTGGGAGGCAGGATGTAGCATCGGCGGCGCGACTCAAGAAATCGGAAATCGTGAGGCCTGACGGGCGCGGGAGGAAGATAAGGGTGATGCAGGCGAGGGTCCTGGCAATGCTGGCGCTGGTGCTGCTGCCGGCCTCCCATGCCCTGGCGGCCGACGCCGGGCCGGTGCACCTCGTCACCCCCATCGTCTATGGCACGCATCTGCCGGGCCTCGGCGCGCCGGCGGCAAACCTCGCCAAGCTGATCAAGGAGCGCTCGGGAGGCTCCCTCGTGCTGGACCTGAAGCAGCCGGGAGACGGCACCAAACCGCAGGAGATTCTCGACAAGGTTTCGGGTGGCCGCGTCGATGCGGGCTTCGCCACGGCGAGCTTCTGGGCCGCGAAGCTCCCCGCCGCGGCACTCTTCGCAGGCTTCCCCTTCGGCCCTGACGCCCAGGGCTATCTTGGTTGGTTCGAGACCGGCAACGGCAAGACGCTCTATCAGGAGATGTACGATCACGCGGGACTGAAGGTGCACGTCATTCCGTGCGCCTTCGGCGGCGCCGAAGCGGGCGGCTGGTTCGCCAAGGAGATCAAGAGCAAGGACGACATCAAGGGCCTGCGCATGCGCATTTTCGGGCTGGGCGGGCTGGTCATGGCGCAGCTCGGCGCCACGACCGTGCTCGTGCCGGGCGGCAACCTGCTGGCAGCCTTCGGCAAGGGGGAGATCGACGCGGCCGAGCTTTACACGCCTGCGGTGGATCAGCAGCAAGGCCTGCAGGCCAAGGTCAAGCTCATCTATGTGCCTGGCTGGCACCAGCCTGAGACGGTGCTCGAGCTCATCATCAACAAGGATCGCTGGAGCGGGCTCAGCGATCAGCAGCGTACCCTGATCGAGACCGCGTGCCAGGAGACGCTTCATGCGACCGCGACCGAGAGCGCGCGGCTCCAGGCTGATGCCCTTGCGAGCCTTGCCGCCAAAGACGGCGTCCGCATCGAGGCCTGGCCCGAGGACGTGCTCGGCGCCTTTCGCTCGGCCTGGGCGGAGGTCGCCAAAGCCGAAGGCGAGCAGGACTACTTCTTCAAAGCCGTCCTCGACGACATCGAGAAATTCCGTACCAAGCCTCAGGACACGGCCGGCCCTCAAGCCACGCCCGCGCCTCAAGCCTCATCGTCACCGCAATTAGCGCCCGGACCTGAAGCGCCCACGCCTCAAGCCACGCGCTGACGCGATTATTGCGCGGGGAACGTCTTCAGATAGGCGATGACGTCGGCCCGCTGACCGGCGTCCGTCATGCCCGGAAAGGCCAACGCCATGGTCGAATCGGGGATCAACGCCTTTGGATTGGCGATCCATTTGTCGATGTTCTCCTCGGTCCAAACCCAGCCATCAGCGCCTAGCTTCTTCATGCCGGCCGAGTACATCGGATAGTCGGCGACGCTCGCCGCCTTGCGTCCGACAACGCCGTTGAGCTCCGGCCCGATCAGCGTCTTGGCGCCAGGGCCGATTTGATGGCAAGCCGCGCATACGGCAAAGGCGGCTTTGCCCTTATCCGCATCGCCCGCGGCGAACGCCGGTCCATTCAGAGCCACCAGCAAAACGGCGCCCAGCCCAATCTTCCTCATCCCGATCCTCCTTAAGATAACGTCCGCACAGTCTTCCTGTCCGGACGATGCCCAGCGTTCTTCCCGGCTCTGTCAATTTCAATTGACTGTAGCAGAAGCCTAAACTGCCATAAAAAGAGCCCGTCTGCGACATCGTAACTCGGAGGATGCCCCAGTGGGCGCGGCGGCGAGGGTGCGCAACGCCCCGGCCCGAGCCAGGGCGTATTGCCCGCCAACCGCGCGCGTGCGAAAGACTAGGGGTAAGCCCATAATTTGAACTGGCCGGCCGCGCTCGGAGCCAAGGATGTCGCAACTTTCCATGCCAAATCCGGATCTCGCGATCCTTCAGCGCCGGACCGACCTCTTGCGGCAGCTCAAGAGGCTCGTTCCGGAGGCAACCCTGATCACCGACCGGGAGGGACGGCGCACTTTCGAGACCGACGCGCTCACCGCCTATCGCTGCCTGCCGCTTGCCGTGGTGCTGCCGGGAACCACCGAGGAGGTGAGCAAGATCCTGCGCTTCTGCCACGAGAACCACGTCAAGGTGGTGCCGCGCGGCGCCGGCACCTCGCTATCGGGCGGGGCCTTGCCGCTCGAAGACGCCATCGTGCTCTGCCTGAGCCGCATGAGCAAGGTGCTCTCCGTCGACCTCACCAACCGCGTGGCCCGCGTCGAGGCGGGTCTCACCAATATCGGCATCTCCCAGGCGGTCGCGGCGGACGGCTACTTCTATGCGCCGGACCCTTCGAGCCAGATCGCCTGCACCGTGGGCGGCAATGTCGCCACCAATTCCGGCGGGGCGCACTGCCTGAAATACGGCGTCACGACGAACAACATTCTAGGCGTCCGCATGGTGCTGATGAGCGGAGAGATCATCGATATCGGCGGCGCCAGCCTCGACGCCCCGGGATACGATTTCCTCGCTTTGATCACAGGCTCTGAGGGCCAGCTCGGGGTCGTCACCGAGGTGACCGTGCGCTTGCTCAAGGCTGCCGAAGGCGCGCGTCCCATGCTGCTCGGCTTTGATTCCAATGAGGCGGCGGGAGCGTGCGTCGCCGGTATCATCGCCGCCGGCATCGTTCCCGTGGCGCTCGAGTTCATGGATCGCCCCGCCATCCATGTCTGCGAGCATTTCGTCAAGGCCGGCTATCCGCTCGACGTCGAGGCGCTCCTCATTGTCGAGGTGCAAGGGTCGGAGGACGAGATCGACACCCTTCTCGAGAGGATCGGCGAGATCGCCTTGGACTTCAACCCGGCCATGATGCGCCGGAGCCAAAGCGAGGAGGAGACCACGCTCATCTGGAAGGGCCGCAAGGCGGCCTTCGGCGCCATTGGGCAGCTGTCCGACTATTACTGCATGGACGGCGTCATCCCGCTGTCCAAGCTCACCAAGGCGCTCGACGAGATCGGCTGGATTTGCCGGCGCTATCGCTTCGACGTGGCCAACATCTTTCATGCCGGCGACGGCAATCTGCATCCTCTCATCCTGTACAACGCCAACGATCCGATCCAGCTCGAGCGGGTCGAGCTATGCGGCGCGGAGATCTTGAAGCTGTGCGTTGAGCTCGGGGGTTGCCTGACCGGCGAGCACGGCGTCGGCATCGAGAAGCGCGAGTTGATGCGCTTGCAGTACTCAGACATGGACCTGGCTCAGCAGATGCGGGTAAAGACCGTGTTCGATCCGGACTGGCTGCTCAATCCCGGCAAGGTGTTTCCGCTGGAAGGACGTGGGGCCCAGTGACCGGACATATGCGCGTCGGCTTCCATGCTCCTGACACGGTGGAGGAGCTTGCCTATCTCGTCGCCGAGGCCGCCGATACGCGGACCCCGCTTGAGGTGATGGGGCGCGGCACCAAGCGCGAGGTCGGGCGCCCGGTGCAATACGGCGCGGTTCTGAGCACCGAGAGCTTGGTCGGCGTGCCGCTCTACGAGCCGAGCGAGCTCGTTCTCGTCGCGCTCGCCGGCACGCCGTTGGCCCAAGTCGAGCAGCTTCTCGCCGAGAACGACCAGGAGCTTCCCTTCGAGCCGGTCGATCTCGGGCCGGTGC